>JBILDU010000122.1:0-7170 GCA_044352465.1 Bdellovibrionota bacterium
CGCGGACCTCGTCCTCAAGTATCCCCATGAGCTCGCGAGCGGCAAAGCTTCGGAGCGCTTCGATCCCCAGCCCGCACACGAGTCCGAGGAGGAGCCCAAAGATGACGAGATTTTTTGCTCGCTTCGACATGCCCCCCATTTCGGGCTCATTAATCAAAAACAACGCGGTAGCCCCGGTGGGGGGGCCCCCTGACGTCGCTACACCTGCCTCTTCGCTAGCCGTCGGTCGCGGTGGGGCTACTCAGGCTTTGCTTCCTCCACCGGCTTATCCACCGTGTGTTTCCAGGCGTGGTAGGAGCTGCGGACGAGCGGCCCCGACTCGACGAACTTGAAACCTCGGGCCAGCCCCGCCTCTTCGTATCCTTTGAACTCCTCTGGAGTAACGAATTCCTTGACCGGGAGCTGCCGCTCCGAGGGGCGTAAGTACTGACCGATCGTCATGATATCGACGTTTGAGGCGCGCAGGTCGTCCATGAGAGCCAGAACCTCTTCGCGCGCTTCTCCAAGCCCAACCATTATACCGGACTTCGTCATGATCGTTGGGTCGATCTCCTTCGCCCATCGCAGAATCGATAGGGAGCGAATAAAGCCCGCCCCGGGGCGAACTTTTTTGTAGAGCCGCGGCACCGTTTCGACATTATGGTTCAGGACGTCGATCCCACTTTGAACGATAATCTCGAGATCTTTTCGACTGCCTTGGAGATCGGGAATCAAAAGCTCAATCTTGCACGTGGGGGCATGCTTACGCACCGCCGCGACGGTTTTGGCGAAATGACTCGCGCCGTTGTCGAACGAGTCATCGCGATCGACCGACGTGATGACCGCGTGCTTCAATTTAAGCTCTTTGACGGCGATGCCGACCCGCTCCGGTTCAAACGGGTCGAGTGGTTGAAGGGTCGAGGAATCGCCTTTTTTTACCGAGCAAAAGTGGCACTTACGGGTGCACAGGTCACCCATAATCATAAAGGTGGCGGTGTGGTGTGACCAGCATTCCCCGATGTTTGGACAGCGTGCTTCCTCGCAAACGGTGTGGAGCTTGAGGTCACGCACGATGCCACGCGTCTCCAGATACTCGGGTGAGCCTGGTGCGCGCGCCTTCAGCCACGCTGGTTTGACGATCTGTTTCGTTCCTCGGGGTACCTCGACAGCCATACGTCCTCGTGTGTGTGCCCGTGGGGGTTACATTAAAAGTGCTGGTATCTCGAGCGCTTCCTTGAAGTGCCTGAGGAACGTCCCAGCCATGACGCCATCGATAATCCGGTGATCGACTGAGAGGGTCACCTTCATACGTTGGTCGATAACAATCTGTCCGTTCTGGACGACCGGCTCCTCCCGTACCGAGCCGACCGCGAGTATCGCGCCTTGGCCTGGGTTGATTATCGCGGTGAAGCTGTCGACATCGAACATTCCCATGTTCGAGATGCTGAAAGTTCCCCCTGTCAGATCGGTTGAGCTCGGGCGACCAGCCTTGGCTCGCTCTACCGCTGCGCGGGCCTCAAAAACGAGATCTTTGAGCGCGAGTGTGTCGACCTCGCGGACCACCGGAATGAGCAGACCATCCTCGATAGCGGTGATGATCCCGATGTTAATTTGGTTGGGGATGTAGACTTCGTTGTCTTTGACCGCGTAATTGACGCGCGGTTCCTTCGCGAGTGCATAGCCGGCGGCTTTGACGACCAGATGGTTCACGCTGATCCCTTTAAACTCGGCGCGCTCTTTGAGCACCCCGCGCAACCGTAACGCTTGGATCATCGAGATAGAGGTGGTGGTGTAAAAATGAGGAGCTTGCACCACGCTTTCCTGCATTCGCCGAGCGATCGTCTCGCGCATCTTCGAGAAGGGGCGGCGTTGGCCCCCTGCTTCAGAGGTTGCCCGGGGTATCGCCGGTGCGGCGACGGCGTGAAGTTGGGGCCGAGTCGGTTCGACGTGAGTCACGGGCGCTGCGCTGCCAGCTCGTTCTACGTCGTCACGGACGATCCGTCCGTTTGGTCCCGAGCCTTGGATCGTTGCCAGGTCGATATTCCGTTGCTGCGCCACTTTCCGCGCTAGAGGGGAGGCCTTGATTCGATCGGCGCTGCTTGAAATTTGCGGCACCATACTCGAGACGAACGTTGGCGCCGGAGAGGTTACCAGCGAGCTCGCAAGCGGTGTTGCCGTCGGTGTTGCAGGGGGTGGTTGGGCAGCCGGGGTCGCGGTGGAGGCTCCGGTTGCTGGGGTGCTTACCTGCTCGCCCGGTTGCCCGATGATAGCGATGACCTCTCCGACCTTGGCGTTCGTGCCTGCTGGGGTGACGACTTTAAGGATCGTTCCAGGATTAAAGCATTCAATTTCGAGGTTTGCCTTGTCGGTTTCAACTTCAGCGAGTATGTCACCCCGCTCGACCCGATCGCCCTCGTTCTTCTTCCAGCTTAAGATCTTCCCCGCGCTCATGGTGTCGCTTAGCTGGGGCATCTTAATCTCTACGGCCATGGTGACTCCCTGGAAGATATTTAAAAGCTCAGAGGGACTTCAATTCGAAGAGGTCTTTTTAGATCGAAAAAAAGCCCGTTGAGGAAACCTGCTCGATGCTTTAAAGCTCCGACAGTGCGACCTTGTGTCGCATTATCCCCGAAGCGCCCTATCATACCGAATCGGCGAGATTTTTCAACTGACAGCGGTACGCTAAGTCATTGTTTTTGAAAGATTAAGCAGAACAGCGGTCACCCCAGGCTAGTGCAGCAAAATAACGCGTGCTACGGTTCTCCCCACTTTAGGTTGTTATGAATACCGTTCCAAATATCCCGTCGGATTCCTCTGGCGAAGCAGATCGAAATTCCCCCGCGCTTGTTGCGCTTGATACTCGTGAGCAGGTGGTGCGGGGGGAGCCGCCTCACAAAGTCTTCCTCGATTCATCGGGCGATCTCGATTCATTAGTGGCGACGCTCGCGGTATCCACCGTGACCCCTGCCGAACGCGCGCACGGAGTGCTCGCGATCCTCCGTCGTATCGTCCAAGCGGAGAGCGGTTCATATAATCTCTCCGTCGGGTTGAATCGCTGCGTGGAGCGTTTGTGGTGTGGGCCGGTCTTTGAGAGCCTCATTCGTAGTGTGCATAGTCGCGCGGTGGCGCTCACCCTCGGTCGAGAGGGGCAGGCGCTCGACGAAGGGACTCTGCTGAACGATCTGCGCACTGTGGTGGAGTGGTATGCAACCCGGCGAGCGAACATCGCTGCCTGTCGCCGCGAAGGGTTCATCGAGAGCGACGGCGAAGCGCTGTTTAACCTCCACGTTGCGCACGATGCTCAACGGTGGGGGGTCGAGGGCATGCGCGTGAGCTGTGGTCTCCGCTTCATCGCCCGCGCACACGAAACGGTGTGGTTCAAGGTTACAGCGCGGTGCGACGGCGCCCCGATTGAGACCCGCCCCGGCTGGGAGGGGTGGCGCGATGAGACCGATTCAGCCGCACTGCAAAGTGATGGGACGTCACGCCCGTTCGCGGCGATTACTCCGATTCGCCCCCGTCGTCAAAGAGTCTATGTCGACCGGGTGGAGCAGTTTGTGCCGTATCTAGCACTCCACCTGCCCTCGGGGCGACACGAAATCGAACTGGAAGTGGGAATCTATTCAGACCGGGGCGAGCTGCTCGTCTCAGCCGCTCTCGTTGAGACGATCCAGATTCCTCCGAACGATAGTCAGGTGCTCCCGGTACCGGCACCCCAAGCTTTGGGCTTGTGGCCAGCCGATCCGGTGAGCGGGGATACGATTTCGTTCGCGGGCAGTCATGTGCGGTTTGAGGGGGACCCCGGTTGGGAAAATCAGGTCCTCGAGTCGTCGGTGGATATAGCACTCGTCGGCATGGCTGGTCGGCGGGCTATCCTTGAGTTTTTTCTACGTCGCGAAGACGGCGGACTCGTCGAGCGAAAAGACGAGGGGGCCGGTCGCCCACACGGTGCGGCGCTTACGCACGTAGCGCTTTTCCCCCAGCAGGTGGTGAGTCACCTCGCCGGAATTCGCGCGGGGGTAGTGCTCCAGGAGCTCGATCTTGCACCAGGACCACACCGCCTTCTCCTTGAGCTTGTCGTTCGCTCGCCCGATCGACGGATTATCTGTGGGGCTTTCGAGCGGCTTGATGTTGAGGTGAATGCGATCCCGGTGGACGCCGAGTTCTCAGCTCCGGAGCCGCATGTCGTCGCGGACGGTGCCATCGACGTTGCCGGAGTCTCGATCGCTACGCTCGAGCACCAAGGTCAGCTGTCCCTCGGGGTAACTGCATTGATCGGTGTTCACGATTGGGAAAATACCCGTCATCAGATGATGGTGTCGCTCGAATGTCGTGACGGTTCCCCGGTCCTCAATTCCGGTGCAGCTGACCGACCGGTGACGCGTAGTTTCTGGTTCGGTGGTGAAAGCGGTCGCCCGCCGGGTGAGATTCAACCGCTTCGGGCGGTCTTCGATGCGCGCGAGTTTGCGCGGTTCATGAAGACTCGGAGTGCGGCTGACCGGGATATTATAGCGCGGGTCGTGATTGCGAACGATGGAGGAAGGACGCTGTTTGAAACCACTCGACGAATTGGGGGCGACTTTGTCGCCGAGGTAAAAGCGGCTCTCCCAGCCCAGCGTCCCACAATTCCGGCACAGATCGTGGCGCTTGAGCTCGATGAGGGGCGCGCTGATGGGACCGCTGCGGTGCTGCGGGTGACCCTCAACATTGCGCGAAGTGCGCTACCGGTGAACCGTTTGACGGTGCATTACGAATTCCTTGATGAGAGCGGAGCGCCTCTGACGGAGAGCCATTCCCCGAGCGAGCTTGCAGGGACGGTCGTCGCCGTTCAGCTCTCCCTTCGAGGGAAAGCGATGGTGGGACGATGGTATCAGACACACCTGGCGATTCCGTTGGCGGGAATCCCCCCCAACGGATCGAGACCAACTACTATCGTCGTCTCGACCTTTTCTTCGAGCGGTGAGTATTGGGAGACCGTTCAGTCTCGTTTGTCACCCGCACCCATGACGTCTTTAAAGAGTCGGGTCAATCGCCGGAGCCAAGCGGCGGCGCTCCCAACGCCGGTTTCGGCTGAGGGTTCCGATGTCGCACCTTCGGGGGCCGGGGCGTTATTCGCCAAATTACGCTCGGCGCTCATCGGTTGAGCGCTGTCAGTTTTAATCTGGAATTCCTCACGCAGGCACGCTGGACAGCCGCCGAGCGAGCGTAACACCCGTGAGCCACGGCGTGAGCAGCGTGGGCATCGGTCGATAAACTGGTGGGGCTCAGGGGTAAGAGCAAGGAGACCGGCGCACGTGATGACAAAGACGGTGAGGTAGCTGCCCCATTTTTCACCACCGCTAGAAACTTGACTCGCACACACCGCGCCGAAAAATCCGTAGAGGCGAGCGGCGAGGATCGGAGCAACATTGAGGCCAAACATCTGGGTATTGCGCTGTTCGAGAAGGATGAGTCGATCCCGGTCGATCGCAGCTTCGCGCGCCTGCGATTCCTCGAGGAGACGTGACAGCTCGCGAAACGCGCGTATCCCGATGACTGCGAGTATGCCGAGGACGATCCAACCGAACTGGCCGAAGTGAAGGATCACCTCTATTCCAATAAGCACGGTAAATACAACCACCAGTGCGGTGCCGTGACGACGTCGAAAGTCTGAGACCGATCGCCGCGTGCCCCACAGAAGCTCGAGCGCTCGAAACAACGAGTCACCGCAAAGCCCGAGAAGGCCGAGCGCTCCACAGACGAGGCTAAGCGTTCGGACCCCCCCGATAGTTTCATTCGCGATGAGGTAGGGTGGCAGGGTCAGAAGGATGAGCGCATCGACCGGAAGGGAGATAATCGCGATACGCCATAATCGCTGAGCTTGTTCGAGATATAGAGGGCTCGACCGTCCCACCCGGCGCACGGGCAGCGCACGGTTCTCAACTATCTTTGTCGCTTTTGAGATCTTCATATCGCGAACTTACTGACCAGCACAGCTGGTTTCGCCGGTGATAGTATCTCCCGGCACTGTGATTTGCCGAGCGGCATGGCGAAGAAGCCTCCTGCCCATCATTTTCCCCTGCACGTCGAGCGTGGGAAAGGTATATCGTCAGAGTTATTGTTTTTCTTCGGGTTTTTGTGCGTTAATTCGGCCGATGGAGAAAACGTATCTCAGCGTTACCGAGGTTAATCGCCTTTTTAATGATGTTCTCGAGGGAGCTGTCCCCGAGGTGCGCGTGGAGGGGGAGCTCTCTGAGGTGACCAAGGCCAAGAGCGGACATTTCTATTTGACGCTTAAGGACCCCAACGCTCAGCTCTCCATGGTGATGTGGGCGGGGTCAGCCCGGGGACTAACCTTTGAGTTAAAACCGGGTATCGCCGTTCAGTGTCATGGTCGCCCAAGTGTGTATGAGAAAAACGGACGACTCCAGGTCGTTGCGACCCGGATCGTTCTGGCGGGGGAGGGGCTACTCCGGAAAAAGTTTCTTGAGCTCAAGGCAAAGCTCGAACTTGAGGGGCTCTTTTCGCCAGAGCGAAAGCGCCCGTTACCTTTTTTCCCGACGGTCATCGGGGTAGTGACCGCAGGGCAGGGAGCCGTCATCCACGACATCATGGTAAAGATTCAGGAGCGGATGCCCTCAACCGAAGTCCGTTTGGCGGACGTGCGTGTGCAGGGGCCCGGTGCGGCAGAGGAGATCGCCGCGGGGATTCGACGTCTCAACGCAGAGGGCCGGGCTCAGGTCATCATCGTCGGGCGGGGTGGTGGATCACTCGAGGATCTATGGGCCTTTAACGAGGAGGTGGTCGTGCGCGCCATCTTCGCTTCAAAGATACCGGTCGTCTCCGGCGTGGGTCATGAAGTTGATGTCGCGCTCTCTGATCTTGTCGCTGACGTTCGCGCGCCGACACCTACGGCAGCGGCTGAGATGGTCGTTCCCAAACGGAGCGACCTTTTAAAACAAGTTGCCGATCTCGCTCGACGGCTCGCCGATACCGGGCGTTGGTTTGAGCCGCGTGCCCAGATGCTCGACGAGCTTGAAGGTCGGCTGTTGCGTGTTGGGTCAGCGGCGTGTGATGAGCGACGTTTGCGGCTGATGGCGATGGAGGCGCGCCTGCGTTCGATCGAGCCGACCGTGCTTATCGAGCGGCTTAACGCGCGCCTTGCGTTGGTGCACGAACGTCTCGGTCGGGCGGCCGGCCGCGATGTGACTG
>JBILDU010000056.1:0-19393 GCA_044352465.1 Bdellovibrionota bacterium
GGGTTGAAGTCCCAGGGGGCGGTTCTGAGGGGTGCGTTAGGGCGACTTCTGCCACAGGTTGGTTAGTACAGCAGACACACCGCGGGCTTTTTCGGGGGGCCCTTACTCCGCCCGCACAATCTCCGGTGGGGGAGAAAAGACTTATCCGGCGATATACCTGTATGGTGCAACTAGTGTTCTCTTGAGGGTGCAAGATGGGACGTACCAGGCGGGCGGTGGGAAGCTTGTGCAAAAAATGTAGCTGAAGCGGGTGGTTGGGCAGATTGGGGTTGGTGATTGGGTTTATATAGTTGCGAGGTGCAGCTATGTATTAGGGCGGTTATCAACTGGGGAGCGCCAGGGTGAGCCAGGCTAAATCTCCCTGGGTAATCACTAGGGGGGTGCGGTTGCGGAGCTCTGGATATACACGGTGCAAGGGGCGGGTGGGGCGAGCGGTATCGAGTCGGATCGCCTTGAGGCGGGTCTGGGTGAGTGCGTAGGCAAGGAGGGCCGCTGGAACCTCGGCTCCGTGCGCATCCTCCCAAAGGAGTTGAACGGCGGTGCCGGTGTCTCGATCGACCGCAATTTCGAGGATTCCAACGCTCTGTTGATGCCGCGGGGTATCCGTTCTGGTTGCGACCAGGGTGAGCGAGTCCGCAGCGATGAGGCGCTCAGGTAGGTTGTCGTGGTCGTCCGCCGTGCTAAGGAGCTCTATCAATAGGCGCCGCGCCTCTTGGCGCGCAGCGTCACCGAGAATTCGCCGGACGACGACTCGGCGAGCAACGCTCACGGGGATGGTAAAGGGAGCAAGCGCAAATTTTTTAAGCAGCGTGGCGAGCTGACCTCTCTCTTCTGCAGACAAAACGTCGCTAGCTTTACGGAGAAAGCTTTCGGCGGCGGCGGCGTTTTCTTGGGCCCGCGTGTGGCCGCGGGGGGTCAGCGATAACTCAATAAACCGACTATCGTGATCTCGCCGTGTTTTACGGAGAAGCCCGTCTGCCGTGAGGCGTGAAACTGTTCGGGAAGTCGTCGTGGCATCGTTCGCCATGAAGTCGATCAATGTGTACATGGCGAATCGGCTCGGCGTCGTCGAGACGAGGTGAAGAATCTGACATACCTCGGCGGACTGAGCGGTGCTCATGCACGAAAAACCGCTGAAGCCGAAACCGCGGGCGAGCTGTCGTACCACCTGCGGAAGGGAGCGCTTTAAGAGATTGCGACGATTGGGTGAGCCGTCGAGAGAGTCGACGATGCGGGCGAGGAGCTCGGTCAAGTGGCCGTGCGCCGACTGCTCGAGGGGATCCAGCGCAAGCGTAAGAGCGTGGGTCTCTACGGAAGCTACTCTATCAAGCGCTCTCTGGCCGAGCGGTGTACACCAGAGCGTCTTTCCTCGGCGGTCGGTTGAGTCGCGTCTTTCCCGAACCAGCGAGCGCTCCAGTAGGCCCAGCAAATTACGAGAGATCGTGCTCTTTCCGATCTGGAGACGGTCGACGAGCGCCTGAGCTTTGAGACCGGGTTGAGCGCCGAGCGTGGAGAGAATATCGATTTCGTTAGGCGATAGCGCCGGCCTCAGGAATCGCTGCGCCGCGATAAGGCGTTGGTAAAATCCGAGAAAGAGGGGATAAAAAGCGACGTCGTTATCGTCGGGACGGTCCCAATCAGTCGCGAGGGGTTGCTTAATCATGGTCGTCGTTTTACCCGCGGGGTAATCTCGGTCTATTGATCATGGATTGAACTGCGTCCTCCTTCAACTAAAAAAGAAACGTCGGATGGTGTCATCGCTCAGCTTGATGGGCCATGTATGCTCCGCTCTCGCAGGATGCGCTCAAAAGCCCCCAACCCCGTGGGGACTTTCGCGCGACCCTGCGAGGACTCCGACCCCCGGATCGGCTCTCGGGCGAAAAAACGTTCATGTCGGAGCACGACGGGATTGTCTATTCCTCGTGGTTCGACCATTAAATTCTTTCACCTGCAAGGGAATAGAATTTATGCTCATCACTAGTCCTGAGTTAGTTTTTCACTCCGCGGGAGTGAAAGAACTTATTGGTCGAAGGACTAGTGGGCGCTGCGGGCTAGCGCAGCGCACGGACGCGGCCCACGGCGTCGCTCTCAACCCGCCCACACATGAGGTTGCAGAGCGCTTTTAATTTAGGATCGCTGATGGAATATCGAGCGAAGTTGCCGGATTGCTGGCGGGTAACGAAGCGGGCGCTCAAGAGGACCCCGAGGTGTTTCGAGACGTTCCCCTGTTTCAGGCCGGTTGCTTCGATGAGCTCGGTAACGGTAGCGGAGCCCTCCATGAGCGCACGTAGAATCTTGAGTCGGGAAGGTTCGGCGAGCACTCCGAAAAGACGCGCGATCTCCTCAATGTGAGTGTTGGTGAGCACAGGACTTGCTTTTGGCGTCATAGAGACTTAGTATATAGCTATATAGCGATGCAGTAAAGTTTAAATCGGAGGGGGTGATGGGAGAGGTTCGTTCAATTGAGTGCACGGCTCTGTCGAGCGATAAAGATCAGTCGGTCTTTATCGATGTTCGTACACCAGCGGAATACGGAGAGGCCCATATCACAGGGGCGGTGCTGCAGCCGCTCAGTAACCTCGATGTCCACGCGGTAGAGAAGCTTGCTGCCGGGAAAGACCGCTGTGTGCTGGTGTGTCGTTCGGGAAACAGAGCGCGTCAGGCTGCCGAGAAATTGAGTGGGACGATACCGAACGTTGTTGTTCTAGAGGGAGGAGTCGCCGCATGGGAAGCCGCGGGGCTGCCGCTTGTGCGTGGGCAAAAAGCGATGTCGCTTGAGCGTCAGGTCCGCATCGCTGCAGGAAGTCTCGTGCTTCTGGGGGTGTTGGTGGGTGCTTTTATCGCTCCATGGGGATACGCTATCAGCGCCTTCATCGGCGCGGGCCTCGTGTTCTCCGGGATCACCGATACGTGTGGGATGGCCATGGTGATTGCACGGATGCCGTGGAATAACCGCAATGCTGGGTGTACGGCATCTCGCTGCGCGATCAAGTAGGAGGATTCTATGTTGCTCCGCCAGATCTTCGATCCGTATTTAGCACAGTATGCCTATCTTGTCGGTTGCCAGCGTACAGGCGAGGCGCTCGTCATCGACCCTGAGCGCGATATAGACCAATATACGAGCCTCGCGGCTGAAAACGGGTTGCGCATCACGGCGGTAGCGGAGACCCATATTCACGCCGATTTCGTGAGCGGAGCGGCCGAGTTTGCGGCGGATCCAGCCGTGAATCTCTATCTTTCGGGCGAAGGGGGCGCCGATTGGTCTTATCGGTGGCCGGAGAATCGCCCGAATACACACATCGTTCGAGATGGGGAGCGTTTTAACATCGGGAACATCGAGATCGAAGTCGTACACACCCCGGGGCATACGCCCGAACATCTCTCCTTTCTTATCACCGATCGGGGGAGTGGTGCGACTGAGCCGATGGCATTGGCCACCGGCGATTTCCTCTTTGTTGGGGATGTGGGGCGTCCCGATCTGTTAGAGTCTGCAGCCGGGGTCAAGAATATCATGGAACCCTCGGCGCGGACGTTGCAGGAGTCGCTGGCGCAGCGTCTCGTGGCCTACCCGGATTTTCTCCAGATTCTCCCCGCTCACGGGGCGGGAAGCGCGTGCGGCAAGGCCCTTGGCGCAGTCCCGATGACGACCCTCGGCTATGAGCGGCGGTTTAATCGGGCATTAAAGCTCGCCGGTGTCGATAAAGAGGGCTTTGTGAAGGACATCCTTCACGGTCAGCCGAATCCACCCCTGTACTTTGCGACGATGAAACGGGTGAATCGTGATGGCATCGCGGTAACGGGGGGTGCGCCGCGGGGACACCGTCTCTCGCCGCAGAGATTCACGGAGGTTCAAGGCAGGGCAGACACCAGAGTCTTAGACGTGCGAATGGATCGGGCTGCATTCGATGCGGGCCATGCTCCCGGCGCCATTGCAGCCCCTCTCCGTTCCACGTTCTTTGCGATGGCGGCGGGCTCGTTTCTCGAGACGCATACCCCAATCGTGTTGATGGTTGAACACGAGGATGACGTTGAGCTTGCCGCCCGGCAGCTCTATCGTATCGGGCTCGACGGTCTCGTCGGTTGGATTACCCTGGAGGATGCACGGGAAGGGGGGCTGCTCACGGCCCAAACCGAGCGTATCGACTTTGCCGATTTCGATCCGACCGCAGCACGACGAGCGGGAGAGATCCTCGATGTCCGTACGACAGCGGAGTTCGAAGAGCACCATCTTGAGGGGGCCCATTCGATGCCGTACACCCGTCTTCGGAGCTACCTCCCGAATCTCTCCAAAGAGAAAACCCTCTACGTTCATTGTGCCTCGGGTAAGCGCGCCTCTTTGGCCACCGCCTTCCTGGTCGCGGAGGGATTTCAGGCGGTGCACGTCGACGGCATGTTCGGGACGTGTGGGGCGCGATGCCGGACGGGGGGATAGCCCGTGTTTCTGGCGCTCCTCCTCGGGAGCCTTGTGGGACTTTCTTTGGGGCTGACCGGCGGGGGTGGCTCGATCTTCGCCGTTCCGCTTCTTGTGTACGGATTAGGGTTGGAATTCCGTGAGGCGGTGGCGATATCGCTTCTCGTCGTAGGCTCAATAGCGGCTTTCGGCGCGGTGGTTCACGGTGTGCGGCGGGAGGTGCTGTGGGGCGCCGGGCTGATGCTCGGCGTAGGAGGTATTATCACAGCGCCGCTCGGAGCGCGGTTGGGTGCACAGCTTGGTGAGACGGTTGCACTGGGGCTTTTTGCGGTCGTCATGTTCTGTGTGGGGTATCCGATGCTGCGAGGGGGTGGTATCGGTGACCGCCTTGAGTGGGGAGAGCTGCGGTGCCCGCTCGGTCTCATGGGACGACCCCGATTCTCCCTCCTGTGTGCGAGTAAGCTTTTGGTGGGTGGTTTTGTCGTGGGTGTGCTCTCCGGCCTTTTCGGAGTAGGGGGAGGATTTCTTATCGTTCCAGCGCTGACGATGGTGTTACCGATAGCGTTTGAGACTGCGCTCGCCTCGTCGTTAGTCTCGGTCTCTCTTATCGCGGTCGCGGGAGTTTTGGCCCATGCTGAGGACCTCCGGAGCGCCATAGATGTCACGATCGGCTTCTTCATCTTGGGAGGAGTGCTCGGTATGGTGACCGGAATCATCCTGAAGCGGAGGCTTGATCGGGAGAAGCTTCGGCGGGCTTTCGGTGGGGTGACGCTCGGAGCTGCTGTCCTCGTACTTTTCCTCAGTGGGTGGTTATGAGCGGAGAAGAATTAGGGCGATCTCCGGTTGGCGGACCGCTTGGCTGAGGACTTGGGCCGAGGTCTCTTGGCGTATCTGTGCAAGGGTGCGGCGAGCGGTCTCCTCAGCGATATCGACGTCCCTAATGCGCGATTCTGCCGCGAGGTTGTTTATTCGACTCGACTCCGCTCCGCGGAACGAACTTTCGAGACGGCTCTGTGCTGCTCCGAATCGGCCCTGAATGGCGCTGAGCTCACCTAATCGCGCATTGACCAGCGTGAGTGCTGATCTTGCGCCGGTGACTGTGGCGACGTTGGAAAATTCTATCGCAGTTGAGCCGGAAACGTCGCCCGCGATTCTACTGAAGGCGGGTGCTGAGCCAGAGCGTGCGAGGGTAAGACCGGAGAGGTCTACGGTCATAGAGCCGCTCACCGTCCCTTCGTCGAACGCGGTCGAGATCGTTACTGAAGTGCCAGAGGCGTTGTAGATACCGAAGAGAAAGAGATTTGACTGCCCGTTAATCGGAAATTCCTCGTTGTATTCGTAACCATCGGGTCCTATATCGCTGGTACGGGCGTAGGCGAGGAGCAGATATCCAGCGGTCTCTTGATAGGCTACTTGGAGAAAGATCTCCCGGTTTCGCCCCGAATTATCGGTCAGTGAAGTTGCGAAGTATTGACCTTGCGAGGTAGTTACGAAACTCTCGAAGGATGTCTGACCAAACGGGAGAAATAACACACTTGACCCAAGGATCTCGCCCGCATAGACGGTGCCACTGAGCGTCGCAGAGTTTGCCCCCTCGACCGCGAGGGTAGAGGATGCTTGCCCGGTGATTCCGGTCTGGATCTGGAGAGATGCGGGCGTAGTCCCCCTTCCGGCCCGAAGGAGGTTGATGCCGTTAAATGTCGTGGCATCGCCGATTCGTCCGTATTCTTTAACGAGGGCTTGGTATTCGCGGTCAGCGCTGGCTCGTTGGGTCGTCCCGTAGGTTCCGTTCGCCGATTGCTCGGCGAGTTCGGCGAGCCGTTGAAGAATAGTTACCTGAGAATCGATCGCTGAGCTCGCGATATTGAGAGCGGAGATGCCGTCGTTGATGTTACGCCCAGCGACATCAAAAAGTTTAGAGCGACTTTTGAGCGCATCAGCGACGGCGATACCCGCTGCGTCGTCGCTTGCTCGATTGATCCGTTGACCTGAGGAGAGTCGTTCGGCGGTGCGCGCAACGATATCGGTCGCTCGATCGAGAGAGCGACTTGCACCGAGCGCAGCGATGTTACGACCGAGCGTGATCACAACCGGACAACAACGAACAACTTATGGTGGGGCACCTCTATAAGTCGGAAATTACTCAAGATTTCTCGAGGCCTTTCTTCAGGCGACGCTTTCAAAAGGTGGACATGAAAAAGGTGTTTGATTACGCGGTGTTAGTGGCGCCCCCTTCCGTGATGACCGTGCGAGAATCGCGTAGATATCGATCGAGAATTATTAGTGATGTTCCTTTTGGCGTCGGGGACTGCGTTGCTCGGTCGCTCGAAAGTCGGGTGTTATTCAACGAAGTTAAGATCTCGCCCGAACGTTTCGTCGAGGAGAAAGAGCCCTAAAAGACAGAGGGCGTAGCCGATCAGCGCGAGAATGAAAACAGCGGGAGCCACACCGACGAGCGGCTTCATAACCAAGAATCCCCCCGTAAGGGGGATGACTACCGCCCGCACGAGATTCGGAATCGTCGTTGTCACCGTCGCACGAATATTGGTGCCGAATTGCTCCGCAGCGGTGGCCAGTCCACAGATCCAAAAGCCTACCGAGAATCCGAGGAGGCCGTAGAGGAGATAGAACTCCTCAGGGGTTCGCACCGCACCACTGTGAAGAATGAGGAGTAGAACGACACCTCCACCGACAAACCAGGCGATCGGTTTTTTCCGGCTCCGGAGCCACTGACTGAGGAGGCCACTGATGAGATCACCGGCGGTTATCCCAATCGAGGCCCAGAGCAAGCTTGAGGGGACATCAACTGAGCCGGCGATCCCGAGGGACGTCGCAATCTCTGGGGCAAATACCCCGTAGAGACCAAAAACAACCCACACGGGAATACCTAACATACAGCAACCGATGAAGCGAATCATTCGATTCCGCGAGTTGAAAAGCATCGTCAGAGAGCCACGTTTGATATCGGTTCGCTCTTTTGTTGCGTGAAACATCCCCGACTCGTGGACGAAGACACGTAGCAAGAGTAAGGAGAGACCCATCACACCACCAAGGATGAATGCGGAGCGCCATTCCATGACTTTACCCACGTATGCGGCACCGATCGCGCCGGCTACGCCCACTGTGGCGACGATGGTGACTCCGTAGCCCCGTTTCTCTTTCGACATCAACTCGCTGACGAGGGTAACTCCGGTGCCGATCTCTCCCGCGAGGCCGAATCCGGCGACGAAGCGTAAGACGGCGTAGGTAGTAACATCATCCACAAATCCGTTGGCGATGTTCGCGAGGGAGTAGAGGAGGATCGAGCCGAACATCGCCCGCATCCGGCCGTACTTGTCACCGAGGATACCCCAAACGAATCCACCGATAAGAAGACCAGCTTGTTGGCAATTGAGGATGAGCGCTCCTTTGGTCGTGAGCTCATCACCGGTGAGCCCCAGGTCGGTAAGGCTTTTGATCCGAAAATTCGCAAAGAGCCAGATGTCGAAGACGTCGACAAAATAGCCGAGCGCAGCGACGATGACAGCGAACCACGCTGTACGTTGAGAGGGAATACTCATGGGCTAGAAAGTAGCAGTGGTGTCTCAGATTCTGCCAGCAGCGATTTATAGACGAGTATCGCTCCGCTAAAAGTTGGATCCAGGGTAGGGTGGCATGAACGGAACTGTATCTTCTCTTTTCAACTCGGCGAGAGAGCTGAAACGGGGGTTCGCTGCGGCGCATCTAATTTAGCGGTGGCGTAGGCCGGCTCGTTTCGCTGTAAGTATCTAATAAGGTTGCGAAAAAAGTGTATGGATATCTCCGCAAGGCCGGCCGTCGTCATTTTCTTTAACGATTGGAAGGTCTTTCCGAACGGCGTTAACAGCGGGGGAGGTGAGAGCGCGACGTTGGCGCTAGCGCGCCGTATCGCCGCTTTCGGTCACCGTGTCATCGCGTGCGCGAATCTACCGGAGGGCGAGACAACGGTAGATGGTATCGAGTTTTGGAACTTCGGGGGTGACTACGCCCTGCACCGAATAGAGCGCCGCCTCAGTGAGATCGGACCGTATTATTGTTTATGCGCGACGTTGGCGCATCCCCTCCTCTTTCTACGTGAGCACAAGAATTGCCGTGCGCGGATCATCATCAATCACTCCCCAGGAACTCATCCGAGTGGTTTAGAGCCGACCACGATTAGCGAACTCGTTGATTACATTTTGTGTGTCTCTTCATGGCAATGCGAGCTCCTCAAAACGACGGGGGCAAACGACGAAAAGCTCGCGGTCGTGAAAAACGGATTTGAGGCGGAGCAGTTTCCGTACGCGGGACCGGAGAGTCGCGATTGGAACCAGCTCGTATTTATCGGACGACTGGAGGCAGCGAAAGGGATCCATGTTCTCGTGCAGGTCTTCGGGATGTTAAAAAATCATTTCCCCGATCTCAGGCTTGCCGTGTTTGGGGATGATACCCGGTGGCCGGAGTTCAGTCGGAAAAAAGACGAGTTTATGCAGCGCTTCCCGGGGCTTGTTTTCCATGGCAAGGTTTCGCAGCAAAGACTCTCCGCGGAACTCCGTCGGGCAGGGCTTCTGGTTTTTCCCTCGATCTCCCCGGAATCTGCAGGGCTTGCGGTCGTTGAAGCGCAAGCGAGCGGATGTCCGGTCATCGCTTTTAACTCGGGAGGTGTCGTTGATTATCTCTCGCCGCGGGTGGGAGAGATCCTTGACGAGATGACTCCGGATGCTCTCCGTCAGGGCATCGAGCGATTTCTGGGTGATCGCAGCGGGATGATCGAGCGTTGTCGTGCGGCACAATACGCACGTGGGCGCACCTGGGAGGTCGTGGCACGAGAGGTGCTCGCGTACTGCGAAATGGCAGCGGCGCGGTGTGATAGCGCAACCGTACCGCAGTTGCCTGAAAGTATTCGTCGGATTGAGAAAGTTGGGGGGCTCTCACCAGAAACTCTGTTGCTGGATCACGATGCTTTGTTAGACAGCGAGCTATTATCAGAGGGCTCCTTGGAGCGAATCATCGCTCAGGGAGCAGAGGGGGCGTGGCCGTATCTTATTCGGGGTCTACGCCTTGAGAAAAAAGGCGAAGTGAGTGCTGCGGTAGAGGCTTATACGGAGGCGGCGGCGCGAGCTTCGACCGTTGATTGGCAGCCGTTTTTTCGATTGGCACTTTTGCACGTTGACCGGCGTGAGATCGCGGAAGCCTCGCGGTGTGCCCGCACCGTGCTTGAACGGGCGCCAAACTTTCCGCTCCGAAAGCATCTTGAACGGATAATCGAGCTTACCGCGTGAGCCGATCAGTGCGGCTTTAGTCCCCCGAACTCTTGAAAAAACGGCGCGAGAATCTGCTCGGCTGGTGATACCGTCGCACCGCTATGATCTCGCAGGAGCTCTTGGATTTCGCCTTCGAGCTCCGCCATACCTCTTCGCTCAACCCCGTTCCACCGGGCAAGGATCGCAGCGTAGTCTGGAATATGCTCCGTAAAGATCTTTCGTAAGGTCTGCCCCACCTGGGCCGGGGTATGTTGGGTAGAGAGCGCGGCTTGTCCGCGAGCCGCCCAGGGTGCGGGCTCTCCGGCCTGTACCGCCTCAAAGATTCCCTGTAGTTCAGCCGCGCCGCGCATACTCGGGTCGATCCTGAGGACAAGATCCTCCGAGATCTCACTAAATCCGGGGTGGTTTGAGACGACTGCCGGACGGCCAGCCAGGAGCGATAACTCGAGATAGGGTGAGGTGCGATAGAAAGGCGAGTTATGGAGGTGCAGTGCCAGGGTCGTCTCCGCGAGGATCTCCTCCCACCGCTGCGGTGAGCGTCCTACCCGTAGCTCCACCTGCGTTTGGACGGCGAATTCGTCAATCACCCGTCGAGCCGCCACGAGCTCGCTCGAGTCGATCATCCAGGTAAGTAGCCATCCACTGTGCTGGGCCTTGAGGGCCGGAAAAACCTTATGCATCTGTCCCTCAACGCCCGGGCGAGCGGGCGAGGCTACCCGGAGGATCGCGGATTTTTTTGGCGGAGGAATCGCTCGAGAGAGGGTTGCCGGCATGGGGACGTGGAGAGCTTGGTGTCCTCCCGGCGAGGCTTCGAGGCGCCGCCCTGACAGACCTTCAAGCCGCTTGAGGACGGCCGGAGAGCTCGAAAGTACAAGGGTTGATAAAGCGCGTTCCCGGTAAGCGAAGGGCCAGAGGGGGTGAATGGGATTGGTTCGGGGATTGAACGGCGCACTGGGTTCGAGAAATTGCTCGACCGTCAGCTCCCAGGGGCTCGCATGAAATGCCTCTGCACCGAAGTCCCCGATGGCGGCCTCGTGCAACCAGACGACACCCGGAATGAGTCCAAGATGGGCGCGGGCGAAGCGGGCGCGGGGATGGTCTTCGATGTTATAGACGAACAGATCGAACGGCGCCGCGTGGTGACGTCGATGCGCGTTTAGAAAATGGTCTTCGCGCTCGGCAAGCCCGTGGGTGAGCTTACAGTCGGTGAAGAGCTCGATCTCAAAGTAGTTCCGGAGCTCCGGTAAAATCTGGCGGGTAGAGTAGTCAGCGACTGAATCGCTCCTCGGATCGAGGGGCGAAAACCACGCGATACGCGGGCGAGCGCTCATGGTCGTATTTCCTTCGGGGCCGCCAGGGGGGACAGGAGTGCTGTGATAACCCGCTCCCAACCGCCTTCGAGCATCCCCGAGGATTCGATGAAGGCACGCCCGCGTGCACCGAGCGCACGGGCTGTGGCAGGGTCTTGAGCCAGTTGATCAAAGGCTTGCCCAACCGCCTCGGGTGTTGGATCCACCACAAATCCGTTCTCCAGATGGCGAACGAATTCAAGGGGGCCCCCGGCGTCGTGGGTCGTGACGACCGGTTTCCCACTAGCCATCGCCTCGATCGTGACGTAGCCGTAATCCTCGTTAAATGGGGCGTAATAGGTTGCGGTCGCGCGGGCGTGCAGATCGATCAGCTCGTCTTCGCTGACCCGGCCGAGAAAATCGACCCGTGAGGCGACGCCGTAGTGCCCCGCAACATTTTTGAAATATTCGAGGGTGCCCGGTTCATCGGAGACTCCCACGACTTTTAACCTCAGATCGCGTACATGGGGGAGCGCCATAAGCATGAGGTCGAGTCGCTTAATCCGACACAATCGCCCGACTGAGAGGATGTAGGGCTCGGGATCGGCGTTGCGATATCGATTGCCGAGGGGGAGAGGCGGGTAGAGAACCTCGGCGGACAGGCCGTTGAAGGTCGTGAGGCGATCCGCCACGTTCTGAGAGATCGCGCTTCGGTAGACACATTCGCCGATGGTTTGAGTGTCTCCCTCAACGAGGATCCTTCGGAGCGCCTCGTCGCGAGGATCGTCCCCGATATCAGAAAATTGCCCGCCGTAGAGATCGTAGATCGAGCGGAGTTGGTGGACGAGCCAAACACTTTTTTTAGGATGTCGGGCGTAGTAACTGGGAAATTTGGTCGGAATAATCAGATCGATCGGTTGACCACAGAAGGATGAAAGATCGAGCGCGCGCCACATCGCCGCCGCGGTCACCAGATTCTGTTTCGGCAGCGGGTTGAAGGGGAGCTCAAGAACATCGACCTCGTGTCCGCGGGTGCGAATCTCCTTGGTCAGGGTCTCAACCAGGATCTCTTGACCACCCCGAGTAAACGGAACCTTGACCCCGAGGACCAGGATACGTGCCATCGCTAATGAACCTCAAGGATGAGGCAGTAGTCTTGGAACCCGTAGAGGAGCTTGTTGAGTTGGGCGATGTTCGCGTTGATACGCTGGAGCGCCTCGGTAACGTTCGGCTTGAGGGTTGTATCGATCGGAATCTCGCGAAGTAATTGATTTGGTGATACCGGCGAGAGGTACCGGGTCTCCACGATCGCAAGTCCAGCGAGCGTCGCCATGTAGCCGAGCGTGTCCGGATGCATCGGCCAGACGTGGGTCGGATCCCGAAAGTAGTTCGACGAGAGGGCCAGAAGCGACTGCGGATTGATCGTCTCAAAGACTACCTTCGCCCCAGGCTTGAGTTTGGCCTGCGCCAGTACGAAGAGCTCGTGGAGCTGCTCGCGCGTCAGATGCTCCACAACCTGAATCGCGATGAGCCCTCCCAGTGACCGATCTTCACATGCACGCAGGTGAGCGATCCCATCCCCGTGTTGGGTCACGAGGCCAGCTGCGTTGGCCACGTTCACCATCGCTGGATCAAGATCGACCCCATAGGAGGTGATACCAGCTTCTTTGAGAAGCCGTTGAAGTTCACCCCGACCTGAGCCTATCTCTAAGACCGATCCTGCAGCTTCCCGGAAGATCGGCGGATAGATCCCGAGCCGTCGCGAGATCTCGGTTTCGCTCCCGCGGTATCGATTCTCGAGGAGCAGATAGCCGATATCCGGCGCGGTGATCTTTCCTGCGCTCGGTTTCTCAGAGGCTCGGGGTGGGGACGGATTTCGATACGCGTCGAGATTGTTCATGATCCCCTCGAGTCCGCGTACAAGCCCGTCGAGGGAGTTCACCCGGCCGATGATATCGGTAAATCCGGCCGCGGTCCGATGTTCATGCGAAATGAATGCGCCGTGGGCATCGTCAGCGACCCGCGCGATACGAGTGCCAAGATTTTCGGTGAGCGACGTCGCCAGGTGTGCGTCCCGCGCATCGATATATCGGCCAAGCTCGTTGAGGTAGCGGACGAGATTCTCTTGGAACTGCCGCTCCCCAGCGAGATAATCGCGGAAGAGGGACTCGCGCAGAAAATTGAGGAATCGACGTTTGGCTGCAACGATTATCTTCCCGATGATGCCGCCGCGGTGGGTCGTAATCGAATCAGGGGAGAATTTGAGCTCGTAGGCGTAGTGACGATTGAGGAACGCGAGCTCCTCCGAGTGTTGCAGGCTACCCAGTCGGTAAGCGCCTTCCCCAATGAGTGAAGGTGGGCGAGAGGGATAGCGATCCCGGTTCGCTTCGACGTCTTGAGCGATCCGCTCCCGTATGCGCTGCATGAGCGCGGGGATATCCGGGGGCGCCTCGAGTGGAGAGGGTGATGATGGAAGAGGTTTAGCCATTACCTATCTGTGAGGGTGCCTAAATCAGAGGTCGTCTCAGTCAAAGGTTGCCTGCCACTGACTCTCTCGTGTTGCCGGCCTATCTGAACGGCGCGTGCACCGGCCTATATTCGTAGCTTACGACGGGGAGGTCAAGTTGCGGAAACGCCGGGCCGGCCCAGGAGTGAGGGCCGGTCCGGCGTATAAAGAGGTAGAGGGACTTTTTTTATAGGCAGTCGTCGTCAGATTTAACCTTTTTGGCTGTATTGACCCCGCCGCTTCTTATTCCCTCTGCTTCGACACATGCCTCGACTTCAAAATCGTCGATAGTCAGCCCACTGGTAACCCCACCTTGCCGGTACTGGGTGCTCTCACCGATGACAAATACAGTTGTTCCCACGGTGATCTCCGTCGATGACTTTGCCACGAGTCGGCCTTTCACCTCGATCTCTACCGAGCCTGGGGTTCCGCCGCTACTGCTATCATCGCCGTCCTCAATCCCGTCGTCATCGGAGTCTCGATCGTCCGGCTTGGTCCGGTTTCGATATTCGTCGCCGTCATCGAGACCATCGTCATCGGAATCGCTGTCACACCGGGACCGGGGGGTGAGTTCCAGGACATCCGGTACGCCGTCGCTATCGGTGTCGCTGAGCTTTGAAAGGGTCGCCAGAACCTTCGTCCGATTCGCCGGTGAGAGTCTTTTAAAATCGCGCAATAATTTGGCGATATCATTCTCAAGTGAGCGGGCCTCGTTCCGAACACTTCGTGTCGTTGGAGCCGCAAGCGCGAGCTGAGGAGCGGCAACAACAGCCAGTAGGGCGGATAACATGACGACAAAAGTACTTCGATGGGACATAACACACTCCTTCAATAACAAGCTCTTTCGGTCACTGATGGGCAAGATAGCGGGGCACTCTACGATCGCCTGATTAAACGGCGACCAAGCCAAAGGATACCACCCCTAACGGTATGAGGGCGAATACTTTCTCCTGCGCCTTCAGGGAAGTTTTCTTGGGTATTGGAGCTTATTTGGGCCGGATACGAGCGCAGCCGGGGTAGCCCCACAGGTATTGGAGCGAAACGTAGAAATAGCTGGGGTTTAAGGTGAATGAGATTCTTCGAGGGATTTCGAGGGGATCCCGGCGGGATAAACTATGTAAATCCAGTCACCGACTCGGGCGTGATGTGGCAGAGCTCGTAACAAATCATTTTGCTCCGAGCTCTGCGCGCTGCCTGCCTTAGGCCGCCTTCTTCACTCCCGCGATTTCGAGGGTGATCTTCACCTCGTCACCAACCACGACAGCACCCGCTTCGGTGAGCTTGCCCCAGGTCAGCCCAAAATCTTTGCGGTTGAGGCTGGTCGTTGCTGAGAAGCCGACCCGATCGTTGCCGTACGGATCTTTAGCGCTACCATTATAAGTAACATCGAGAACTACCGGCTTCGTGATGCCGTGCATCGTTAGATCGCCCATCACTTTAAAAGCTTCCGGAGTCCCGGTGGTCTCGGTGCTCACGAACTGGAGCTCAGGGAACTTCGTGACGTTAAAAAAGTCGGCGTTCTTTAAGTGATCGTCACGCTTGGCGTTCTCAGTGGAGATGCTCTCGGCGGAGATCTTCGCCGTTGTCTTCGAGGCGGCGATATTCTTGGGGTCGTAAGAAATGGTGCCCTCAAACTTCCCGAAGGCGCCGTTTACATTAGCGATAGCAAGATGCCTAATCTTAAATTCGACCGAGCTGTGGTCGTTGTCTATGGTGTAATCCGCAGCGAAGGTGGTGGCTGGAACGATCGAGACAATAAGGGTGATGAGAAAACGTCGCATAAGCAGAGCACTCCAAAAAAAGGTTCGCGTCCACGACGATAGTGGGGGTGGTAAAGTTCCGCAATGACCGGCTCAGCTGGGCGGTAGCTGTGGTGTGGATAACAGGAGTAAGTAGTTGGAGGTAGTTGGGTTATCTACTGATATTCTGTGTCACACAGCTATCCCAGGGGGCAGAACTCTGTTAGATAAGGTGCGGCGTCTGAACGTCCGTTAGGGAAGCGAGGGAGTGTGTCAGCGGGGCGGATGCTTGGCTCTCATAGTTTTGTGGGCAAGGGACTCATGATCCTCAGGCAGCGCCGGTGGTAGCGCGATTAAGGTAAGGCGCGAGTTAAGCGAGCCCGTATAGCTCCGTAAGCTTTCGTTATGATGTCAGGTGAGAAACAGTTTGAGCGCGGTGCCCGAGCGGGAACGGTGAGCCTGACGTTAGGGGCGCTCGGTGTGGTGTTCGGTGATATCGGAACATCCCCGCTCTATGCCCTGCGCGCCTGCTTTAGCGGTTCGTATCAGATACCTCTCACCCCCGAACACGTTCTGGGGATATTATCGCTTCTTTTTTGGTCGCTCCTCCTCGTTGTTTCGCTGAAGTATCTTTTTCTCGTCGCTCGGGCAAACAACCGTGGCGAGGGGGGTGGAATGGCGCAACTTGCGTTGATCCACCGCTACACGCTGAGACGTGTTCGGGGTGTGCGGCGACTGTTCGTTTTTCTCGGGGTATTCGGCGCCGCGCTTATCTTCGGTGATGGGGCGCTCACACCGGTGATTTCAATCGTGAGTGCGGTCGAAGGGCTACCCCTGGCTGACCCGAGCCTTAGCCCGTACGTTGTCCCGGTCTCAGCGGCGCTCCTCACAGCGCTTTTTGTGCTGCAGCGGCGCGGGATGGGGCAGCTACCCCATTATTTCGGTCCGATCCTCCTTGTATGGTTTGTCACTTTGGGGGTTCTAGGGATTCGGGGTATCGCGCTTGAGCCGGGAGTGTTGGCAGCACTCAGCCCCGTGCCGGCGCTTCATTTTCTCTCCGTTGAGCCCGAGGTGGCTTTTCTTGTTTTGACTGCGGTAGTACTCGCTATTACGGGTGCTGAGGTTCTGTATGCGGAGATGGGGCGCTTCGGGATAAAGCCGATCCGGTGGGGGTGGTTCTTTATCGTATTACCCTCCCTCGTGCTCAATTATTTTGGACAAGGAGCGCTTCTCCTTAAGGATCCGACTGCATCGGGAAATCCGTTTTACATGCTCGCACCCCCTGAGTATCTCTATCCGATTATCGTGCTGGCGATCTGCGCCGCTTTTATCGCTTCTCAGACTCTTATTGCAGGGGTTTTCTCGATCACCCAGCAAGCGGTACAGCTCGGGTATCTCCCGCGACTCTCGATTCGGCACACGTCGGCCTCCCTTGTGCGGCAGATCTACATTCCGTTGGTGAATTGGGTCTTGTTCGGCGCCGTAATCTGGTTGCTCTATCATTTTCGGTCCACCGAGAACCTGGTCAACGCCTACGGCCTCGCGGTTTCAAGCACGATGGCGATAACCTCGGCGCTGACCTTGTTCGTAGCGCGGGTTCACTGGGCCTGGTCGTGGTGGCGAGTAGTCCCGCTGAGCCTCGTCTTGGCGGCGATCGACGGTGCCTTTCTCTTGGCTAACCTCGGCAAATTCCGTCACGGCGGCTGGTTCCCGATGTTGGTGGGTGTCCTCCTCTTCGGTATTATGGCGACGTGGTATCGCGGTCGGCAGATTCGCACGGAGAGGCTCCGCAGCGTTCTGATTCGGACCGAGCGCTTTATGCGGGAGATGGTGGCGGTGGTACCGAACCGCCTCCCCGGCACCGGGGTTTTTATGGCGCGCTCGCCTGAGCTGGTTCCACCTGCGCTCTTGCAGAACGTGCGTCACCACCACGTCTTACACGAGGTTACGATCCTCCTCGCCGTATTTACGGAGGAGGTGCCGTATGTGCCTCAAGATGCCCGGATCGAGATAGATCCGTTGGGCAAGGGTGTATACGGGGTGATCGTGCGGTACGGGTTCATGGATACCCCCAATATACCGGAGGCGCTGACCTCCCTCGGAGTGCATGGGATAGAGATCTCCGAGGAGACGACGACCTATTTTCTAAGTCGGGAGACCCTGGTGGCCACCGGGCTTCCCGGAATGGCGGTGTGGCGCGAGCGTCTATTCGCCTTCATGGCGCGTAATGCAGAGCGCGCCTGGACCTTTTTTCGGATTCCGAGCTCTCGGATCGTCGAGATCGGTTTGCAGATCGAGTTGTAAAGCCCCCGTCCCTTAACTTTCTGCCTCACAGCCCTGCCTGGATGTAACTTTCTGGCGATGCCGGGACGGAAGGCGCCGATGCGCCGTGTTTGAATTACCTGGTGGAGTCCGTTGTGGCCCGGGTGATAGCACGGGCCACGTTCACGGCTTGAACTCGAATCTCTGGGACCGCGGTTGTCTCCCAGGCCGAGCCCCGTAAGAGTGGTCCGAGGGTCAGGAGTGAGGGACACACCGCGTCGGCGCGGTTGATCACGTATCCTGCGGAAGTTGCGCGGAGTCCGAGGCCGAGCGGGTCAGCGGAGATAAGTTCGTGGTCAAAGAGAGAGCGCAAAAGGGGTGATGTTGTGCGATCGAGTCGCGCCTCGGGCCCCGTGCAGTTGATAATCCGGTCAACGGTGAAGTGCCGCGTCGCGGTGGCCCCGCGATCACGGATCTCGAGCATGAAACCGTCTGCATGCGGCTCTACCGCAACAAGATTGCCCGCGAGGATGCGGAGCTCGTTGGCTCGGCGTAGCGCCTCGATCTGAACGTGAAGCTCCGGTGCAAGGCGGTGACGGTGAATCTCCCAATATGATTTCAAATGACGCAGAAAGCGGCGTTGCTCTGATAGAGGAAGGTGTGTCCATAACTGGGGGGTGATACCTCTGAGAGAATCGATCACCGCTTGCCATCCAGCGCCCGTGGCCGCTTCCGCGCGAGCCTTCCGCAGCACGATCGCGCAGAGTTGGGCTATCGAAGTGGGGGCGCTGTCGAGACTAAGAGCCGGGGATACGGAGTTCCCCAGGCGATGGATAGCTGGGAGGAGACCTCGCCGGGAGAGTCCGATAAGTTCGCCGGTATGGCCCGTTTTTCGCAGGGCAATCACCCCGTCGACCATCGTAAGCCCCGTGCCGAGGAAGAGAACGCGCTCGCGTGGAGAGGCTTTTTCCCAGGGGCGTTCGCGCCACATATCGTGGGAATACCGGGGATGATCGAGGATTCGAAGACAAGCCGGGTGTCGGGTCGAAGGGACGACGTTCCCAAGAGCAAGAACTACGTAGTCGGCGGTGAGGCGCGAATCGTCCGCGAGGCTCAGGTGGTACGTTCCTTCGGTGACCTCGATCTGTGAAACGGTCGTGCGTCGATGGGTGAACGAGCCTCCGGTTGTTCGAACCGCTGCTGCGAGTGTTGCGACGACATACTCACCAAAGAGCTGACGTGGCGCGAAGATGTTCGCCTCGACGGGCGGGGTGAGATACGCCAGCGCCGGGTGATCGTGACTCGTTTGGAGCCAGTGAAGGAAGTGATTCGGCTCATCGGGGAGAAGCGACATCCGCCCGGCAGGGACGTTGAGGAGGTGATACGGCTCGCACGCCCCGAACGCGAGGCCCGGTCCGACGCGGGGCGCGGGCTCGACCACGGTGACGTGAAACGACTCTGTGGCCCGCAGAAGGTGGAACGCCACGGCGGCTCCACTAAACCCTCCTCCGATGATAACGACACGTGGTGGGCTTTTCATCCGAGCCGCCAATCGATTTCAGTGAGCCCGTGGCTTGAGAGATACGAATTCGCCTTGGAAAAATGACGACAACCGAGGAACCCGCGGTGGGCTGAGAGGGGGGAGGGATGAGGTGCGGTGAGGATGCAATGGCGCTGCCCGTCGATCATCGCCCCTTTTTTCTGGGCCGATCCTCCCCAGAGCATGAAGACGAGGTGTTCCCGTTTCTCGTTGAGCGCTCGAATAATCGTGTCGGTGAAACGTTCCCACCCGAGGTTTGCGTGCGACTGTGGTGCGCCGGCCCGAACGGTCAGGGTCGCATTAAGGAGCAGCACGCCCCGTTTGGCCCACGCCTCGAGACAGCCGTGTTCGGGGGGAGCGATACCGAGATCGCCGCGGAGCTCCT
>JBILDU010000157.1:0-3548 GCA_044352465.1 Bdellovibrionota bacterium
GGCGGGATGCCACGCTGAACCGAGAACGCAAGCCCGTGTGCCTGATTTGGACCGTGGTACGGGTCCTGGCCGAGAATCACTACCCGCACTGCATGAAACGGAGTGAGGGCGAGGGCATTAAAGATATCGGCGTTGCGTGGGTAGACAATTTGACCGGCCGCGCGCTCACCCTCGATCGTCTTGAGAATCGCCTTGAAGTACGGCTCTTCCCGTTCGCTTTTGAGCGCCTCTTTCCAGTCGGGGATGACGAGCTCGTGCGACTCGGGGAGTGCGTTCGCCCCGGAGCGGACTTCGGTGGTGGGTAGATTCGTCATCGCGTCAGAGCGTGTCACCAAATCAAACTCGATGATAGGTAGTGCTTCGATTATATCTACTGAGCGCTTCAAAATATAGCGACAGTTCCAATATGCCTCACGGAACTTCGGAGCTTAACCACGGATGGTCAGACAAGTGGCGCAGTAAAGCAAGGCATTTGGAGCGATGTGGGGGAGGAGTGGCGCAGAAGAAAGGGACAGGGCGGGCGCTTTCCGAGATGATTTAATCCAGAGTATCGCCTTCTTCGTAGTTACACGGTCTTAATACTCTCGCGCTGCCTCAATTTCGTCGACCATATCAAGGTATGAAATGTACCGAGAGAGCGCTATTGCACCGCTATCGACCGCCTCTTTTACCCCGCACTCTTCCTCGGCCGTATGCGAACAGTCTCCGAAGCGACATCCGCGCGAGTGCTCCTGAAATTCAATAAATGCGCCGGCGGCATCCTTTTTGGACAGGTGGGTGACGCCGAACTTCTGAATGCCGGGGAGATCGATGATCAAAAGAGGGGGGCCCCCTTCCCGTGGATAGGTGTATCCGCGCGACTGTGAGGTCGTCTGTTTCCCTTGACCGGTTCGATGGCTCACCTCGGCGGTGCGACTTTCGGCGGCGGGGACAAGATGGTTAAGGATCGAGCTCTTGCCGACCCCGGAGACACCGGCGAGGGCGACGATCCGAAGAGCGGGATCGTGGAGCGCGCGCTCAACGGCCGCCATCCCCTCGCCGAATCGTGCGCTTGTATAGATGACCGGGATATCGAGCTGCTCATAGGTGCGCACCAGCGGAAGGGTTGATTCGAGGTCCAGGTCGGTTTTATTGACGATGAGGGTACAGGGAATGTCGTCACGGGTCGCTACGGCGATAATACGATCAACGAAGATCTCATTAAAGAGCGGTGCGGTCGCGGTTACGATGAATAAGCGATCGAGATTCGCGGCAAGTTTCTTCTTCTTCTCCCGATAGGCACGGGCCAGGTAGTTTCTCGCCGGAAGCACCTTGGAGATAAAAGCTTCGTCTCGTTCGATGGTGTAGGTGACGGTGTCACCGACGGTAATGTCGCGAGCGTGAGTAGATACCCGTCCCTTTAAGGTGCGACCATCCTCGGTCAATAACTGGACTGAACGACGGGTTGCGGTGATGACGAGAGCTTGAGCGGGAGCGAGGGGCATCGTTTTCAACCGTTCGGCGAGGGGGGCGTTTGGGCAAAGTACTCCCGCACTTCCGCGATCAGCGCGAGGAGCCCGTGGCCGACCTTACCCCAATCGATCTCTTCCGCGAGGGTTGGTATCAGGACGCTGAGAACGGCGAACACCATTGGAGCAACGAGTGCGGGCCAAACCCCCTCGACCTCAATCCCGGGAAGGACCTTCACAATCCCCCAAAATATGACGCCGTTCACGAGGATGAGGAGGCCAGCTTTCAGGGTGATTGAATCTGGCAGTTTGAAGAAGAGCGCCCAGTCCCAATAGGTTGCATTGACGTAAGCTAGCGCCGCGACTGCGAGAAAAGCCCCGAGTGGGCCTTTCACCTTCAGCCCCGGGAGGGCGAACGCAGTGAGCATCATCGCGAACGTTTGCAACGCCCAATACTTGAAATTTAGCGAGACGATGTCCATTAATTGTAGAGTATTTGCAATGTGCCGTGAACATTGACCATTGAAATGGTTTATCTGATTATTGTCAAAGGTATTTAGTAGGAACGAGCAGCGGTGCTCGACCGACGAATCGACGCGGCCGCTAAAGGCGGCTTGAGGAGACAAGAAAATGAAGTTGCCGAAGTTCCAGATAAAGCAGTGGCGAACCGAGCTGAATGGAAGCGGATTGCTCTTTATCCCGGGAATCTTCCTTGTCGCCATGGGCATCGCCGCACTCCTTGCGCCCCGACTCATCCTTGCCATCGTGGCGGGGCTGTTCCTCTTTCTCGGTGCTGTCCTGTGTGTTGTTGCGGTGAAGGTAGCTCAGCTGCAGCGTAAGTTTGCGCGAATGGCCCGCGAGTTTGACGGTCGGATCGTCGTGCGGGGTGTCAATGTGGTGCCGCAGACGGACATCCAGGTGGAGCCTACCAGCAAAAAGATCGTGTATCATTGATTCCCCGACCTTCCCCTTTTCAGGCGCGCTGATGTTGGGATCCGGCGGGCACCTCTGTGGTGAAGCCTGAGATCGCCACCTTACTGCTTTCGGACTTTGGGATTCGGCGAATACTGCTGAATCAGCGGCCGCAGCGAGGGGATAAAGCCGAAGGTACGGGCGCGAGCAAGCTCGGTGATGTGGATACCGAAGGTATGCTCAACCGCGATGACAACGGTGTCGAGCTCGCCGTCCGATGAGATGCGGAGGGGACGAATCGAACGAATCGCAAGCGCATCCAATTCGCCGTGGTGGCGCTCGATATCGGCAGTAACAGCTCCGATGATTCCCGGAAAAAAAATACTGCGCTGGGGATCGGTGGAGAGGCGCCCCAGATGCTCCTGCCATGCCTCGCAGGAGAGAACCGGCCCGACGATATTAAGCTTCAGTGCCGGCTCGGGAAGCGCACCGAGCTTCCTCAAGGCACCGTTGAGGAATCTCAAAATACGGTTCGATCGAACCCGCTCGGAGGGTAAATTCTCCGCTGTTATCGTCATCATTAATCCGGAGAAGTTGCGGTCCCGGACGATACTCTCCGGGGTGCTTGAGGGGATGAATGAGTCAAGCGATCCGTCGGACAGGCTCATGAGCGCGACACAAAGATGCGCCTGCTGCATCACCCGCTCGAGGCCGATCTGCCACTCAGGCCCATAGCCTGCAAAGTTCATCTGGAGATATGCGGCGACCGTGGGAAGGAGGGATGGGCAGGCGCCGATGACCTTCTCCGGCGCGACCGATTCAAAGCCGCGGGCGCGGTGAAACTGGTCGAAGTAGAGCCCGACTTTACCGGCGAAACGTTCCAGGTTGGGGAAGAGGAGAGGTTCCGGAGTAGCTGGAATAGTTTCGATGGTGTGGACGCCCGACGGGGTCCCCGGATCGTCACTCGAGGAGAGTACGAGGTGCTTGGTTCCATCCGTCTCCGTCACCCGAAATACCGTGAGGTCGGTCCCGCTGGGGCTCCACCGTGAGATCGAGGCTACATCGGGAAGGTCGTCGCGGTGAGATCTCCCGTGCTTAAGAATGGCCGCCTCAATGACCGAACCCGAGCCGCGAGCGATAAACCGATCTTGGTCTAGCTGGAGAGCTGGGGGGGAGAGAACGTAGTCA
>JBILDU010000123.1:0-7073 GCA_044352465.1 Bdellovibrionota bacterium
CGTTTGATTCACCACCGTTTCCCAGTTAAACTGGCGGCCTATGCAGACGGGCCCAAAGCAGAATCCGACCCCAGGCACCGAGGGGAATCCATCGCTAGACAAGCGCGATTTTGAATCGCTTGTTGCCCTTTCGGAGGACCGATTCAGCCGCGCCATCCTGCACTACGGCGTAAAAGCTGTGGGGCACGCGGCCATAGCCCATCGCGCGCTCGAGCACCTCGAGCAATCACCCGAAGCGCCCGCGCGAATAATCGAGACATTTAAACTACGCGGCCCCCCGCTCTCATTCAGCCTCACAGGGCTCGAGACGATCGGACTTTTAGTGCCGACGGCTGCGCTTACCGCCGCGAACATATTCTGGCCGCGCTATTTTCCAACCCCCGACCGCGTTGGCTTCGCTCATCCGGACTTCATTAATCCCCTTACTACAAATCCGGGCGGGCCCCATCGCGCTCCGGTACCAAGCGCCTTTTTTCAGCTCGATTGGTCAGCTGGGGATATTCACGACCGTGCCAAGATGGGAGCCGTCCTGATCGTCGCGGAACGAATCTGGGAGAGCTGTATCAGCTCGTTTCGAAAAGGAGCCCCGCGGGGCGAACCGGTCATCGGGGCGATGGAGCAGTTGCTCAACTACTACTCGGGGTACCTCGCTGGACTCAAGCACGCCGAGGGGCGGGTGGAATCGCTGGCAGCAGGAGAAACCTTCCTCAGAAGCCTCGTCCGAAGAGACACCGAGATAGCGGCGCGTGTGATGGAACAAGCTCAAGCCGAAGCGCTCTCCAACGATTCCGCGACACTCGAGGGATCGCTACCACCGGTGCCTGGGAAGAAGCGAACTCGCGCTAAGCCGACCACCGAACCGCAGGTCCCAGCCGTAAACCCAGCCGACAAGCTCGAGGGCGAGCAGCTACGACTTTTAAAAGTGCTTGGTGAGCTTATCACCGATAGCGACCCAGAAAAGCGCACAGAGGCGGCCGCAGCCTTCCGGGAATGGCAGACCGAGCTCCCTCCGCTCGTTCGAAAAGAGCACGCCCGTATCGCTCAACTCCTCGCCAGCGTCGAGCACGGGCTTAAACAAATCGATATCGGACAAGAGACCTTCGAAACGGGCGACACCGCTGAAGGCATACGGATAGTTCGAGAGATCGCCGCTAAGACGGAGGTCGTTCTCGTTCGCGCAGAGGCACGCAAACTCTTAAAGAGCTTTGGGCGGGCTCTCACTGCGCTTCATCGACCAGAGAAGCCCACGGATGAATGGCCCAAGGAAGGTCTGCAGCGGCGACTTTCCGATGTCATCCTGGCCGCTTACAACCACGGCAGCGATGCCGAGGTAGTCTGCCAGGACGGGCTTAAGCGGTACGGACGTCTCTGTTTCGGGGGCGTGACGCCCCAGTCATTGAAGCTCCTCGACTTTCAGCACGAAATCACGTGGGTCATAGACCTCACCACAATTGAGAACATCAGATTTTTTTACGATAACGACCTCGACACCGCAGCAAAGAAACCTGATTAGAAGTGGTTTCAAAACGAGTGCCCCGTCCAAAAAGTTCGTTCATCTCACAGCGGGTCCAGAACCACGCGAAAGGCCCCGCGGAGCGCAGCCCTCGGCATGAGCTCAGTCGAACCGAGCCCGAAGGCGAACCCGCTCCAAGCGTCGACAAGGTCGATAGCGGGCCCTCTCAATGCGTTGCTCCGTTATCTGCGCCACAATCCTAGCCGCGCTTGTATCCCACTCGCCCAACCTCGGGCAGGCGAAAACCTAACTGGACGGGAACTAGTCCTTCGACCAATAAGTTTTTTCACTCCCGCGGAGTGAAAAACTAACTCAGGACTAGTGGTGAGCATAAATTCTATTACCTTGCAGGTGAAAGAATTTAATGGTCGAACCACTAGTCGGGGATGACCACCAGCTGCCCTGGACGCACGCTAGAACCCCCCGGGTTCGCCCGCTGGAGCTTCTCAAGCGAGAGATCGTAGGACCGCGCGATATCCCACAAAGTATCTCCTTTCTTCACCCGGTAACGTCGTACCGAGCTGGCGGGGCGCGCCGGAGTTTTTTCAATCCGCTGCCCTGACTCACGCGGTTTGACGATCAGAGTTTGATTCGTCTTGACCACTGGAGTCGACAATCCGTTCATGTCCATCAGCTTTGCTACTGAAATGCCGTAACGCTTGGCGATACCGGACAAGGTATCCCCCTTGCGCACCCGATAGACGGTCCCGCCGTAGACCGAACTCGCTGGAGGGGCCGACGGGAGCGGGCGCGCTTCAGGCACCCGTAGATTCGCCAGTCGGGCAGAATACTCCGGAGGGACCTTGAGGGAGTAGCCGCGGGGAATCGCCTGCCGGCCTTTCCAAATCGACTCGCCGAGGGCGTAATTAAGGTTCCGCAAAGACTCAGTTGAAATACCGAGTTGCTTCATCACATGCGCCACTGAAACCGACTGATTGAGCCGAACGGACTCGTAGCGAATCGTCGGTTCAATCGCGATTCCTGGAAAGTAGATCTGTCGATTTTCATAGACGTGAAGTGCGGCGAGCAAGGAGGGGAAAAAATTGTTGGAAGCGAAACCGAAGGGCCGATCGCTACTGTGCTCGATAATCGAGGCGATATTTGTCGTTCCCATTTTTTTCACCGCTTTCGCTACCCCGCCAACTCCATGGTTATACGAGGTGACCGCGAGGGGCCAGGTGCCAAGGCGACGGTACGCCGCCTGAAGATATTTCGCCGCCGATTCACTCGCGATAACGGGATCGCGTCGCTCATCGACCAGATTATTCACGGTCATGTAGATACGGCCGGTACGGGGCATGAACTGCCAAATACCAGCGGCCCCCACCGAGCTGTAGGCCTTGTAATCGAACGAGGACTCGACGAAAGGTAAACGTGTCAGCTCGAGGGGTAACCCGTAGTCCTGCACGAATATACGTTCGATAATCGGCAGGTACCTTCCCGAGCGTTCAATCGCCTCAATGTATTTTTCGCGGATTCCGGTTTGACTCCGAATGAGATCGTCCCGCACAGCATCCCGATACTTTTGGACACCACCCGGCACCACCGTCATCCTCTGAACAAGCTTCCTTTGCTGCTCGTTCTGCGGGGGAGCACCGGTCCCGAGATATTCGAGATCCCGACTCAATGCCGCGGTAAAGCTATTCAGTTCGCTTTTTCGGAATCTTTCGAGCGCGACTGGGTCGAGCTCCGCGGCAGCGGCCGAGAAGTCGAAAACGCCGAAGACGATCTGCGGATAGGCACGGTGATGAACCACCGCATGATTTTTCCCGTAGCGGGTAAATATATCCACCCAGAAATTCACCCGTGGCTGCAGCCGGAGCGGCACTTCAAACCCGGGAGTGCGCGCGCGATCCACTGCGAGACTTGCGGGCGCCACCGCGGGAGCGTTCTGCGCAAGCCCATGCTCAGGCTGAACGAATCCAGAGAGCAAAGCCAAACTAACGCAAGCGAGCTTGCGCACTACCAGGGACATCGACACCGTACGCACCCTAATCTTCCTCGTTTGTAAAGGGCTCACCCCACCTCGTGCAACAATTCAACGAGACGATCTTCGAGACGCAATGCACTCGCTTTCGAGGGGAGCTCGTTACCGATAATCGCGAAGGTATACCGTCGCCCCGACACGGAGGTCAGATATCCGGCGAGGGAACTCACCCCATCAAGGGTACCGGTTTTGGCGCGAACCATCGATTCAGCACCACCGAAATCTCGCCTTCGTAGGGTTCCATTCCTCTCCGAAACGGACAAGGATATTTCGAACTCCGGACCAACCCCCGCATGCTGCCCCATATGCTGCAGGACCGCCACGATCGCCCGCGCCGTCAACCGATTGGTGTGACTGAGCCCAGAAGCATCCGCGAGGCTCATCTGCTCTCCCGGCACCCCTCTTTCACTCAAGTAACCGATGAGTCGGTCGAGCCCCACCTGGCGATCCCGTTGTCCACCAGGGAGCTGCCCCAGCGCCAAAAGCACCTGTTCAGCGATAAAATTGTTACTGTAATGGTTCAGGTCGCGCAGGACATCGACGAGAGGCTTCGAGGAATGCTGGTACAGCAACCGCCCCTCTGTGGGGCGCACACCTGGAGCAGCACCGCGGATAACTTGGACCCCGACCGAGCGGAGCAACTCGACAAACGTGCGCCCCAAATACGCGGCCGGATCGGGAACGCTCCGGTAGACCGAAAAACAGTCGCCGGGAGGGACCGAACCTCCGACGACGAACCGCAATCCACTCCCTTTTCCATCCACCCGTAACTCCCCACCCTTGCTGGTACGGACCGTACCGGTGATGGTGGCACCCGATTCCCACGGATCCGCCGAAACGATCGCATTCTGACCTAAAGTCGTGGGGCAGATCTTTAAACCGAGTGAATTAAAGTTAAAGGCGAGCCCCGCCGAACCAGCGCGATATGCTCGCTGCCCCGATGCCGGACGCAACGAGACGAAACGGGACTCATCAAGAACCACCTTCCCGATTCGACGGAGGCCCCGTTTGTGCAACTCCCGCGCCGCAAGCCAGACCTCCTCCGTTGTCAGAGCCGGGTCGCCCCCGCCCACAACGGTCAACGTCTCCACACCGCCGGGGATGACGTGAGTCCCCCAAAATTCCGTCTGAAAGGTGAACTCAGGCCCAAGTAATTCAAGCGCGGCTGCCGCGGTAACGATCTTCAGGACGCTGGCTGGCTTGAGGGGTAGTTCCGCATGACGGGAGAATACGGTGTCGCCACGAACGGCATCAACGACAAGAATCCCGAACTTGCCCCCCTTCTCCCCATCGACCAGCGCCGCTATCCGCTGGGCGAGTGAACTCGGGTCGTCTGCACCATGACTCGGAGCCGCACGCACCCATCCGAGTACACACACCATCAAGAGAAATATTTGGATGTTCGATTGCCGAATGCGCATAGCCCCCACCGCCAATCCTTAAATTTTAAACGGGGGTGGGCCCGGGGGCAATTGAAACCGGTCCTCAAACGAGGAAAAGGAGGGGGTCGATTCGTCGAGGCGGACCAAAAAAAACCGGAACCGCGCTCGAGCATTGGGGCAGGAGGGGAGGCGTCCTACTTGAAGCGAAGGAGAGAGCCCCCCAAACGGGTCTCCTGCGCTTCGGCCAACTTTCGAGAAGGTGCAGAAATTTACTGGGCAGGCTCTCAGCAGCAACGCGTGCAAAAGTCCCACATGCGTGGGTACTTTTTCACCAAACTACTCGCTCGTCTTGCCCATCTGAGGATGAAGAATACAGCCTAGGGCTTCGACGTGCACCGCAAAGCATCGAGCTCCTCATCCGCGAGGTTTGCGGTCTCCTCTTCGTTGAACTTTACGAAATCTTTGAGCTCGTCCGGAACCCCCGAATCCTCGTAGATCGCCTCAACCGGACATTCGGTCTCGCATGCTCCGCAGTTAATACACTCATCGGGGTGGATCACGAGCATCCCTTCTTCGCCGTTCGGTGAGAGCCCGAGCGAAAACATGTCGTTATATTTCTTCTTTTTGATGTTGTAGAAGCAGTCGACCGGACACACCTCGACGCACGAGCGATCTTTGGTTCCGATGCACGCTTTGGTAACGACGTACGCCATGGTTCACACCCTTATGAAAACGAGTGGAGCTTCGCAGCCTCTCCGTCGCGCTTATCGCGAACAAGAGCCGGAGTCATTCACAAAAACCACTCTAACCAGCCGGATAGTATCAGAATAGTTTGAAGGGTCAAACGTCGGAGCGGCCCCAGCTGTGAAACATGAGAAGAAGGAGAGAGATACCTACAAAAAAAGAGGGACGGTCCAAATCCTCTTGGACCGTCCCCCCACTCGCAGAAAGGATGGTGTCATGCCTAGCAAGGATAGTATTCGGCGTATCGGGGATTATTTTTTAGAGTTGGTGGCTGAAAATAATATATTTTTTCATCAATCATTCCGGTCTGTTGAGGAAATAACCGCGCCTGTCTTAAAAAAAGTACTCAATTTTTTTGGGAGATCGTTTCAAGATTTTTTTGGTGTGAACAGCTCGGGTTATCTTGGAGGTGGCATCCCACAAAGCTGGAGAATTCCGCTGATTTGTGTCACCCTCTCCACATACTTATTTGTGCGGCCCGATCGCCAAGTTGGCTAAGGCAACGGTTTGCAAAACCGTCATTCGCCGGTTCGAATCCGGCTCGGGCCTAATAAAAACATCCGCCGAATCTGCCGCTCACACCCGCAGTCACCTTCAATCACGCTAAGGCACCCTCAGCAAAAGGTGCGAGTCGGCTCCCCGACCACCACTCTGATTCTGGCTCAGGCCACATTATCCGCCCGGCGCTCGTGGCTGAGCGAAAAAATTTAGTCTCCGCCCGCGAAACATTACAAACAGATTTCCGGACTCCGGTGACACCCCTGACCGAGGCCTGCGCCGAAAACGACCGCTATACCTCAGTCCGCTGTAGTACCTGAAGCTTCTTCTCCGCAACCGAGAGAAGTCCACGGAGATGCTCCATCAGCATTACCCCCCGCTCATAGGCGAGCACGGAGCGATCGAGGGGAAGGCTCCCCGACTCAACTTTCGTCACAAGCTCCTCAAGAAGCTTGAGCCCGTCCTCGAAGGTAAGATCCTTAATCCTTGTCTCACCTTTTTCCTGCAATAGATCCTCAAATCCAAACGTTTTCGCCATAGCGTCTCTCCTTACATCCGTTCTTCCGTTTAACTGCTCTTCTTGATTGATATCCCCACACTGCCCGGCACACTCTCAACAACCGTCACCAGGGCTCCCAGACTCCCCCGCCCCAAGGTGATTCGTACCTCTTGCTTCGGCTGCACCTCCTGAGCATCACGCACGATCACACCGTCGTGCTCAACGATCGCAAATCCCCGCTCGAGCACCCGACGTGGGCTCGCCGATTCAAGCTGAACGATGCATCGTTCCAAACTACTTCGCCGCCGCTCGAAAGCTCGCGCGGTACCGGCCTCGTGGCGCTGCCCGAGGCGGATTATCACTTCGCCAAGAAGCGCTAGCCGCTGCGGAGGAAAGGCTCGCCGGAGAGCCGCCCCGACACTTTCGACCTGACGTGAAGCTGCAGTCACA
>JBILDU010000041.1:0-22843 GCA_044352465.1 Bdellovibrionota bacterium
TGATAAACTCCCCCCGGTGGCGCTCGCGTTGGCATCTCGCGATTCAACGATCGCGGCGGTACGAAGCCTCCCCGCGGCCCGTGCCCTCTGGCAGATCGAATACGAGCGACAGCTTCCTTTGGTGTCGGGGTATCAAGAACAGAGAGAGAGAGAGCTTTCACGACGGGTGCGTGAAGCTGATTTGATACGGCTCCATTTTGAGGAGACCGCCGCTCTCGTTGTCCTATGCGCCGCAGATCTCGCAGCGGAGCATCCGATCACGCGGCGGCTCGAAACCCTCGCCGGAGCGAATCAGCTATCAAACGAGGAGCGGAAGCAGATCCTCGACTATCTGGGTGCAGGGCAGGGTTGGCCATCGTTCGATGTCGGCAAACTGAGTCGGGCCGAGCGGCAAGTCGTGCGCGAGGCACTCTCGGCGGGTTGGGACCGGGGAATTCCGCTTTGTGCGCAGGATGTCGATGGAAAGTTGCGAGCGCTTTCCGCGTACACGGTGATGCGGCTCATCGAACGGGCGGTGAGCTCCGATGTGTAAACATTCCTCTCCGTTCAGGAGTCCGGACGCGGGCCTTGGCGGTCTTCTTCGAGGGCGGGCTCGTGTTTTTTCCGGACGGTGAAAAAACTTTCTGAAAAAATCACGAGGAGAGCACTGGGAGGGCCGTCGTCGCAGCTCGGTAGAGATCCTCCACCGAGATCGCTTTGAGGCACTTGCTGTCTTGGCAGATCGTGTGGCGGTGATTCGCCGCCGATAAACACGGGCTGCACGAGAAGTGCGCAAAGATATTGGTGGCGTTGGGGCCGAGGGGACCGTAGAGCGCCGGCGTTTCGGGTCCGAAGATCGTGACGACTTTAATGTCGGTGAGCGCCGCCATGTGTGCTGGGCCGCTGTCGTTCGTGATCAGCATCTTACTGAATTTGAGGATCGCAAGCAGCTCACGGAGCGAGCGAGTGCGACCCGTCAGGTCGATACACCGCCCATCTCGACCAGCTCCAGCGGTCGCTTTTTGAAGCGCTTCAGCGTAGCTTTTTGAGCGCCCGAGCCCGACGACACCGATGACCGCACGTGGATTCTTATCGAGGAGCCGTCGCGCGAGTTCCTCAAAGTTCTCCATCGGCCAGCCCCGAATCGGAAGGGCGTCACCGGGATCGGGATTGAAGATAATCAGGTCTGTTTCCGCCGAGAAAGGGGGGTGCAGCTCCTGGATGAGCGCGCGCATATTTCGATCCTCCTCCGCAGTCGGGGAAAAACGGGGAAGAGGCTGAAGCATCGGTCGGACATCTTTCTTTAAAAGCGGCGCATCGGCTTGGTCCGCTTCGAGCGCATGAACGAGCGCCATAAAGTTGTATGCCATATGCTGGTGAGGGTTGTAGAACACGCGGTGTGAGATGAGGTTTCCGCGGTAGAGCCCCTCAGCGGTGTAGTTATGGTAGCCGACCCGGCGTTTCGCCCCGGTTAAGAAACTAAAAATAGTGGTGAAACGGGAGAAGAGCTCCATGTCGAGCACCGTGTCGATCTGAAGCGCCCGAATACGGAAAAGCATCTTCGCTGCCGACACCGTGAACTCAAGGAACGATTTGTCGGAGATCGTAAGCACGTTCTCGTACGGAATGGTGTTGAGGAGATCGACGCTTTCGCGGTTCTTCTTGAAAATGAGGAAGTAGGGGACTGCGTCGGGGAACAGCTTTCTCACCCGCTCGAGCGCCGAGTGGGCGATAATGGCGCTTCCCATTTCGGAGAGCTCGATGAAGAGAACCCTCTTCGGTTTGTGGTTACTTGGGGGATAAACAAGCGAACCGAACCACCGGACCACCGATAGCCCTGCACAGAGGGGAATGCCGACCCAGCGGTCGACTATCTGCATAAGACGGACTTTCAAACCGATACCTTCGATATAAAGCAACCCGTTTGTAGCACTTTAGGCAGCAGATAGCTAAAAACCGTGGTGGACTAACATCGCCCCGGGTCCTAAGATGCTGTTTTTTCTGCCAAAACGATGGGCTGCGCTATTGAATCTGCGGTGACTAAGTTCAGCCCGAATTGGGGGTGTCCCCTATGTCGGCGTCGGTTCGCACAATCCGCGAGATGAGGACGCGCAGGGGGACAATAATAAAGCCCCGTTCCGTTGACATTATTTGATGTTCAGTGCTATCAATCTGCCCTCGAATTGGATCGAAGATTTACCAGCCCGCCGTGGGCGCGTATTTTACTGGTTCAGCCTTGACGCAAAAAGCGCCAGGAAACGCCGGTCAAATACGGAAAAAACAACACGGTGAGTTCGCAGATGCGCTGCCTCCATCCTGGGGAAGCATTCATCTCGGTAATTTCTTCTAGGAGTTTGCTGCCTCGAGCTGAGAAATCGTGAGCCGGTCTCACTGGTTTCTCAAAATAGCCGAGCGCCACCAGGAAACGCAGCAACAAAACAAAGTCGAGCGGACGTTGGGGAAACCCGAGCCGTGAAGAGTGGGGCGTCGCTTCAGAAGGTCCCACTCTGGCGGATTCGTGCAACGACGCTTCGAAAAAATGATCGGCGCACGGAAACGTGAGTCGAAGTTTAAGAGTATACCGCAGAACGTATGCCAACAATTAATCAGCTCGTTCGGAGCCAAAGAGAGAAGAAGAGAGCGAAGAGCAAGTCCCCCGCATTAGTGGGATGTCCTCAACGTCGAGGTGTCTGCACGCGTGTGTACACCCAGACTCCGAAGAAGCCGAACTCCGCGCTCCGAAAGGTGGCGCGCGTGCGCTTGACCACCGGTATGGAGGTGACAAGCTACATCCCTGGGGTGGGGCACAATCTCCAAGAACACTCTGTCGTTTTGATTCGTGGTGGTCGTGTGAAGGATCTTCCCGGCGTTCGTTATCATATCGTTCGCGGCAAGCTCGAGGCGCACGGCGTTGCTGATCGTCGCCAAAGCCGTTCGAAGTACGGCGCGAAGCGTCCGAAGTAGTTTTTTAACCGACACCGGTCCAAAAAAGGGAATCCGACATGTCACGTAAGAAGAGAGATTTTACTCGCGTTGTTCTGCCCGATCCGAAGTACGGTGATGTTGTGGTAACAAAGCTCGTGAACGCAATGATGCGCGATGGCAAGAAGAGCATCGCGGAGCAGGCCTTTTACGGCGCCTTAGAGCAGGTCGAGAAGAAGGTGCAGGGCGACACTCCGTTGGTGGTCTTCCAGCGCGCGCTGCAGAACATTCGTCCGCTTGTCGAGGTTCGCTCGCGGCGCGTCGGTGGCGCGAACTACCAGGTTCCGACTGAGGTTCGAGTCGAGCGCGGACAGTCGCTCGCAATTCGCTGGCTCATCGAGGCCGCGAACGGTCGAGGTGAGCGCACCTTGTCCGATCGTATCGCCAACGAGATCCTCGATGCGGCAAACAATCGGGGTGGCGCTGTAAAGAAGCGTGAGGACACTCATCGCATGGCCGAAGCGAACAAAGCTTTCGCCCACTTTAAGTGGTAGTGCATTAATTCAGGTAATCGAAGGTAATACTCCGTGGCAAAGCTCGACCTCAGCAAAACTCGCAACATCGGCATCATGGCCCACATCGATGCCGGCAAGACGACGACGTCTGAGCGCATCCTTTACTACACCGGCATCAACTACAAGATCGGTGAGGTGCACGAGGGTGCCGCGACCATGGACTACATGGAGCTCGAGCAGGAGCGCGGTATTACTATTACCTCAGCGGCAACGACCTGTACGTGGAGTGGCTCGAACGGCGACCGCGATAAGCATACGATTAACCTCATCGATACCCCCGGCCACGTGGACTTCACGATCGAGGTCGAGCGGAGCTTGCGGGTCCTTGACGGAGCGGTTGCGGCGTTCGACGGAGTAAACGGCGTTGAGCCTCAGTCTGAGACGGTCTGGCGCCAGGCTAACAAGTTCAACGTTCCTCGCATCTGCTTCATCAATAAGATGGACCGGATCGGTGCTGACTTCATGATGTCGGTTGGAACGATTCGGGAGCGCCTGGGTGCTAACGGTGTGCCGATTCAGCTCCCGATCGGCGCTGAGAGCAATTTTCAAGGTGTGATCGATCTCGTCGCTATGAAGGCGATCTACTACCTCGACGAGACCAAGGGCGCTAAGTTCGATGAGAAGGAAATTCCCTCAGACCTTCTCGACGAGGCCACCAAGGCGCACGACCAGCTTCTCGAGGCCCTCTCAGAGCATGACGAGAAGATCATGGAGATGTACCTTGGGGGAGAGAAAATTCCGGTTGATCAGCTGAAGGCTGCTATTCGTAAGCAAACCCTTGAGATGCATATCTTCCCAGTTCTGTGTGGCAGCGCCTTCAAGAATAAGGGCGTACAGCCCCTCCTCGATGCGGTGCTTGATTACTTACCGTCGCCGCTGGATATTCCAGCAGTAAAGGGATTAAATCCTGATGCGAAGAAGGGCGAAGAGAGTGTTGAGATAATTCGCTCGGTGGATCCGACCGCGCCGTTCTGTGCGCTCGCGTTTAAGATTATTACGGATCCTTTCGTAGGCGTTCTGACCTTCATTCGAGTTTATTCGGGAACCTTGCTTCCGAGCTCGGCTGTTTATAACTCCACCCGATCGAAGAAAGAACGGATCGGTCGTATCGTGCGTATGCACGCCGACAAGCGGGAAGATATCAAAGAGCTCTCAGCGGGTGACATTGGTGCAGTAGTTGGGTTGAAGGAAGTTATCACCGGCGACACTCTCTGCGATCCTGACCATCCGATTGTTCTTGAGTCAATCCATGCTCCGCCTCCGGTTATCAGCATCGCGATTGAGCCGAAGACGAAGGCCGACGAAGAGAAGATGGGCCTTAGCCTGATGAAGCTTGCCAAAGAGGACCCGTCCCTGAAGGTGAGTGTGGACCAAGAGTCAGGTCAGACGCTCATCGGGGGTATGGGAGAGCTCCATCTCGATATTATCAAGCAGCGCCTTTTTCGTGAATTCGGCGTTGATACCACGGTAGGTAAGCCTCAAGTGGCGTACCGCGAAACGATTATTGGGACCGTGGAGAACGAGACGAAATATGCGAAGCAAACGGGTGGTCGTGGTCAATTTGGTCACGTCTTGCTCCGGGTCGAGCCGCTCCAGCCGGGTAGTGGTGTCGAATTTGCCGATGAAACCAAGGGTGGTGTTATTCCGAAGGAATACATCCCTGCGGTGGAGGACGGCGTGCGCGAAGCACTCGAGGGCGGAATCCTCGCGGGCTTTCCCGTTATCGATGTCAAGGTTGCCGTATTCTACGGTAGCTACCACGAGGTCGACTCGAGCGAAATCGCATTCAAGATCGCTGGCTCTATGTGCGTGAAGGAAGCTTGTCGTAGGGCGAAGCTTCAACTTCTCGAACCGATTATGGCCGTCGAAGTGGTGTGTCCCGATGATTTCGTCAGTAACATCGTTGGTGACCTCAACCGTCGACGCTCGCGAATCATGGGCATGGAGCCGCGTGGTGGCGCCCAGGCGATTAAAGCCGAAGTGCCGCTGTCGGAGATGTTCGGTTACTCGACCGACCTGCGTTCAAGCTCGCAGGGTCGCGCCGTGTTTACCATGGAGTATCACCACTACGCACCGGTGCCGACGCATATCGCTGAAAGCATCGCGACGAAGTAGTTTTTTGGAAGTCTGCTTTTTTTAAAAGGAAAAGAAGCTATGGCAACGAAGGGAAAATTTGAGCGCACCAAGCCCCACGTCAACGTGGGAACCATTGGGCACGTCGACCACGGCAAGACGACCTTGACCGCGGCGCTTGTGAATACCCAAGCAAAGCGCAACATGGCAACAGCGAAGGCCTATTCGGACATCGCGAAGGGCGGGACCGTGCGTGACGAGTCGAAGACCGTCACGATCGCTTCAGCGCACGTTGAGTATGAAACGGCAAATCGCCACTACGCTCACGTTGATTGCCCCGGTCACGCTGACTACGTTAAGAACATGATCACGGGCGCTGCTCAGATGGACGGAGCAATCCTGGTCGTGAGCGCTTCAGACGGCCCAATGCCCCAGACCCGTGAGCACATCCTGCTTGCCCGTCAGGTCGGTGTGCCGAAGATCGTGGTTTTCCTTAACAAGTGCGACACCGTCGACGACAAGGAGCTCCTCGATCTCGTTGAGATGGAAGTTCGTGAGCTTCTCAACACCTACGACTTCCCAGGCGATGATACCCCGATCATCCGTGGCGCTGCGCTCAAGGCCCTTCAGGGTGAAGAGAGCGAGCTCGGCATCGGTAGCATCGATAAGCTTTTGGCAACGATCGACGAGTACGTTCCCGTGCCACAACGTGACATCGACAAGCCGTTCCTGATGCCGGTCGAAGACGTGTTCTCGATCGAAGGCCGTGGAACTGTGGCCACCGGCCGTATCGAGCGCGGAATCATCAAGGTAGGTGAAGAGGTCGAGATTATCGGTCTTAAGGACACTGCGAAGACTGTTGTCACCGGCGTTGAAATGTTCCGCAAGCTTCTCGATGAGGGTCAAGCGGGTGACAACGTTGGTTGTCTCCTCCGTGGCTTGAAGCGGGAAGAGGTTGAGCGTGGCCAAGTGCTCGCGAAACCCGGTTCGATCAAGCCCCACCGGAAGTTCAAGGCAGAGGCCTACATCCTCAAGAAGGAAGAGGGTGGACGTCATAAGCCCTTCTTCACCGGCTATCGGCCCCAGTTCTACTTCCGCACCACGGACGTAACCGGCTCGATTAAGCTCCCCGACGGTGTCGAGATGGCGATGCCGGGCGACCATATCAACCTCGATGTGGAGCTCTATACCCCAATTGCGATGGAGAAGCAGGTTCGCTTCGCTATCCGCGAGGGTGGCAAGACCGTCGGTTCCGGCGTTGTAACTGATATCGTGGAGTAAGCCGGTTACTCTTTATTCTGCCCCGCACCGTATTCTGCCCCGCACCAAGCGCGGCTCGGTGCGGGGCAGAAACTCGGACTTAAGATACAGGATAGACTAAATGCTCGGCGGTCAACTCATTAGAATTCGCTTGAAAGGCTACGACCACAAGCTGCTCGATGCGGCAGTGTCGGAGATCGTTACGACGGTGCGTCGGACGGGAGGTAGGGTCGCAGGTCCGATCCCGCTGCCCACCCGGATTGAACGTTTCACCGTTAATCGCTCGCCATTCGTTGATAAGAAGTCGCGTGAGCAGTTCGAGATTCGGACCCACAAGCGTCTCCTCGATATTCTCGAGCCGACGCAGCAGACGATCGACGAGCTCGGCAAGCTCGAGCTCTCGACCGGGATCGATGTGGAGATTAAGCTCCAATAGGCCCCGACGAGGAAGAGCGACGGATTTTGAGTAGGCAGCAGAAGTCACAACGACAGGAAGCGCATGAGCACTGAGAAATTACAACCTGAAGGACTGCTTGGGCGGAAGCTCGGCATGACTCATATCTTCACCGGCGAGGGGCAGTCCGTTCCGGTGACGATCATTGAGGCGGGCCCTTGTTTCGTCCTCGACGTGAAGAACAAGAAGGACCACGGTTATAGCGCGGTACAGCTTGGGTTTGGTCCGAAGAAGTTCCAGCGGGTTGATACCGCCATGAAGGGGCACTTCGAAAAAGCTGGTAAGGGCGCGTTCTACCACGTCAAAGAGATGCGGTGCGACGTGGAGGCTCTTAAATGGGAGACTCTGGGTCAAGAGATTAGGGTAGCCGACGTCTTCGCCGATGGCGAGATGGTGGATGTGGCCGGGGTGACGATCGGACGTGGATTCGCGGGTGTTATCAAGCGCCACAAGATGAAAGGTCAGCCCTCAACTCGCGGCACTCACGAGACCCGCCGGAACGTCGGTTCGGTTGGTTGTCGTAAGTTTCCTGGGCATATATTTAAGAACAAGCGCATGCCAGGCCACATGGGCGACGTCAATGTGACGATCCAGAACCTCAAGGTCATGGGTATTCGTCCTGAGCAAAACGTAATCCTGGTCAGAGGGGGAATCCCGGGGGCACGCGGTAGCTTGGTCGTTATTCGTAAGGCGATTAAGTCCTACAAGCAGAAGGCGGCGTAAGTCGAAAGGCGTAAGCTATGGCAACGAAGAAGATTGAAAATAAACCGGAATCACCGAAGTCGGTCAGCTGGAAGATCTTGAGCCTTGAGGGTAAAGAGGTTGGCTCAATCGACCTCGACGGTGAGGTATTTGCGGCAAAGGTGAATAAGAGCCTCGTGCATGATACCGTGCGGTGGCAGCTTGCACGTCGTCGCGCTGGTACCCACCAGGCCCTGACCCGTAGCATGATGCGCGGTGGTGCCAAGAAGCCGTGGAAGCAAAAGGGGACCGGTCGCGCTCGTGCGGGGTCAGGAATTTCTCCCTTGTGGGTCGGTGGTGCTAGTATCCACGGTCCGCTCCCGCGGTGTTACGACTACCGTTTGCCGAAGCGTACGCGTAGGCAGGCTCTTGCCGCTGTACTTTCTGACAAGGTGCAGGCGAAGCAGCTCATCGTGGTTGACAGCCTCGCAGTCAAGTCGGGGAAGACCAAAGATATGGCAGCAGCTCTCGGGAAGGTTGGGGTTACGGATCAACGTGTGACCGTTGTGACAACGGAAAACGATCAGATGGTCGTGCGTTCGGCTCGGAATCTGCCGAACGTTCAATTGGCATCGGTTGCTGCGGTAAACGTTTACGATCTCCTTCGTAACGAGATACTCGTCACGACAAAGGCGGGAATTGAAGCGCTCCAAACACGCCTCAAGGGTGAAGCCGCGTAGGCGAAGAGTGAGAAGAACTTAACGGAGAAACCCCATTAAACTGGGGGTTCGAACGAGAAGGATGTAAGATGGCACGGGCGAAGAAAGAAGACGGAGCGGTAACTGAGCCGAAGAAGGTGAAGAAGAGCGCTTCTAAAAAAGGCTCCAATGCGGAGTCGGCCACAGCGCGGATCGGCGACTACGCTACGTTGTTGCAGCCGATAATCACTGAGAAGAGTTCCCTCGTTGGCGGTGACAAGGGTCGTTACGTATTTCGTGTGGACCCACGCTCTACCAAGAGCGATATTCGCCGCGCCGTTGAAGGGATCTTCAATGTGAAGGTTGATTCGATTAACACGGCGGCTTTCATGGGCAAGGTGAAGCGGACGGCGCGCTCGGTTGGGCGTCGGGCTGGCTATAAAAAGGCGTATGTAACCCTCAAGGAAGGGTTCAAGATCGATATCGTCGAGGGAGTCTAACGATGGCACTCAAGAAGTTTAAACCCATTACCCCCAGCCGGCGGTTCTACACCGTTGCTGACTTCTCGGAATTGACCAAGAAGGATCCAGAGCGCTCGCTTCTTTCATCGAAGCGTCGCACCGGAGGTCGTAACCATTTCGGCCGTGAGACCGACATCAACAAGGGTGGCGGCCACAAACGTCGCTACCGCTTAATCGATTTTAAGCGGAACAAGTTTAATATACCAGGTGTGGTAACTGCGATTGAGTACGATCCGAATCGTTCGGCTCGCATAGCTCTTGTGCAGTACGTCGATGGTGAGAAGCGGTACATCATCGCCCCACAAGGTCTCCAGGTCGGGTCGAAGATTATGACCGGGCCAGAGGCTGAGGTGAAGGTTGGCAACGCGCTTCCGTTGAAGAGCATCCCGACCGGCCTGGCTGTGTACAACATCGAGGTAAAGGTTCGTGGTGGTGGGCAACTCGTCCGCTCGGCTGGAACTTCGGCTCAACTGGTGGCCAAGGAAGGTGAGTACGCACTGCTACGGATGCCCTCCGGTGAGATGCGCCGTATTTACCTTGAGTGCTACGCGACCGTTGGCGAGGTAAGTAACCCGGAACACCAAAACATCGAGATTGGGAAGGCTGGCCGTAGTCGATGGCTCAATCGTCGGCCCCATAACCGCGGAACTGCCAAAAACCCAGTCGACCATCCGATGGGTGGTGGTCAAGGTAAGACCGCTGGTGGTCGTCACCCCTGCAGCCCGCATGGTTTGAAGGCCAAAGGGAAGAAGACCCGTAATAACAAGCGCACGCAGAAGTTCATCTTGCGTCGCCGAGGTGCGACGTCGGCGTCTTAGTCGGGGGCTAGGTAGCTCAAAGACCGAGAGAAGGTGATTCGAGGAAAACAGGAGAAAAGAGAAGATGCCACGTTCAATTAAAAAAGGCCCATTTGTTGACCAACACCTAATGAAGTGGGTCGAGCGGGCTCGCTCGGGCGCGCACAAGGGTGTGATCAAGACCTGGTCACGCCGCTCAACGATTCTCCCTGAGATGGTGGGACTGACGTTCGCGGTCCACAACGGGAAGAAGTTCAACGCGGTCTTCGTGACGGAGAATATGGTGGGTCACAAGTTCGGTGAGTTTTCGATAACCCGCACGTTCCACGGCCACAGCGGCAAGAAGGCTGAGGCGGCTGCGTAAGGAGTGTCCCGCAAGGGATCTAATCTAGAAGAGGTGGTTTATGGCTAAAAGCAAGACGGCGAAAGCAGCAAAGAAGGGGAGCGCCAAGACGAAGAGCTTGACAGGCAACGTCGTGGCGACTGCAACGTTGCGTCACGCACGGGTGTCAGCTCAAAAGGCAAGGCTTGTCATTGATATGATCAGGGGTAAGCAACTCGAGCCGGCTCTGCAGATTCTAAGGTTCAGCCCAAAGAAGACGGCGGGCTTTGCTGAGAAGCTGTTGAAGTCAGCGATTGCGAACGCACAAGAGAATGGGGCCGATCTAGACAAGCTCTGGGTGACCGGTGGCTGGGTTGATATGGGGCGCACTTTGAAGCGCTTTATGCCCCGTGCTCAAGGTCGGGCAACCCCCATCCGGAAGCGTTCAGCGCATATCACTCTCCAACTCGGAGAGCGTTAAAAGGGGCCTTCGCGGGTCAGTTTGCTTTAGTTACCTGTTTTCGTTAGTATTTGGGGCTTCTTACGTAAGTAAAAGGAAGAGTTGAATGGGCCAGAAGATTAATCCTCGTGGGTTTCGTATCGGTGTGATCGACACCTGGCAGTCGCGTTGGTTCGCGACGAGGGACTTTGCGCGTTACATCGGCGAGGACATCAAGATTCGGAAGTTCGTCAAGGCGAAGCTCCAAGCGGCCGGAATCTCCAAGGTTGAGATAGAACGAGCAGCGGCGCGGGTAAAGATAAACATCTATTCAGCGAAGCCCGGGCTTGTCATCGGCAAGAAGGGGAAGGACATCGAGGATCTTCGTCGGGACCTAAAGAATTTGGTGCAACGCGAGGTGGCCCTTAACATTATCGAGGCGCGCAAAGCCGACATGGACGCGCAGCTGGTGGCGGAGAGTATCGCTTTCCAATTGGAGAAGCGTGTCAGTTTCCGGCGTGTGATGAAGGAGTCGGTGGGGCGTGCGCTCCGAATGGGCGCGGAAGGGATTAAGATTCATCTCGCCGGCCGGTTGAATGGTGCTGAGATTGCGCGGCGTGAGCAGTACAAGGAGGGACGAATCCCACTGCACACCCTCCGAGCGGATATTGAGTACGGCACGGCTGAGGCGAACACGACCTATGGTGTGATAGGCATCAAGGTGTGGGTGTTTAAGGGTGAGAAATTTGCGGAAGGCGAGGCGGTCCCAGTAGAGGCGATGCAGCTCTAAGCTGACCTGCAGGTGCGAAGAGAGTTTTTTGATTTTAAGTTTAGGGTGTAACGATGCTTTCACCGAAGAGAACAAAACATAGAAAGCAGATGAAGCAGGTCCGTCACCTCAAGGGGACTGAGACCCGTGGATGCGAGTTGGCCTTTGGCGATTATGGTCTTCGGGCGACCGAGAGTGGCTGGATTACCAATCGTCAGATCGAAGCCGCTCGTATTGCGATGACGCGGTACGTCAAGCGCGGAGGAAAGGTTTGGATTAAGGTCTTCCCCGATAAGCCGTTGACCAAAAAGCCCGCTGAGACCCGAATGGGTTCGGGTAAGGGGTCCCCGGAGTTGTGGGTAGCCGAGGTGCGTGCCGGTCGGTTGTTATACGAGATGACTGGTGTCACGCCGGAGATTGCGCGAGAGGCTTTCAGCCGCGCTGGAGCGAAGCTCCCGCTGAAGACGAAGCTCGTGTCCCGAAGCCAAAACCTCGTCTAATTGGGCGAGGGTGAAAGAAGCGGTGGTGTTATGAAAAAGAATGCGTTTCTAAAAGATATCGAAGGCCTGCCGATGGCGGAGCTCCGTACGAAGGCGAAAGCGATGGCAGAAGAGCTGATGAAGCTTCGCTTCCGTGGTGCATCAAATCCCCTTGAGCAAAGCCACCGACTAAGGGACCTCCGCCGTAACTTGGCGCGAGTTCAGACCCTCATGACCCGGCAGACGAAGGCGGGCTTGAAGGATGTGGTCAAAGGGTAACGAGAAGAGAGCGAGTAGTTATGGCACAAGCAGAAAAAGCCGAGCGTGGTATGCCGAAGTCCCGAGAGGGCACGGTGGTCAGCAACAAAATGAACAAAACCGTGGTCGTGGCGATTACTCGCCAGGTGAGACACGAGGTGTACGGAAAGATCATTCGTAAGACGAAGCGGGTTTACGCTCACGACGAGAAACAATGCGGCGTCGGCGATATCGTTCGGATCGTCGAGACACGACCGACGAGCAAGATGAAGCGGTGGCGGGTTCAGGCCATCGTGACGAAAGCAGTTTGATGTGAAGGTGTGGTGCTGACGTTGGTCGGTGCCTGAAGGAGAGAGTCATGATTCAGTTAAAGTCGGTACTCGATGTCGCAGACAACTCCGGTGCTAAGCGGGTCGTTTGCGTGAAGGTGCTCGGCGGGTCGCGGCGGCGTTATGCATCTATCGGAGATGTTATCGTTGTCGCCGTGAAAGAGGCGATTCCGAACTCGAAGATTGCCAAAGGCTCGGTGCACAAGGCGGTGGTCGTACGGACCGCCAAAGAGGTGGCTCGGGAGGATGGCTCGTTCATCCGTTTCGACGATAATAGTGCGGTGCTCATCAATGCGACCCAGGAGCCGATCGGCACCCGTATCTTCGGGCCGGTTGCCCGTGAGCTCCGAGGGAAGAAGTTCATGAAGATTATCTCGCTCGCCCCCGAGGTGTTGTAATTCGGTATCGAGAGAACGAGAGGGGAAAGGAAGAACATGAAGGCTAATAAAAACAAAACGGCGAAGCGTACGGTAAAGCACAGCATTCGCCGCGGCGACTCGGTGATGATCATCGCCGGGGGAAATAGTAAAAACAGCAAGCGCGTGCTCAAAGGGCAGGTCGGCAAGGTCCTCCGCTTTGTTGGCGAGGAGCGAGTGGTCATAGAGGGCCTTAATATGGTGACCCGTCATCAGCGCGCCGCGGGGCCTGATAAGCCAGCGGGGAAGGTGCAGAAAGAGGCGCCGGTGCATATTTCGAACGTGATGTATTACGCCGAGAAGATAAAGCGTCCGGTACGGCTCAAGCATAACAAGCTTGCCGATGGGACTACGGTACGGGGATACATCGATTCGAAGACGAAAAAGTTCGAGCAGATTGATTAGGGCGAGTTTTGAAGATGCCAGTGAGAGTCCGTTGGATTTCCCTGGTGAGAGGTCAGTATGAACAGAGTGCAAGAGCATTACAGAAATACGGTGGTCCCGGCGTTAATGAAGGAGTTTAATTACTCAACGCCGATGCAGGTCCCCCGCTTGTTGAAAATCGTTCTCAACGTCGGTATCGGCGAGACGACGTCGAACAGCAAGGCGGTTGATTTTGCGGTCTACGGGATAACCCAGATAAGTGGTCAAAAGCCGATGGTGACTCGGTCGAAGAAGGCCATATCTGCGTTTAAGCTCCGCGAGAATCTCCCCATCGGATGCATGGTGACCCTCCGGCGCGAGAAGATGTTCAACTTCTTCGATCGGCTTGTAGCTGTTGCCCTTCCGCGTGTACGTGACTTTCGTGGCACTCCTACCCGTGGATTTGACGGTCGGGGTAACTACACGATGGGTATCAAGGAACAGATCGTTTTCCCTGAGATCGTGACCGACAAGCTCGACAAGATCCGCGGAATGGATGTGACCTTCGTGACGACGGCGAAGACTGATGAAGAGGGTCGGGCATTGCTCGCTCACCTCGGGTTGCCGTTCCGCAAACCGACCCAAGAAAAATAGATTACTGAAAACCAGAGAGAGAGTGACCTGTGGCGAAAAAGTGTCTTGTAAATAAGTCGAACAGTAAGCCGAAATTTAGCACCCGGGCTTACATAAGGTGTCAGGCTTGTGGGCGCCCCCGTGGCGTGTACCGCAAGTTCAAGTTGTGTCGGATCTGTTTCCGACTGATGGCGCACCAAGGACTTATTCCCGGCGTTGTCAAGGCCAGCTGGTAGGGCGTTGTTGACTGTAGAGAGATTTTAACAACAAGAGACGTTATGGTTACCGATACGATCGCTGATTTGTTGACCCGGATTAGAAACGCGCAGCGCGCCGGCCACAAGGTGGTGAAGGTTTCATCTTCCAAGATGGCAGCTCGGATTCTCGATGTGTTGAAGGAAGAGGGGTTCATTGGCTCTTACAGGGCTGGCAAGGCTGATGGAGATAAATTCGAGATGATCGATGTCCACCTGAAGTATTACAGCTCGGGCGCACCGGTTATCGGATCCGCAAAGCGGGTGAGCACGTCGGGCAAGCGGATATACTCGGCGGCGGAGAAACTCCCCAAGATCCATTCGGGACTCGGGATTTCTATCGTGTCGACCTCGCAGGGGGTGATGTCTGATCGGGAAGCGCGTAAGCGGAAGATCGGTGGTGAGGTCCTGGCTCAGATCGGCTAACCGGGACTAGCAAAGATAGTTTGATGGTGAGAGGCGTACGAGACTTATGTCAAGGATTGGAAAGCAACCGGTAGCAGTTCCGAGCGGGGTGACGGCCTCGGTCGAGAGCGGTGCGGTATTCGTGAAAGGCCCCAAGGGGCAACTCCGGTATACACCCGGCAGTGGCGTCAAGGTCGTATTTGAGGGTGGTAAGCTCGTCTTAAGCGCGGACACCTCCAATAAGCAGACCAAAGCTGATTTTGGCTCGGCCCGGGCCCACCTCAACAACATGGTCAAAGGTGTGACCGAGGGATGGAAGCGGGGACTCGAGCTTAACGGCGTCGGTTTCAACGCGAAACTCCAGGGTCAGATCCTTGTCTTGTCGGTGGGGTACTCGCACGAGGTCAAGATCGAGATGCCGCTGGACGTTAAGTGCGTTATCACCAAGAACCTTATCGAGCTTGAGTCTTTTGACAAGAATCTCGTTGGGGTTGTCGCGGCGCGTATCCGCAAGGTGTGTCCTCCGGAGCCGTACCTCGGTAAGGGTATCAAGTATACCCATGAGACCATCCGTCGTAAGGCTGGTAAGACAGGTAAGAAGTAAGGGATGAGGGGAGCGTTGTGAGACGCTCGCCGAAGGAGAAGTTATGGCGATTCAGGGTAAGAAGGGTCAAAAAGTCACCGGCCGCGTACGGAACAAGATCAAGATTCGTAAAAAGATCTCTGGTAGCGACGAGCGGCCACGTGTCAGCGTCTTCAAGAGCTCGCTCCACACGTACGCGCAGGTCATTTCTGATGCAACGGCGAAAACGATGGTCAGCGCTTCAACTTTGGAGCAAGAGGTCATCGACGAGATCGCGAAACTCAACACAGAGGGGACTGATCGGACCGCAAAGAGTACCAAGAGCGTCTTGGCTGCGCGAGCGGTTGGAGTCGTCCTGGCGCGTCGCTCGAAGGTTCAAAAGATTGAGCGCGTGGTTTTCGACCGGAACGGATTCGTTTTCCACGGTCGAATCAAGGCGGTTGCCGATGGGGCGCGCGAGGGTGGATTAGATTTCTAGTAGTTCGAAGTAAGGGTAGCGAGGATAGGAGCATATGGGCGTTAAAGAGTTGATCGAGCAGCGTCGGGTGTCGGCCGAGCAATGCGGCGAGTTGACCGACAAGACTGTATTCGTGAACCGTGTCGCCAAGGTGGTGAAGGGTGGTCGTCGCTTCAGCTTCAGTGCGCTCATCGTTACCGGTGACGGTCGTGGTCACATCGGCTTCGGTCTGGGGAAAGCCGCTGAGGTCCCCGATGCTATTCGCAAGGGGTCAGAGCAAGCTCGCAAGAACCTTGTGAGGGTGCCGATCCGTGGGACAACGATCCCGCACGATATCGTCGGAAAGTTTGGTTCGGTGAGTGTGATGTTGAAGCCGGCGGCCCCTGGAACTGGGGTCATCGCTGGGTCAGTCCTCCGTTCCATCGTTGAGATGGCTGGTATTAAGGACATCCGTACCAAGTGTATCGGCTCAAGTAATCCGCAAAACGTCGTACAGGCAGCTTTCTCAGGGTTGCTGTCGCTCGAGGAGCCGGAGAATGTCGCGGCTGTGCGGGGAACTAATGTGGAGGCCTTAGGATACGCGCCGTTCTAGTGAGATCGGCAGGTATTGAGGTCGGAGCAGTTTTCAAAGAGCAGTTGAAGTTTCGATGAATTATATGAAAGACGGAACGAAGATAGTGGTGAAGCAGACCCGCAGCATCATCGGACGGGATGGTGAGGTGCGTACTACCCTCAAGGCGCTCGGACTGGGGCGAATCGGGAAAGAGCGTCAGCATACGCTTAATCCCGCCCTCGCTGGGATGTTGCAGAGGGTGGGACACCTCGTCAAGGTGTTTGAGATTCACTAAGCCTCTGAAGCAGTTTGAGAGTGGAGTGTGTTATGAAATTGTCTGAGCTTTCCCCCGCCCATGGGTCTCGTAAAGCGCGTCGTCGCGTTGGACGAGGTGAATCGTCTGGAGCCGGTAAGACGTCCGGTCGAGGCGGTAAGGGTCAAACGGCCCGTAACGGTGGTGGTGTTCGTCCGGGTTTTGAGGGCGGTCAGATGCCTTTGTATCGGCGTACCGGCAAACTGGGCTTCCGTTCACGCCAGAAGGTGCTTGGATTGAACCAGTACCATGTGATCGATGTGGCCGTTCTGAACAAGTTTGAGGATGGCGCGATGGTTGACTCGGCGGCGCTTCTCGCCCTCGGCTATGGGCGCCACAATCGCAATCGTGCCGGGGTGAAGATCCTCGGGACCGGCAACCTGACGAAGAAGTTAACGGTGAAGGTTGAGGCGATATCGGCTACCGCGAAAGAGAAAGTAGAAGCGGCGGGCGGCTCGGTCGAGCTCGTTAAGTAACGGTCCACTTCTGCAACGTGCAACGCGCCCCCTGAACAGATGTATGTTCGGGGGGCGCGTTGCTTTTATGGGCGAGTGATTTAAGTTGGCTCAGCCGCTTTGTCTTATCCCCTGAAAAAATAACTGAGATCGTTCTTGTTCGGGGGGGAGTTCCTCTCGTATCATCCCGATGTTTTGGCGGCTTTTAAGCCGGCCTGTTTAATAGTGAGAGACGCGTTATGTTAGGTGGCCTCGGAGAAGTAGGTAAGATCCCCGAACTCAAGAAACGAATACTTTTTACCCTCTTTATCCTCGCGGTCTATCGCTTCGGAGTTCATGTCTCAACTCCGGGTATCGATGTCTTAGAGCTGCGTAGCATGTTTGACACCAGCGAGGGGGGGCTTTTCGGTTTTATCAACATGTTCTCCGGTGGAGCGCTGGAGAACTTCTCGATTTTCACTCTCGGCGTGACTCCTTACATAAGCGTTTCGATCATCGTGCAGATGATGACGCCGATTACTCCGGCGCTTGAATCGCTCAAAAAAGAGGGCGAGGCGGGCCAAAGGGTCCTCACCCGTTACATTCGTCAAGGGACGATTCTGCTGGCGCTCTTCCAAGGATACATGCTTGCGCTTGGTTTGGAGAGTCAGGGTGTCGTAGCCGCGCCCGGACTTGGATTCCGTCTTTCGACGATGTTTACCATGACGGCCGGCACGGCGCTGATGATGTGGTTCGGTGAGCAGATCACCGAGCGGGGGATCGGCAACGGGGTGAGCGTCATTATCTTTGCCGGTATCATCGCTCGGATGCCGGTAGTTTTCGGCGAAACATTAGCTCAGGCTCGGACTGGGCAGCTCGAGCCGCTCGCAGTTTTGTTTCTCCTCGGATTCACCATTCTGTCGGTAGCGGCGATAGTTTTCGTAGAGCGGAGTCACCGACGCATCCCCATACAGTATCCTCGACGGGTTGTGGGGAAGAACCTTGCGCAGGCTCCGACGCAGTACATGCCCTTAAAGCTCAACATGGCGGGGGTCATGCCGCCCATTCTTGCGTCGGCGTTGTTTGTGGTGCCGAGCACGATAGCTCAGTTCAGCTCGAATATGACTCTCAAAGAGATCATGGGATATTTGAGCCCCGGGCAGTGGGGACACGACGCTCTGTATGTCGTGATGATTGTACTCTTTAGCTACTTTTGGGTAGCCCACTACTTCAACCCGGTAGAGGTATCAGAGAACCTCAAGAAGAACGGCGGATTTATTCCGACGGTGCGCCCCGGGAAAGCGACGGCGGATTATCTGTACGGAGTTTCGAATCGCCTAACGTTGTGGGGGGCAATTTATCTCTCAATTATCTGCATCGTCCCGCAGGCGGTATACTTGTCGATGCAGGCGCAGTCCTTCGCATATGTGTTCGGTGGAACCGCGATGCTCATCGTGGTTGGTGTGACGCTCGACACGGCCTCACAGATCGAGTCACACATCGTGGCGAAAAACTATGAAGCGTTTATGTCGAAAGGCGCGAAGGTCCGTGGCGGTGCCGGATCGATGAGCCAGATGCGTTCGCGACTCATTCGGCGCTAGGAGATTCAAACCAACGCGCGTTCAATTGAACGCGCTTGGAAAACCAGTTCACCAAGAGACGGAGGCGGTATATGCGTATCGTTTTACTCGGGCCCCCCGGCGCCGGCAAAGGCACCCAAGCGGTGCTACTCTCAAAGGAGCTGAAGATTCCCCATATCTCGACGGGGGAGATGCTGCGTGAGGCTGTGGCAAGCGGCTCAGCGCTCGGTCAGAAGGTCAAAGGCATTCTCGACTCAGGGGAGCTCGTGCCCGATGCGGTGGTGATCGATGTTGTCAAGGAGCGGCTTGGAAGAGCCGATTGCGCTGCGGGATTCCTGTTGGACGGATTTCCCCGTACTGTGGAGCAGGCCAGGGCGCTCTCGGTTGTTCTCAAGGATTTGGGCCGTGACTTAACCCATGTGATCGATATTGCTGTCCCAGAGGCTGTTCTCATGGAGCGTATCAAGGGGCGCGGGCAGGCAGGCTCAGGACGGACCGATGATTCCGCCGAGGTGGCCGCTCGTCGGCTTGAGGTTTATCGCGTTCAGACAGCCCCTGTGGCTGGTTTTTATGGCCAGGCAGGACAACTCACCGTTGTCGATGGGCTGGGCTCGATTGAAGATGTTTCGTCGCGCCTTCGCGCTGCGCTTAAATAGCTGAAAACACTTAGATTTGTCCGGCGTGTTTTCTGTGCAGGTTGGATTAGTCCCCGTGTGGCAATGGCAGTTTCTCCTTGTATGTCGATGAGGAAGGCGAGGCTGTGGCCCCTACGGCGCATCTCTATGGGCTGCCGCGGCCAGGGGGGCATAAGGTCGAGTGCCCAATAAGCCCGATTTTACCGAGAAATTACCCGATAAAATTTTTCTCGAGATATTGAGATATTTTTTCGGACTCTGTACGATACGCGCCTCGTAGCGGCTTTCGGGCTTTTCCCGAGCCGAGGGTCTTCGGTGCGTGCTTTTGTCGAGTGGCGCCCGGGTAAGCACGTCGCATTGCACGTAAGATTGCACGTAACATGCTAAAACCCCTAGACTTATTCTGAGTGGCTTTGAGGCGAGGTGGCGCTGCTACCACGCTGAAAGAGAGTCCGGAAGTAGTCGCCGGAGCCGAAGTTTTCGTCGAGCCGGTCATAGCGGTCGTTTCGACTCGATAGTGTTTCAACGGAGTGTGTCTTGAAAGTTAGAGCGTCGGTCAAGCCAATTTGCGCTTACTGCAAAGTTCTTCGGCGGAAGAACAAGGTGTACGTGATTTGCAGCCGTACGCCTAAGCATAAACAGCGCCAAGGATAAATTTTTGTCGGGGGTAGACGTGTCGTGCAGAGACGGCGCGGCGAGTTTACCCCGAATGAATTGAGCAGGAGAGAAGAATGCCTCGTATAGCCGGAGTCGATCTACCGCGGAACAAAAGAGTCGTGTGCGGATTGACCTACATCTACGGAATCGGCAATAGCAAAGCCGAAGCGATCTTGAACGAAGCAAAGGTCGATTTTAATACTCGCACCGACAACCTCACTGAGGACGAAGTGGCTCGAATTCGAGCGCTGCTAGAGACTCGTGAGAAGGTGGAGGGTGACCTCCGTCGAGAGATTCAGATGTCGATTAAGCGCCTCATGGATCTCGGTTGCTACCGTGGTCTTCGTCACCGGAAGGGACTTCCGGCCCGTGGGCAGCGGACCCGTACCAACGCGCGCACCCGTAAGGGGCCACGTCGCGCTCCGATTACCGGAAAGAAAGCGGCGACCAAGAAGTAATCGCCCAAGCAATTTTTTTGAAGGAGTTCTAAATTGACCACCGAGGCTCGTACAAATACCCCCGCCGGCGCGACTGCTGGGCGTAAGAAGAAAGCAAAGCGAAACGTTCCCGTGGGCGTGGCTCACGTGCACGCAACGTTTAACAACACGATCGTTACCATCACCGACCCGACGGGTGGGGTGCTGGCGTGGTCGAGCTCCGGTTGTAACGGTTTCAAAGGTTCGAGGAAGTCGACTCCTTTTGCGGCTCAGGTCGCTGGTGAGAACGCCGCTCGGAAGGCCAAGGAGTTTGGTCTCCGTGCAGTCACGGTTTACGTGAAGGGTCCGGGAGCTGGCCGTGAGTCGGCGCTCCGCGCTCTCCACCAGGCTGGGCTGGCGATCTCACTGATTAAGGATATTACCCCGATCCCGCACAACGGGTGCCGGCCGCGTAAGAGTCGCCGGGTATAGGCAGAGCTATCAACGAGAGAGTGACGAAACAGGAATAGAGTCATGGCAAGATATTGTGGTGCGGTTTGTCGGTTGTGTCGTCGAGAGGGCGAGAAATTGTTCCTCAAAGGCGAGCGGTGCTACACGGCGAAGTGCTCGGTCGAGCGTCGCGAGGGTGGTCCGGGACAGCACGGTCGGGGGCGGCAACAGTTCTCGGACTATAAGGTCCAACTTCGCGAGAAGCAAAAAGCGAAGCGGATTTATGGCCTTCAGGAGAAGGAGTTCCGTGGTTCGTTTGAGCGAGCGCTCCGTCAGAAAGGAGTTACCGGAACCCAGCTTCTGTTAAACCTCGAGACGCGCCTCGACAATATCGTTTACCGCTTGGGCTTCGGCATCTCCCGACGTGAGTCGCGTCAACTGGTCTCGCATGGACATATCCTTGTCAACGAGAAGCCGGTAAACATTCCTTCGTACAAGGTGAAGGTAGGCGATTCGATCGCTGTGCGTGAGAAGAGCAAGAAGAACACTGGCATTACCGCGGCGATGGCCTCAGCGCAAAGCCGTCTCATCCCGGAGTGGTTGGCCCTTGATAAGGACAACGTCAAAGGAATGATCAATGCCTTGCCAAGCCGCGAACAGCTGGCGCAGACTATCCGCGATCAGCTGATCGTTGAGTTGTACTCGAAGTAATCGGTGCGTCGATTCAATCACCGGCGAGGTTATGGTCGTCGGTGGCTTCGATGGTAAGTTTTCGTTTTCCCGGTCGTTAGATCGGTTGCTCGCAAGAGCGAATTTTACAAAGGGTCTGGTTGATGAAACGCGTAAGCTTAAGAGATCTGATCAAGCCGAAGAGAATTGAGGTTGAGGGTGGTGATGAGCGCTACGGCAAATTTGTCGCCGAGCCTTTGGAGCGAGGTTTCGGTCTTACCATCGGTAACAGCCTCCGTCGCATCCTCTTGTCATCACTCCAAGGGTCGGCGGTTACCGCCGTATCCATCGAAGGAGTGATGCATGAGTTTTCGACGGTACCCGGCGTCGTTGAGGACGTGACCGAAATCGTTCTCAACCTGAAGGACGTCGTGCCAAGGCTCGAGGACAAAGAAGAAGCCCATGTTCGGATCGAGGCGGTCGGTCCGTGCGAGGTAAAAGCCGGCATGATTACCGGTGACCCTTCAGTCGTGATACTGAATCCTGAGCTTCATATCGCCAGTCTCGCCGAGGGAGCCACGCTCAAGATGGACCTCACCGTTAAAGTGGGTCGGGGATATGTTTCGGCCGATAAGAATAAGGTCGAGGGCGCTCCGATGGGCACGATATTTATCGATTCGATCTTCTCGCCCATTCGGAAGGTTAACCACCTCGTGACGAACGCGCGCGTAGGACAGCGGACCGACTACGACAGCTTGATGATGGAGATCTGGACTAACGGTTCGATCGATCCACGCTCGGCGGTCGCTCAGGCGGCGCACATTTTGCTTGATCAACTTGGAATCTTCGTCGGTGAAGGATTGCTTGTTGAGGAGCAGGAGCCACAGCGAGAGGAGCCGAAGAGCAAATTCAACGACAACCTCTTCCGACGGATTGAGGAGATCGAGCTCAGCGTTCGGAGTGCCAACTGCCTTGAGAACGCCGATATTAAGTTTATCGGTGAGCTCGTGCAGAAGAGCGAGGCCGAGATGCTTCGTACGAAGAACTTCGGAAGGAAGTCGCTCAATGAGATTAAGGAGATCTTGTCCGAGATGGGCTTGTCTCTTGGAATGAAACTCGAGGATTTCCCGACCCGGAAAGATCTCGAGCAGATGAAGGATACCTCGGAACACTAAGAACCGGGGGCTTAGAAAGTAGTACAGGAACGACCGTATGCGCCACCAACACGCCTTTAGAAAATTTCAGAAGTCTCCGGCTCACCGCCGCGCGATGTTCCGTAACATGGCGACCTCGCTGCTCCGTGAGGAGAGGATTGAGACGACCGTCGAGAAGGCGAAGGAACTTCGTCGGGTTGTTGAGCCGCTCATCACCCTCGCTGGTGATGATACGCTTCACGCGCGTCGTCAGGCTCTTTCGTACCTCCTCGATAAGAAGGTGGTACACAAGTTGTTTGCGGACCTCGGTCCGCG
>JBILDU010000094.1:0-11310 GCA_044352465.1 Bdellovibrionota bacterium
GCCGAGCCTGCGCAGATCCATCACGGGCCCGAGCGGGCTTACTTCATGGGAGAGCACTTCGGGCGGTGGCGCACGCCCATTGAGGTTCATCTTTAAGTCTCGCACCGGCTCAGCAGAAATGATGAGCCCGCGTTGATCGGCGAGGGTACTCAGTTGGCGACCAAGCGAAAATGAAACCCTTTCCGGCTGAAGAATAAGGTGAACTCCAAACCGCTCTTCTAAAGCGAGACGCCACGCGAGCGCCTCGCTATCCCGACCAGCTGGAATATGGAGATGGATAACGGCGCACCGATATTCGTGCTGACGGAGGTTGAATTTGTAGAACGAGGATCGCCAAACTTCGATTCCCTCGGGAACGGTCGAATAGAGAGCATCTTGTAAGTTATCGCGGCGAGTCTGAGGGGCGATTCGAACCGGTAACGGGGTAATTTCCCCCACTTTGGCGCGAACACGCTCCTCTTCCTGGCACGAGCGGAGCATCCCGGCGTACGTAATCGCGACACCGGTGGAATTAACTTCGACGGTGGCACGCCACGTTTCCGGAATGATCGCGGCGATACGGCGGCGTATGAATCTGAGATGGGTCTTCTCGATCGTTGCTTGAATAACCTCCGCCGAGGGGGTCGGGAGTAGGACGATCGGGCGATGACTGGGGTCAGAAAGAACGAGACAGGTGCGGAGCCCAACCGCCCCCTCGATATGCATGCGGAGCTCCTCTGAGCGAGGGTAGTGGGCGCTGGGAAGGATGACGTAGACGATGGGTGCTTGCCGATCGAGCTTCAGACGCAGGTCCGGGTGATGATCTATCGCTGCAGCGACGAGCCCGTAGATATGCTGATACCGTAAGGTCCGCTCTACCGAGATCTCCCCCGGAACCTGAGCGCGCAGAAGTCCTTCGAGCTCGGCGATCTTGGCCCGACTGGCTGAACATTCGTCGTCGAGGGTAATGACGACCTTCTCGCTGATTGCCTTGACGATGGCGTGCCGCGCCCATACCGGGAGCTGTTCTCGAATGGCCTCCGCCCGCAGTGCAGCAGGGCGGACCTCTTGGGGGTCGTGAGGTAGAGAGCGGCTCCGGTTGGGTAAACCGTCGAACACGTCGAGTTTCCTCGCTCGAATTCGGGGTGACATGACTGCAGGTCAACGGGGACATTCCTATAGAAACACAGTCCTATAGAAACACAGTCCTATAGAAACACAGTCCAACGATGACCGAGGACGAAGCCGAGCGGTGCTTCAACCCTTAGGATAAGTATAACGCACCGGGTGCGGGTGTTCCAAGGAAATTATAATTACCCTGGGGGGAGTCGCCGTGTTCCGGCCGCCAAGGTCCGCTCAGCCATTCGGATTATCGAGACATCCGCCACGGTGCGGGAGAGCCCACTCAGCGGCCACCATTGAACCGCGTGAGACTCCGGACTACATCGCAGTAGTTCGGTTCGATCGGCGACGAAGACATATCGAATATCGAGGTGCTGATGCGCCGGAAACTCAGGGCGTGCCGGGATGGGATGAATATCGATATCGAAGATCGCCTCGGATAACGAGCGTAGATTGGTCAGCCCAGATTCTTCTCGCGCCTCTCGAAGCGCGGCATCGAAAACGGTTTGATCCCCTTCGATGTGTCCCCCGGGTTGGAGCCAGCGATTAAGCTTCCGGTGATGAACGAGTAACGTTTCCGTTTGGTCGGATGAGAGCACCCAGGCGGACGCGGTTATGTGGCCCCGGGGATTCTCACGACTCCACCAGTACGGCTCCGTCTCGACAAAAGATCGAATCACCGTAGCGGTCGTAGCATGTTGCTGGGCCATCGCGTAGTCGCTTAGTTGGCGCAGTAACGCCTGTCGCGCGAGCTCGTTCATTCAGTCCGTTCAAAAAGCCGGGTCACAAGGGCGGTCCAACCTGTCTGGTGATTAGCGCCGTATCCCTTACCGTTGTCACCATGGAAATATTCGTAGAAGAGCACGAGATCGCGCCAAGCAGGATCGTTCGCAAAGCGGGAGTCGGTGCCGTGGCACGGGCGTTCCCCGGCTGCATTCGGGACGAACAGTCCGCACATACGCCGACTGAGCTCCTGGCTGACTTCGCGGAGATTTCGCATATTTCCCGAGCCGGTCGGGCATTCAATCATGAAACTGTCGCCGTAGTAGTAGTGGTATCGTTCGAGTGCCTCGATAAGGAGATAGTTTATCGGGAACCACACGGGGCCACGCCAGTTCGAGTTTCCCCCAAACAGATGAGTAGTTGACTCACCGGGGCTATAGTCGATGCGATACTCCTCTTTGCCGAGCTTCAAAAGATAGGGATACTTCGCATGTACCTTCGAGAGCGAACGTATACCGAACGGAGAAAGAAACTCGTTTTCATCGAGGATGTATTTCAGCATTCGCTCAAGTCGCTCCCGAGAGGGGACTGCGAGGAGACTCCGGCCCGACGCTGCTCCGGAGCCATGCTCCATATACGAGAGGTGGCGGGCCAGATCTTTACGCTCCCGGAGGAACCATTCCATACGGCGAACAAAGCCGGGCAGCCGCTCGAGGACGCGATCATCGATCACTTCAACAGCGAGAAGGGGAATGATTCCGACGAGAGAGCGGATACGGAGGGGCAGCGCGGTTTCTTGCGAGTGCAGCTGATCGTAGTAAAATCCATCGAGCTGATCCCATAGTCCGGTACCGCCGAATGTGTTAATCGCGTCGGTAATAGCGATGAAGTGTTCGAAGAATTTAGAAGCGACGTCCTCATACGCGGGATCTTCATCGGCGAGCTCAAGCGCCATGGCGAGCATCGTGGCGCAAAAAAACGCCATCCAGGCAGTTGCATCGGCCTGCTCCAGGTGCCCACCTTCAGGAAGTGGCTGGCCACGGTCGAAAACCCCGATGTTATCCAATCCGAGAAATCCACCGGCGAATAAGTTCTTGCCCTCGATATCTTTGCGGTTGACCCACCAGGTAAAATTGAGGAGCAACTTTTGAAAAGTTCGGGCGAGAAAGACCCGATCGCGGGCTCCTTTTTTTCCGGTCATCTTGTAGACACGCCAGCACGCCCAAGCGTGCACCGGTGGATTCACATCGGAAAAAGCGAACTCATACGCCGGCATCTGTCCGTTCGGGTGCATATACCATTCGCGCAGCATCAAGATAAGTTGCTGCTTGGCGAAGTCGGGATCGACCCGGGCGAAGGGTATGGTGTGAAACGCTAGGTCCCAAGCGGCATACCATGGATACTCCCATTTATCAGGCATCGAGATGATATCCCGGTTATAGAGGTGCTTCCAGTCGATGTTGCGCCCCAGCTTGCGACTCTCCGCTGGCGCGGGCTGCGTCGGGTCACCTTCGAGCCATTCGCGTACGGAGTAGTGGTAAAACTGTTTCGACCAGAGGAGCCCCGCATACGCCTGACGACTGATGAGTTCCTCTTCCGCAGGAAGCCGTGCAGGTATAATCGAGGCATAGAATTGGTCGCACTCCTGACGACGCTTCGCAAAGGTCTCCTCAAAAGCCCCGTTAAAGGGAGTTCGTGGAGCTTTCTCAGCTGTGGTGAGGCGCAGCCTCAGTGAAGCCGTTGCACCTCCGGCGAGTTCGAACGAAGAGTGGAAAGCAGCTTTGCTCCCTGTCTGGAGAGGGTTCACTCGATCGTTGCGACCGTGAATGATGTATTCGTGAAAGGAGTCTTTGACGAACGGCGTGCTCATTGGGGATGAAAAGATCCGCTCGATGTTGGTTTCATTTTCGGTGAAGAGCATCGCTGGATTCTTCCCCTCAGGCCCTACATCACAGCTTAAGACAAAAGGCTCAAGGGTCTCGTGTTGGGTAACAACCGAGGTGTCATCCTGGCGTTTGATTGTTGGACGGCCAGTATATCCCTCACCGGTCCGACCCCACGACCATGAGTTGCGAAACCATAACGTCGGGACGAGGTGCAGCGTCGCTGCGGTCGTGCCTCGATTGACCGCGGTTATTTTAATCAGGATGTCGTTGGCGCTTTGTTTGGCGTATTCGACAAAGATATCGAAGTATTTACCTTCATCGAAGAGACCAGTATCGAGGATCTCGAACTCCGGCGCTTTGCGATCTCTGCGGCGGCTCTCTTCAACGAGCTGGCTGTAGGGAAACTCAGCTTGGGGATACTTATAGAGCGCCCGCATGTAACTGTGGGTGGGAAGGGAATCGAGATAAAAGTATTGCTCTTTAACGTCCTCACCGTGGTTACCTTCACTACCGGTAAGGCCGAAGAGGCGTTCCTTGAGGATCGGGTCTCGCCCGTTCCAGAGTGCGACCGAAAAGCATAAACGGCACTGCCGGTCGCTGATACCGAGTAGGCCGTCTTCGCCCCAGCGGTAGGCGCGGCTGCGGGCGTGATCATGCGGAAAATAATCCCAACATGAACCAAAAGGGGAGTAATCTTCCCGGACCGTACCCCATTGACGTTCGGAGAGGTACGGCCCCCAACGCTTCCAATTCTCCTCTCGGGTCTCATCTTGCTGGAGGCGAATTCTTTCAGGGTCACTGGCCATAGTTAGCTCGAATGCAATTTGCTTGAATCCCGCGAGGCGCGGTACCTACAGGCGAGAGGAGAGCTTCGCCGCGAGAGGCGCGGCGGTTTCCCTCGTTTTACTCAGCTCGGTTCGCTTGCGCGGTGCTTCCACGACTATCCTTAGGGGCTTAGCGAGGGTTGTCAAGGATGCCCGCAGCTTAACTGAACGGAGAGGCGGGGGCCCATTCCTTAATCGTGTGAGACTTGGTGACAGTGCTCCGGGTTCGTTGAGCGGTACATGTCCCCGCTCGGCGTGTTCATGCTCCCCGAGAGAGGTATCATGAGCTGTATCGACGGGGCTCAATCTAGGAGGGTTGAGCGCACTCATCCTCGGGAAATATGATGTTGCACCCTTTCTTTGTTAGAAACTGCTGCCACAGTCTCTCGTCGCTCACGGCGTTGCCGCTATGCACTTTGTGGCTCCAGTATTCGGCCGAGTTTGAGGCCTTCGAGTGCTTCGGATGAGCGGGAGTTTTGCAAAGTACGTCTCCCGGTTCGGCGATGTACGACAGCCAGTACTTCGCTTTCTTAATGTCCTCACACCGAAATACCTCGGTGAGTTTTCCATCGGGAGAGATACGGTAGATGACAAACGGAGAGCTCCACGCCATAGCTGCCTCATTGTAGCCGGTTCACGCGCCGGGTAGCCCCAGCGGAAGTTACCACAGATATCGGCTGGAGGGGGGATAAAGTTTAAGGCTAAGCAGTCGGTGATACCGGTACGGCCGTAAGGTAGCTACCCGCAAATGCTTGGATATGTAGTGCTTCTCCGGGAAATGAACATTTGACCGATTGAAATAACCCACTATTCTCCTGCTTTTTAAACAGGAGAATAGCGATCAGCGGAGGTCGAAAGAGGCGGCAGCCGTCCACGCCAGCGAGGAAGACGGCGCTTTACATATTTCCGCTCGTACCGCTCCTCGGGCGCGCTAGTCGAGTGTTCGACTAACCAGCTCAAAGAACTCCTCCGGCAGCGGGCCTCGGACACTCGTTCGCAGGCGATTCCTCGGTAACGCACCCCCTGGTCACCTGACCCTACGAAAGGTTCGTATATTGGCTCCACTTTAGCCGGTTTTCCTAACGTTTTTTTTTTGAACGATTAGGGTCTTGGAACTAAAACGGGGAGACCTATGAGATCGAATCACGTGCTTTGGAGACTAGCAACGTTTGCGGCGCCCTGCGCTGCTTTCCTTTCTTTCTCGGCGGTATCATCGGCTGCCCAGGAAAGTTTCACTGGAACGTGTTACCAGATGAGCGAAGTACCTCCCGGGACCGTCGCTGCAAATAATAACGGAGACCTCGCAATTCTGGACCCTCGGGAGGGGCTTAGACTTTATGGGAGTGCAACAGGTATAAACGTGCCACTCCACAACCCTTCGCAAAACCATCCTCCCGAGCATATCTGGGTTGCTGGAATGAGCGACGACGGAAAGGTGGCTTTCAACGTTCAGAATAACTCGACGGGAAGCTCCCAAGCGTTCGTTGGAGCGAAGAACGGACAGACCAGCCAGATTTCCGTACCAGATGCCAGGTCCGTACATGTACGATTTATCTCTCCCGATGGAATGATAGTTGGCGGGGGCGCACAGACCGAGCCATACGCTGAGACCAGCTGGTGGTTTATAGCTTTCTTGGAACGAGGTAATACTTGGCGTATTTTCAGCCCCCCTTCTACAGCTGGATCGAGATCCTCAGCGGCGTCTATGAATGGGACGAATGTCGTTGTCGATGGTTCTTTCCCATCGATTTTCGATCTCAGGCGGAATCGTAGTGTTCCAATCTTATCTGCTTCGCACTCTCCAAGCACGTACTCCCATTTTTTCCCCCGTTTTATCAGCAGAGATGGTCAAATCGTTGCGGGCCTGGCGAGTAGCTTTAGGCAGTGGCCCTCATCTTACCAAGTCATGTTCGCTCGCCGATCTTCTTTAAATCGAAGTGAGTTTGATGTAGCGGAAACACTCCCCAGCTTTGAGGGCCGCACGTACTCGATGCAGTCTACTATCTCCAAGATGGTAGGAAACCACATAGTCGGTTCAATGGGACCAACGGTCGAATCCAGTTATCCTGATACCACTGTAAACCCCGAGGCTTTCATCTACACTTTGGGAGAGCGATTCTCTAGGAGTCTCCAGTCCCTCTTATGTGAGCCAGCGCTGGACCTCCAACTAATTGAGGCTATCGGAGCGACGCCCAATGCGGACAACGTCCTCGTCCGCGGTAGAACTACGGGCGGCATGGGACCGACCGGTGGGTACCAGCGAGATGCGGTATTTATTCTTAAGAAAGACTTCGGACTTAGCTTAACCCCTGAATAGATGAGAGGGGTTAGCCCCCCTCAAAAAAAGCGGCGAGCGGAAATACTCCGCTCGCCGCTTTTACGACCATCTCAATTTTCGGCGTAGCCTCACTTCTCTCCGTTCATTTCCAGAATCGAGAGGTAGTCCGGTACCTTGTACGTACCGACTCGTTCTCATTCAGGGCAACGACGTCCCGTCCCTTTTCCTGTCGCGATATAAGGCGCGATGGAGCTATTCCTCCCTCGTTGGCTTCTTATACGGCCCCCTTGAAAAACCGGCATCGATGCTAACTTTGGTTCCCTGTTGAGAGAGAAATGCGGGGACGAATCGGCTCAAACGTTCGCTTATCGTTCTCGGCAACGATGACGTTGTCGCCCCATTGGTGCCCAACGATCGAGGAGTCGAAGGGGAATCGCCCTTCCTCATTCGGATCGTAGATTTCAGACGTGATGTAGAAGAGGTGAGCTTCCGAGCTCAAGACCTTGCAGCCGTGGAGTACTCCCGGGGGGATATGCACACAGACCTCGAAGGTGTCGGCCCCAAAGCGGTTCGATTCCCCCATCCGGAAGACCAGCTTCTTTCGATAGGTCGGGCTCTCCGGGCGGTTATCGAACAATACCGTTTCAACCTGTCCGATCGGGACGTACCACCAGTCCGTCTGGACATGGTGATAATGCCACGCTTTGACAACATTCTGTGTCATCCGACTATGGCTCCATTGGGCGAAACGATCGCGTGCAGTGAAGAATGGATCGGTGTAGCGAATTATCTCGCGAAAAAATCCCCGGTCATCGCCGTACGACTTTAAGAGTTTGCATTCAACTCCGATAATAGCGTCCTGTGGTGGGGGGGCGATAGCGCTGTCGTTGGTCATAGTGTGATAAGATTGGACGATTCGCACCGCTCTGACAAGTCTCTCGACGGGCCGACCTGGAAGACTCTCCCCGCCAAGATCGGCATGCCTCCGCTCGTGTGCTAATAGTTATCGTCCGAGCGCATCGTTCCGAGCCGCCGCTCGGCTCAGTCGATCCATGAGAGCACGACCGAGGCCCGTCCGAGCGCACGGTTCGACCACAAGAAGGTCGAACCCCTCGGCGTCGAGCTCCCGAAGTGTCGCAAAAAGTGTGCGAGCCGCCTCGGCGAGTTCACCGGTTGGTGAGAGTGACCGAACCACCAAGAACAAAGTGGTGTTCTCCTCTCTACGGGGAGAGAACGAGATAAGCGCTACGCGGGGTGGATAGGTTGCTGGATCCGCCTCGCCCTCGAACACAAGTCGGGTATGCGGCGAGTAGTGCTGTTTCAGAAGGCCGGGAGACAAGAGTGCTTCAGTCTCTCGAGCCGTGGTCGTCCCATCATCGACTTGGCCGAGGATCTCCCGCAGCTCCTCCAGCGTGATACTCCCGTGCCGCAGTACGGTCGGAGAGGGGTGTACCAGCGAGAGTATCGTCGACTCGATGCCGATTTCACACGGGCCACCATCGATGATGAAGGAAATCTTATCCCCCAGGCCCGTGGCGACGTGTTGAGCCGACGTGGGGCTCACATACGTCGAGATGTTTGCGCTCGGCGCAGCCACGGGAACCCCAGCGCGAGAAATAAGCTCCCGTGCAACGGGATGGGCGGGGACGCGGACTGCGATAGTTGGTAGACCGGCTGATACCGCTGGAGTGATGGTGGAGCTTCGAGGAAGGATTAATGACAACGGCCCCGGCCAGAGAGGGCGAAGTTTCTGGATCGCTTGCTCCATCGCTGAGTGGGCGGCGATCTGGGCCACCTGAAATATCTCGTCGCTCTCCGCGAGGTGAACGATCAGCGGGTTCGTTGATGGACGTCCTTTGGCGGCATATATCGCGCCTACGGCAGATGCATCGAGAGCGTTCGCCCCGAGTCCGTAGACCGTTTCGGTCGGGAAAGCCACAAGGCTGCCGGCGCGGAGAGCTGTTGCTGCCCGTGAAATATTTTCTTCTGAAGGTGTTAAAATCTCAGCCATGTGAGTCGGCACAGATAAAAAATAGAACCGTCAACCGTTAGGGGTGGCGTGGCTTCAACATGTTCCGGCCTACAACGAGTGGGCCACCGATCGTGCCTGAACGCTCGGCTGAATCTCCAGTCAAGTCGGGCACACCGAGAGAACCGTGGGAGTCGGCGAACTGATGTTGGCTCGAGTGTGTTTGAACCATTCGCAGTCCTCGCGACGATTCAATTTCCGGACGGACGCGTGCCACGAAAAAATCGGCGTCGTTCATGCGACGGCCTAGGGGCGAAAAATCTCGTTTGCCGGGGCTTTGGCGCATCCATCGAGCGTCGTTTCAAGATGACGGGTCGCCTCGCGCGAAAGAGTTCCGCCGATGAGGTGGCCAGAGAGCTGCGAATCAAAATTAGCGATGCAGCTCCCATCAACGAACTGCGGCCCGGTTAATGCTGGCGGAGCATCGCGGAAGTCGGTTTGAGGCGACATCGTCCAGCGTTTCCCAACAAGCAAACCCAGTTCGGTATCGGCACAAAAAGGATGCTGGGACGAGACGTGGAAGCAGCTTGATTTTTCGCTTGAGCCGTAGGCAAAGCATTCTTTGACAAGATCGGCGCACCGGTCGGAGGGCGCGAGGCCTGCTCGACCGAGGTAGTTGGTCTCAGCCGCGGCGTGGAAGCATGGCAAGGCGATTGAGCAGATCAGGACAGCCGATAAGAGCGGTGAACGCATAGCGCCGATTCCTTTAGCGATTACAGGGGGAAAACTATTAATCGCAACAACCGCTGGATTGTAACATTCCCCCGCCCCCTAGCCAAATTCGACAGCTAGATGGCTCATTTCTATCGCTTTTCATGTTGCTGCGGATGTTCGCATAGCTCGGTCAGGACGCCCCCAGTTGATTTGGGATGAAGAAAAGCGATCCGAGTTCGGTGAGCTCCCGAGCGGGGAATCTTGTCGATGAGGTGCACACCGGCGGCGAGGAGTCGCGCAAGCTCGTGCTCGATATCGTCAACTCGGTAACACAGATGGTGAAGGCCAGGTCCACGTTTCTGAATAAACTTCGCCAAGGTGCTCTCCTCGTGAAGGGGGGCAAGGAGTTCAATCAGGGTATTAGGAAGCTTGATAAAAGCGACCTCGACACCTTGAGAACGGACTTCTTCGCGGGAATCCAGCGCGAATCCGAAGTTGTTGCGGTATTCAAGCAACGCTTCATCAATACTACGGACAGCGATTCCGACGTGATCGAGCGGCCACATTTTTTTGTTTTCCTCGGGTAGAAATCACCCTCACGATACAATCTCCTCTTCTGAGGAGAAAGTGGCTCGCGGCTCGTTTGGTCCCCCTTCGACACAGTCTGAGCGGAGGGGGATAGTCGCCGACGGCGCTCTCTCGACCATATCTCACGACGAACGAAGCGAGCAGCCTGACTCGATAGGTGCGCTCAAGGTGGTTTTAAAAATTGGCCCCTGCCTGTGTGAAAAATGATGACGAGGTTTCGCCGCACAAAAGAGCAGCGTCCCCAGTGCCCTCATTTGTTATTTGAAATCAGCCCCTTATCGGTGCAGGGGCGGTGCCGGGTGTTTTCGATTGCGCTGTTCTTTAAATGATCGATTCGGTTTATACTCCCGCCGGCTTCAGTTTTCGGAGGACCCACGGGGCCTTTGCCGGAAGCGCCGTGTTCTCTCTTTTTCTGTGCACTCTCTTTTCGATTAGGCTTTTTCAATGAGCGATCGGTTCGGACCTCAGCCGTCGAGAAAAGATCCCTCCGACTGGGGGGCGGCTCACTTCTCCCATTCGAGGCCGGTTGATGAGAACCTTTTAAGCTCAGTGGCGAGCCTTTCGGCGCTTAACCCGAGTTATCGAACATTAATCGGCGTGCTCGACGGAATGGGGCACTCCGCCCCGAACGCCTCGCTTGCGCGGCTTTGGGAGTGGTTTGCAACCGCGCCGCATCACCGCGAGGTGGCGCGATTCCCGAGCGATCGGGATTTGCAGGATCTGGCAAAACGCCTCGATGCTCGAATAACTTTATTTCGTGAGGGGAGGGAGACGCACGTTGTCTACACCTTTCAGATTCAGCCACTCGATTCCAACTACCGTGGCATGGTGTTCTCCTTCAGTAGCCGCACCGATTTGTTGAGCCCGACACCTCGGCCGTCCTCCTCTGAGTTGAGTATCCAGGCGCTCCCAAGCCTCGCACCGGAGATGCAGATTCTGGCTTTTCGTGAGGCACTTCGACTTCTCGGGGTTACCCGGGCCGGTCAGGTGGAGCGGGAGGGGACGGTGAGTTTTGGCCGTCCCTCAGCGGATACCGGTCTCGATAGAATAAACTTCATGCGACGTAGTGTGGGGTATTTGGCCGATTTGGGGGAGCAGTTTCGCCTTGGTCAAATGACCCAGTGCATCATGTGCGAAGGGATCGGAAAGAGCGACTTCGAGTATGTGCTTAAGCTCGGGAGTCGGGAGTTTCAGCGGGAGATGTTGCAGCGGCTCTGGGATCGATGG
>JBILDU010000092.1:0-11508 GCA_044352465.1 Bdellovibrionota bacterium
TGGCTCGTGGCTCGTCCCCATGTGGCTGAGGAAGCCCTTGTGCCGACCGATCGCGAGCTTCGTAGCGCCGCGCGTCAGGTCAGCGGACAGGTTGGTTTCATGCGTGAATCCACCGCGGCGGGGGTGACCTACGGGCTTCAAGCGGTCCTTCTCTCCGATACGCTCAACGGGTTGCGCCTTATGGTGACCAACGCTGGGAGGGGCGGGGCTTCTCAATGGGGCGATGGGCTTGGCTTGGGCGATTCTGGGCCTGAGCGGATGTTGATGCGAGTCCTCGGCGCGCCCGGAATTTTGCCTTCGTGCCGGGCCCGAGTCATGAGTCGCGTCCTCCGCGGCATCGCTCCCGGCTTTCGCCCCGGCGCAGAGGAGCGACTTCCGCCGGTGCTCGATCTCGGCCCTTCGCCGATCCTTCGCGCGCAAAACGTGCGCTTGTTCCTCTCCCGCAACGACGAGGGGCGCTAGTCCACATTACCCATCCTCAGATGGGCGCTCGTGCTTCGACCAGAAGGTTTCGGCTAAATTTTTTTCATTCTAGGAGGCCGATACCCGGCCTTGTCAAAGCGTCGCTCCGGTATCGGCGCGGCCAGGGTAGCCGTGCGGGTGGACCGACTCCGCAACCTCTGGCAGGTGTCAAATCTCCCTGACCTAAATCGCCCCGAGGCGGTTCTCGGCACTCCGGAGACCTTCGGGATAAACGATTTTCTCTTGAAGAAGGGGTGTGTCATGGATCAAAGAGCACACATTTCCCCGGGACATAATAACAGCTTTTAAAGCAGCCAGCGCTAGGTGTGTTGGTCAAATTCGTAAAGTTCGTGGAGGGGTATGAAAAGTAGGTTTAGCAAAGGTTTCGATCAGCGTCTCTTCTCCCTTAGTCTCGCTTTCGTCGGAGTCGCGGTTGCGCTCGGCTCCGGAGAAGCGTTCGCTCAATCAGGCGATTCCGCTGGTGTTTACTGTCACCAAGTCGGCAAGAAGAAGTCAGTTGCATTCTATAAGGGATTAACGGAATGTCCCGCCCGCACGATCGCGATGTCTCCCGGCTTGTTGACGGGGGTGCGGGGAGAGCGAGGGGCTCCGGGGCTCCAGGGGCCCGCTGGACCCCGTGGAGAGGCTGGTGCGCGTGGCCCGCAGGGTGAAAGGGGTGCGCAGGGCCTCGCCGGGCTGCAAGGGCCCGCTGGGCCGCGCGGAGAGGCGGGGCCACAGGGTCTTCCAGGGTCGGTTGGTCCGAGTGGGCCTGCTGGAGGTGTCGGACCGCAGGGCCCTGCCGGGCCGGCGGGGCCAGCGGGGCCGGTGGGTCCTGCGGGAGCGATCGGGCCACGGGGGCTCCAGGGCGAGCCAGGACGACCTGGGCCCGGACTTGAGTCGGCTGGGCTGAATGTCGCGGGAACCTTGAATGAGTCGGGAGCGGCGGGAGTCGCAGGGTGCGGCGAGTTCGTTCTCCCTGAATTCTGCTTCACGGGGTCGGGCTGTCGACTCGTTGTTTCGCTCCACGATAAGCGCTCAACCGGTGGTGATGAGCTACGCGGCGTCGTTGCTGATGTCTTTGGAGAGATTCAAGGTCTCTCGCAGGGGCGCAATCCCGGGCTGTTCGTTAACGTCTATAATCCCCGTGGTACCGAGTTCAGTGGTAATCTTGGCAGCTCGGCCAAGGTAACGCTCCTCGACCTCTCTTTCGATGGAGTCTCCTCATTTAAGATGACGAACTATAAGAGAAGGGAATGTCCGGGGATGACGAGCGACGGCCCCATTTTCGCGGGATTTGAGCGCTCCCGCGTGAGCCTGTGGGTGCGCGCAGGTTTCGAGGCTGTGGTGAGGTTTGTCGAGAATTAGCCTCTCCGTAGGATAGGGTTCGACCGTGACTTCGGTGAACACCACTTTCCGGTCGGAGTGCTCGTCAGTGCAAAAAAAGAAGGGAGGCTCTTTCGAGCCTCCCTTCTTTCGGTTTGAGCTACCGATGTAACTTGAATTACATCATGCCGCCCATTCCGCCCATGCCGCCCATGCCCGGCGCGCCGTGAGCGTGGCCACCAGCGGACTCCTCTTTCGGCTTGTCGGCGATGACAGCTTCGGTCGTGAGCATAAGGCCCGCTACCGAGGCGGCGTTCTGAAGAGCCGTGCGAACAACCTTCGTCGGGTCGATGATGCCCCACTTGATGAGGTCACCGAACTCGCCGGTTGCGGCGTTGTAGCCGAATGCACCCTTCTCAGAGCGAACCTTGTTCACCACAACCGCAGGCTCGGCGCCGGCGTTTTGGGCGATGGTGCGCATCGGAGCTTCGAGAGCGCCACGAACGATCTTGACGCCGAAGAGTTGCTCCTCATCGTCGAGCTTCATCTTGTCGAGCTTCTCGATGGTGCGGAGCAGGGCCACTCCACCGCCAGGGACGATACCCTCTTCGACCGCAGCGCGGGTCGCGTGGAGGGCGTCTTCGACGCGGGCCTTCTTCTCCTTCATCTCGATCTCGGTTGAGGCACCGACGTTGATGACGGCCACACCGCCAACGAGTTTCGCAAGGCGCTCTTGGAGCTTCTCACGATCGTAGTCCGAGGTGGTCTCCTCGATCTGGGTTCGGAGCTGTTGCACCCGTGCCTTGATCTGGTCGCCTTTGCCTTTGCCGTCGATGATCGTCGTGTTGTCTTTATTGATGACGATGCGCTTCGCCCGGCCCAGGTCGGACAGGGTGATGTTCTCGAGCTTGATGCCGATATCTTCGGTCAAGCACTTACCGCCGGTGAGGATCGCGATATCCTCGAGCATCGCCTTGCGACGATCGCCGAAGCCCGGAGCCTTCACTGCGCAAACGTTCAACGTGCCGCGAATCTTATTCACGACGAGGGTTGCAAGCGCCTCGCCTTCGACCTCTTCGGCGATGATGAGGAGGGCCTTGCCCGACTTCGCAACCTGCTCGAGGATCGGGAGGAGGTCCTTCATGCTCGAGATCTTCTTCTCGTTGATGAGAATGAGCGGATCATCGATTTCGGCTTCCATCCGATCGGGGTTGGTGACGAAGTACGGCGAGAGATAGCCGCGGTCGAACTGCATACCTTCGACAACATCGAGGGTCGTCTCGAGGCCTTTCGCCTCTTCAACTGTGATGACGCCTTCCTTGCCGACCTTCTCCATCGCCTCAGCGATGATGCTGCCGATCTCGTGGTCCGAGTTCGCGCTGATCGAGCCGACTTGAGCGATCTCGTCTTTGCCCTTGGTCGCCCGGCTCATCTCTTTGAGGGTCTCAACCGCAACTTTCACGGCGGCGTCGATACCACGCTTGAGGCTCATCGGGTCGTGACCAGCCGCCACGAGTTTCAAGCCCTCGCGATAAATCGCGTCAGCCAAAACGGTTGCGGTGGTGGTGCCGTCGCCGGCAGCATCTGAAGTCTTCGAAGCAACCTCTTTTACCATCTGCGCGCCCATGTTCTCGAACTTCCCTTCGAGCTCCACTTCCTTCGCAACGGTCACGCCGTCTTTCGTCACGGTCGGAGCGCCGAAGCTCTTCTCGATGACAACGTTACGGCCGCGGGGCCCCATCGTGACGCGAACAGCATCAGCGAGGGTCTTCACGCCCTTCATGATCTCTTCTCTGGCATCAAGCCCGAATTCAAGAATCTTAGCCATTGTGTTTATTCCTTTGAATAAAGGTTAAATTTGATTACTCAAGAACGCCAAGGACGTCGTCTTCGCGCATGATGAGGTACTCGTCCCCGTCGATCTTGATCTCGGTTCCAGAGTACTTGCCGAACAAAATGCGGTCGCCTTTCTTCAGGTCGAGCGGTTGGAGGGTTCCGTCATCACGGACCTTGCCCTTGCCAACGGCGATGACTTTGCCCTGTTGGGGTTTCTCTTTGGCGTTGTCGGGGATGAAGAGGCCGGAGGCGGTCTTCTCTTCGCCCTCGAGGCGCTCAACGATCAACCGATCTTGCAGCGGACGGATTTTTTTTGACTCACTCATAGTCTAGTTGTCTCCCTGTTAAAGGATTTTGGTTAAAAAAACTTTCCTCCGGGGAACCGAACTCAACCGTTTGACCCCGTTTGCAACGCGCCATCCTAGCGAAACGACTACGGGTAATAAATGCTTTGGCGCATTTTATTTAACCCCGAAGCTTTGTTCGGCGAGCTTGTTTAACTATGCGAAAACGCACAGGTAATAGCTGGCTGAACGGACGTTGCGGAGCTCGTTGAGCGCACCGCCTAAGGAAACCTCATCGTCGGGGGGCGTGAGAGTTTTTCACTGCTGACCCCGGTGCCCAGAAGAGCACTCGAGAGATGCGCACGGCTCGCCCCGTTTTCAAGGGGGGAGTGTGAAAAATATTTGGGGCTTGGTGAGGTGGTGGCCCGGTGCCTTTGATTGTAGAGACTCTCCTTGCCCCGAGAGGGAGAGTGATGACCGACGGTTCGGACGGCCAAAAACCTTTTTTTATCGGGTACTTTCATCTAATATCCCGACCAGTAAGTTTTTTACCTGGCCGAGCTTTCTCGGGCAAAATACGAGCGCGGCCAAGATGGCTACACAGATACCGGGGCGAAGGTTCGGTATTCTGAAGCGTAGCGTAGAAGCGGGTCAGCTTCGGACTTTTCGAAGCTGGGCGCGCGTTCGCCGTAGGGCAGGAGCCCGCGAAGGCGAAAGACACGAAGAGGCCGCGATTACTCCGTCCACGTCTGGCTTTTAGGCGAATAAACTTTTTGGACGGGGCACGAGAAAATCGGGGCAGTTTTTACCTTGAGGCACCGTATGTTTAACGCCGCATCCAACGAATCCTCCCGCAGATTTGATCCAGCTGCTCTGGCTGAGATCGATACGGTGGTTGGGGGGGCGATAGAGGAGGAGGTTTTTCCGGGCGCGGTGCTTCTCGTGGGCGAGAGGGGCGAGGTGCTCTTAGAGCGCGCCTACGGTCAAAAGGTGTACAAGGATTCCAAATTCGCCGCTCAGATCGAGACCGCCCTTCCGATGCGAGGTGACACGGTGTTCGACATCGCCGGGCTCACGAATGTGCTCGTGACATCAACGCTTCTCATGAAGCTGGTTGAGTTCCGGCAGGTCAAGCTTGATGACTACGTTTCCCGTTACATTCAAGGATTCGGGGTGCTCGGCAAAGCCCCGATAACCCTGGCGCATCTTTTGGCGCATGCCTCCGGGCTGACGCCATGGACCCCGTTCTACGAAGATCTTGTGCGTGAGAACGCTGGTGAGCGGATGGGAATCCTCGCGAGCAAAGGGGCGCGTGATTATATTTTTAATGCGATCAATCGCTCCGGTCTTAAGTACGCTCCGGGGACGCGGCAGGTATACAGCGATATCGGGTTTATGGTGCTTGGCCACGTTATCGAGGAGCTCACGGGGCTGAGTCTCGACAAGGCCGCCCAGCGTTACATTTTTCACCCCCTCGGACTGAAGAGTACGAGCTACATCGATCTTTCGATGATACGTCGACGGGGCATCGCTCCGGTGACCGATCTCATCGCTCCGACGGAGGAGTGCCCCTGGCGCAAGCGTACCCTCTGTGGCGAAGTGAGCGACGACAACGCTTGGGCGATGGGTGGGATAGCAGGGCACAGCGGTGTGTTTTCGACCGCGCGGGATCTACATCGATTCGCCTCGGAGATGATTGCGGCCTCCCGGGGAGAGAGTAGCTTTCTGAAGCGAGAGACCGTACTCGCCTTTTGGGGGGGGCTGGCTGAGCCGCTCGATGGCAGTTGGAAGTTCGGCTGGGATTCGCCGAGTAAAGAAAATATGCTTCTCGAATCGGGCTTGTCCGCGCGGGCTGTCGGCGAGTGCGGATTCACCGGATGCTCGCTTTGGATCGAGCCAGAACGGATGGTTGATATCGTTGTGATGACCAATCGTGTTCACCCGAGTCGCTCAAATAAGAAGATCCGCTCTTTTCGCCCGACCCTCCACCAAGCTGTGCTCAAAGCGCTCGGCGGATTGTAGCGAAAACTCAGGGAGAGTGTGCGCTCGGCGTGACTCTCGGCGTGTACTCTTTCCTCTGAATCATGGAGTGAATAACGGGAACGATATGTGGGACAAATTAGCGGCGGTTGAGGCGCGATACGAGGAAATCGGAGCGCAGCTCTCCTCTCCTGAGGTGATCAAAAATCGGGAGTTGTTTCAAAAGCTCTCAAAGGAACATAAGGATCTTACCGAGATCGTGGCGACGTTTCGCGCCTTCAAAAAGGCTCAAGAGGAGCTCGACGGGAGTCGTAGCCTTGCCAATGGGCCGGACAAAGAACTCGCTGAGATCGCGGCTGAAGAGGCGAAGTTACTCGAGGCGGAGATCCGGGGGCTTGAGGAGCGTCTCAAGGTCTTGTTGATTCCGAAGGATCCGAACGATGATAAAAACGTCATCCTCGAGATCCGCGCCGGTGCGGGGGGTGATGAGGCGGGCATCTTCGCCGGGGAGCTCTTTCGCATGTATACCCGTTACGCTGAAGGGCTCGGCTGGCGGGTGGAGATCCTGGGCGTCAGCGATGCCGCCGCGGGAGGATTTAAAGAGGTCATCGCGATGGTGACGGGGAGGGGGGCTTTTAGCCGCCTGAAATTCGAGCGTGGAGTGCATCGGGTGCAGCGTGTGCCGGCAACCGAGGCTGCCGGACGGATTCATACGTCGACTGTAACGGTTGCGGTACTACCCGAAGCTGAGGACGTCGAGGTCGAGATTCATGAAAAAGATCTGCGTATCGACGTGTATCGGGCCGGTGGTCCGGGGGGACAGAGTGTGAATACGACGGACTCTGCGGTGCGGATAACTCACCTCCCGACCGGTGTTGTTGTGGCCATGCAGGATGAAAAATCACAGATAAAGAACCGCGAAAAGGCCTTACGGGTTCTCAAAGCGCGGCTTCTTGAGAAGAAAGAGATGGAGCAGGAAGCGGCCCGACGGGCGGAGCGTCGCGGCCAGATCGGCGCGGGTGATCGAAGCGAGAAGATTCGAACGTACAACTTTCCGCAATCACGGGTGACCGATCACCGCATCGGACTATCCCTCCATTCGCTTGATGCAATTATCAATGGGGATCTCGATCCTTTGATTGAGCCGATCATCTCGCATTACCAGAGCGAGGCGTTGCAAGGTGAAGGGGCCAACGCCCACGAGCAATGAGCACGGTTCGCGAACTTCTCAGCGCCGGGATAACGGAACTCAACGAGACTTCGGCGACGCCCCGTCTCGATGCTGAGCTGCTGTTGTCGTTTGTGACCGGTCTGCAGCGCATCCGTTTTGTCGCGGATCCGGAGTTGGTAGTCGAGCCGACGATCGAGTCGCGCTACCGGGAACTGCTGGGGCGGCGGCGTCAATATGAGCCGATCGCTTATATCCTTGGGGTGAAGGAGTTCTTCGGCCTGGATTTCGAAGTATCTCCCGCTGTTCTCGTGCCTCGACCTGAAACTGAGATACTCGTCGAGACGGCGATAAAGAGCGTTATCGCCGATACCGTGCGATTTCTTGATCTGGGGACGGGGAGTGGTTGTGTGGCGGTCGCGTTGGCTCACGCTCTTCACAAAGAGGGGCGCACCGTTCAAGGGGTTGCGGTCGACGCGAGCACCGAGGCACTGCGGGTAGCTGAGCGTAACATTGCACGTCACGGTCTCACCGAAAGGATTGAGCTTCGCTGCAGCGATTGGTTTTCGGCGATTCAGGAGCGAGAGCGATTCGATCTTATCGTGTCAAACCCGCCGTATATCGCGCCGGGAGATACGGCGATTTCACCGGAACTTCATCACGAGCCCCCGTCGGCGCTGTATGCTGAAGAAGGGGGGCTGCGGGATCTTCGGCTCATCCTGCGCCGTGGCCAGGATTTTCTCTCACCGGGCGGGGTGATCGTCTGTGAGTTCGGTTCGAATCAGCGGGATGCCTTGGGGGCGCTCGCCGAAGGGTTGGATTTTTTTACCGATCTCGCGGGTTTCGACCGCGTGGTGCGGCTGCGGGGCTCGTATCCCGCCCACTCAACCTCTGGCAGGTGAAAAAAACTTACTGGACGGGATTCGAGTAGGCGTGTCGTTGCGCTTGTAGATCTGGGGCGTTGGCGAGAACAGGTGAGGCGTTTTGCATGGAACCCTAGGTGCCCGTGCAAAACGCCTCATTTCGAGGGAAGTGGCCATCCGTGGCCATTTTCCGACTCTATTTCACAGCTCGCGAAGCGAACTTCATCAAATCACAGGTTAGCGAACCGAGTTCCGATTCGCGGTGATAACGTTCGACGAGTTCTTGACGTTACGACCATTTGCCTTTCGTGCAATGACGAGTTGTTTCCGCAGGGCGAGCAACGCCTGGCGATCTCCCGGATACCGTCGCTTTACCCCGTCTTGAGCCTCGTTGAAGATCTGACGGATGACGACGCGGAGGTCGAATATCCGGCGTGAAGCCGCGAGTTTGGTCTTTTCAAGCTCCGCTTCGAGCAGTCTGATCTGGTTTCGAAGGGCTTCGTTCTGGGTATTAACGCCGGTTACTTGACCTTCGAGGGTTGACTTCTGAGCGCGGCACTGACGCAGTTCCTCTTGGAGAGCCCCGATTCCGCTGCTCAGTTGGCCGATATCGAATCCCACCACTGAGATCGCCTGGGTCCACTCTCCGAAGGCGGCTTCTTCAGGGTACGGGTAGCATCCGGCTGAGGGAGCATCCCCGTCGACGAGGGCGAGAAATCCACCTTCCTGGGCTCCGTAGCCGATATTAAGTGCGCCGCTTGGTGTGTATCCGGCGGCGAGAACAGCTGTTACTTCAGCCGTGATGGTGAGGTCAGTGGCGTTCAGGTCGTAGCGGTTTACCTGGAGTAGGGCGGTACGTTCACTGACCGGCCCATCTCGGGTAATCGTTGCGCGGTGGGTCTCGGTTTCGCCTGAAACTGGGGAGACCTGACTGAGAATAAGCTCCGATGAGGTTGTGCCCGGTTTCATTTTAAGTTCGACGGTCGGGAGCTTAATGCTCCAGAAGCCATCACTTCCCATCATCGGGGGGGGGCACTCTTGTGCAAACGCCCCTGGGGCGAGGCTTAGAGAGGCGCTAAGAATGAGAGCAGAAGCTAGTAATCGCATCGTAAGACCTTTAAAAAATCGTCGGCCAAAAGCCCCTTAAGCGGAGCACCGAACGGTTGGTGAAGGTTATACCAAGCTCGGGGAACGAAGATGCCGTTTCGGGGCGACGACTATTCCTCAAAAATCATTTAGTTTTCTGAGAGGTCGCGTGTTTTTATTTCGCGCGCCGTAGGCTCTTCCGATAAAATTGAGTGTTTTCCTCCCTTTGCCTCGACCGCTGTCTTTGGGTTAAAAGAGGAGGCAATAACATCCTTCCCAATAGGTAGCTCTATGAATAAGCCCACCGAGACCGCGATAAAACCCACCCGAGGCGAAGATTACCCGGAGTGGTATCAACAGGTGGTCAAGGCGGCTGACATGGCTGAGGCTTCGCCGGTGCGGGGGTGCATGGTGATTAAGCCTTGGGGGTACGGTGTCTGGGAAAACATGCAGCGGGAGCTCGATCGCCGCATCAAAGACACCGGCCACCAAAACGCTTACTTTCCGCTATTCATTCCGTTGAGCTTCTTTGAAAAAGAGGCCCAACACGTCCAAGGATTTGCCAAGGAGTGCGCGGTGGTGACTCATCATCGGCTCGAAGAGAAAGGGGGGAAACTCATTCCCGCTGGCCCCCTTGAGGAGCCCCTTATCGTGCGGCCAACCTCGGAAACGATCATCGGCGATTCGTTTTCTCGGTGGGTGCAGAGCTATCGTGATCTTCCGGTGCTCATCAATCAGTGGGCCAACGTCGTGCGGTGGGAGATGCGGACCCGACTGTTCCTGCGGACCGCTGAGTTCTTGTGGCAGGAGGGACACACCGCTCACGCGTCACAGGATGAAGCGATGGTCGAGACGATGAAGATGCTCGATGTGTATCGTGACTTCATTGAAAACGTGCTGGCGATGCCGGTGATTCCTGGAGAGAAGACCGCGAGCGAGCGGTTTCCCGGTGCGGTCAATACCTACTGTGTCGAGGCGATGATGCAAGATAGGAAGGCGCTCCAGGCCGGGACTTCGCACTACCTCGGGCAAAATTTCGCCCATGGCTCGGATATTAAGTTCGTCAATGAGGCTGGAAATATCGAGTACGCTTACACCACATCATGGGGAGTTTCGACCCGGCTTATCGGGGGGATGATCATGACTCATGGTGACGATGATGGACTGCGGGTGCCGCCGCGGGTGGCAACCCACCAGGTGGTTATCTTGCCGGTGGTGCCGAAGCCTGAGGTTGAGGCGCAGGTTTTTGCCGCAGCCGATGCGCTTGCTGCGAAGCTGAAGGCGTTGACCTATCATGGCCAACCGCTGTCGGTGCATATCGATAAACGTGATCTCCGTGGTGGTGAGAAGAACTGGCAGTGGATCAAAAAAGGTGTTCCGGTGCGAGTGGAGATAGGCCCCCGCGATATCGAGTCGGGGAATGTGATGATGTATCGGCGGGACAAGGGGCACAAAGAGAAGAATCTCATGGCCTCGGGTGATTTTGTGGGTAAGCTTATCTCGATACTCGATGATATCCAGGCGAGCTACTTTGCAGAGGCAAAGCGCTTTAAAGAAGAGAATACGACGACAGCGATCTCTGATTTCGAGGAGTTCAAGCGGTATTTTACCCCTCGGAATGCGGAGAAACCGGAGATTCACGGCGGATTTGTCCGCGCGAAGTGGTGTAATGAGCCCGGCGCTGAAGCGGCGCTTGCTGATCTCAAAGTAACGATTCGTTGTTTGCCACTTGATCAAAGTGGCACGAGCGGAAAATGCGTTGTTACGGGAAAGCCCGCAACTCATGATGCGATCTTTGCCAAAGCTTACTAGCGCTCTATTTGAGAGTGCCTTTGGCGCATCCGCGATGGTAGGGGGGGCTTCGTAGGGGCGAAGCTCTCCTTGTCTGTGGCGAACTTTTTCGACGACATCGCGAGTTGACCAAATGACGAAAATTTTGACGGAAGAAGAGTGTGGATTAAGGTTTGGGACGGAGGTGGATTTCGCTCGTCTTTTGGTCAAAGGGGGCGGCGATCCGGTATCCGATCTTTCGATCAACATCACGGGAGACAAATGTGCGCCTCTCAAGCTTCGGTTCGACAGGGCCGGGTATAATCATTGGGATGACCTTTACTCCTATTGCTTTAAATTGCCCTCGAATGAGGAGTTTTGGGTGGAGATGTCGGGTGAGCTCTCTTCGGAGCAGCGGGTAAAGCTCCTCCGGAATCTGATGACCTGGTAGTGCCTACAGAGCCCCCCCTACTGGTACGCCCCAACCTTTATTTTTGATTGAGTGGAACTGTTCGCCGTAAGTCTCGATTACGGAGAGCATGAGACCACGACGACAAATCCTCTCTGGAGGTATCTACGAAGTGTGTATGCGCACAGCGAAGGGTTTACCCTTTGTGGCGACGTCGTACATGAAGCAGATTATTGAAGGTATACTTGCGCGGGTACAGCGGGACCATAAAGTGACGCTCATAGACCACCTTTTTATGGGCAATCACCCGCATATCTTGATTGAAGC
>JBILDU010000042.1:0-22738 GCA_044352465.1 Bdellovibrionota bacterium
CAGTTTGGGGATTCGAACCCGCCGACTAAAAGGAGGCGGTCGCAATCCCCCCTTCTCCGCCAGTTTCTATTTAAGATTCAGTTTGGGGATTCGAACCCGCCGACTAAAAGGAGGCGGTTGTCCGTCTCTCCGCACCTTATCCCTTTGAGTAAAGTTCGCTCGGGTTCTATCCGAGGGGTCTGCTCCCCCCCTGCGTGAATCGATTGACCACCCCGCCGACACCCCGTAACCTCGAGTCATGTCATCACCAAACCCCGATTGGAAACCAGGCGATAAGGTAAACTCACCGGTCACCGAGATGGTCACCCTTGATCCCCAAGCGATGACAACGCCCGATCTTTATAAACTGATGATCGGAACTATTATCCCCCGACCGATCGCCTTGGTGAGCACGGTCAGCGAGGAGGGGATTTTTAACCTGGCTCCCTTTAGCTTTTTCACCGGCGTCTCAAGCAACCCTCCGTGTCTCGCCGTTTCGATCGCTCGGAAACCAAACGGCGAAAAAAAAGATACGCTGAAAAATATCGAGGCCACCGATCAATTCGTGGTTAACACCACGAGCGAATGGCTCGTCGAGCCGCTTGTTCACTCAGCGGGGGATTTCCCCCCCGAGGTCGACGAAATGGCAACCGTTGGGCTTACCCCGCTTCCATCGGTAAAGGTGACCCCTCCTCGCGTTAAAGAGGCGGCGGTTCAGTTCGAATGCGAGAACGTTGGGGTACTTGAAGTCGGGGAAGGGGATGCCGGCTCTTCGACACTTGTCGTTGGTCGTATCTTGCTCGCTCACGTGAGCGCCGCTGCCTATAAAGATGGGAAAATCGATTTCACCGCTCTTAAGCCGGTCGCGCGACTCGGCGGGGTTACTTATTCCCTCATCGGTCAAACCTTCGACATCGCCGTCCCGAAGCTTTGACAACCGCGCGAGAGCAAGCGGGGGATTCGCTCAGGCGTTGAGGCGAAGCGCAACTCTCTGAAACGACACTGAACATGTCAGAATCTTCGCGAGTTTTCCCAAGAGGGCGCGCCCTACCCCGCGGGGCCACGCAAAAAATGCTGAGCCTGCATCAAAGTCGATCTCCCTGGACCAGTTATTTTCATCGACCTATCAAGTAATTACCTGGCCATGACGACTATTACCGTGCAGATATTTCACGGCGCTTAGGCACCCATTCCGTGGCATCGCTTTTGCCTTCCGACTATCTGAGAGCTCTTGAAGTCAACCGTTTTAGCCGCCCGAGATGGAAAAGATACTCCTTATTGAAGACGACGATAGCCTCCGCGAGGCTGTGTCCGCGATCCTTGAACGGGATGGTTACTCCGTCGATGCTTTCCCCGACGGCGAAAGCGGGCTCACCGCATTTAACCGCACCAACTACGAATGCATCCTCTCAGACTTCAAACTCCCTCAAATGAACGGCCTCGCCGTGCTCGAGGCGGTGCGAGAGCGAACACGGGCCGTTCCTTTTGTCATCATGACCGCATTCGGTTCGATCGACATCGCCGTGCGAGCGATGAAATTCGGCGCGAACGATTTTATCTCAAAGCCGTTTGAACCGGAGGCGCTCTCAGCAGTAGTTCGCGACGTGATCACCCATCGCCGGATCGTCCATCGCTCAGTCGGATCGGCGCTCAGGCGGGATCGGCGTTTCCTTTCGGATTCCGCTAACACCAAAGACCTCCTTCATAAGGCAAAAAAAGTAGCTCGGGTCGACACGTCGGTTCTTATCCTCGGAGAGAGCGGCACAGGAAAGGAGCTCGTGGCCCGCTTCATCCATGAGCAAGGCCCCCGGAACCTCAAGCCCTTTATCGCGGTGAATTGCGCGGCGATTCCAGCCGACCTCCTAGAGAGTGAGCTCTTTGGACACGAAGCCGGTGCCTTTACCGGAGCTACTCAAACCCGTATCGGGATCTTTGAACTCGCCGCCGAGGGCACCATCTTTTTAGATGAAATCGGTGATATGCCCCCGGCGCTCCAGGTTAAACTCCTCCGAGTCCTCCAAGAGCGCGAGGTAAAACGTGTCGGCGGTACTAAAACGATCCGTGTAAATCCCCGCATCCTCGCCGCTACAAATCACGATATCGAAAGCGCGCTCAAAAACAGGACGTTCCGCGAGGACCTCTACTTTCGCATCGCGGTCGTCACTCTGACGATCCCCCCTCTTCGGGAGCGCCCTGATGATATCGAGCTCTTGACTCGTCACTATACCGAAAGTTTCTGTTCAGCGATCGGGCGCGCAACTATAGAGGTTGATGCCGCAGCGAAAGCCGTACTCCACAACTACCCATGGCCGGGGAACGCCCGCGAGCTCGAAAACGTCATCGAGCGAGCGGTGATTATGGCTGAGCAGAGGATCCTTCCCGAACACCTCGGGATTACTCTTTCGGCTGGAACGACACCGATCTCCCCCGGCTCGTATTCACTTCAAGAGACCGCAAGCCGCGCGGCACGCGAAGCTGAGATTGACTTGATCGTAAAAGTTCTCGCTGAGACCGGCGGCAATAAGACTAAAGCTGCGCAGAAACTTGGGGTAAGCTACAAAACCCTCCTCAATAAGATACGGGATTATCGGCTTGAGGAAAAAGCATCCCGTGAGCCGCTCGATCTCCGAGATCAATCTACTCCGGTCAGCGAAATCGTGAAGTAGTATCAGAAGGTGAGGGCATCTTCCTCACGCGCACCGAGTGCGACTTGGGTAAGCTCGCGCCCGCCTAAATTCTCACTTTGACGGCTCTTTAAGGCTCGAACGATCTCAAGCTGCTGTTCAATTGCAGCAGCAAGCGACCGAGCGTCGCTGCGCTCTTCTATATCACGCGGGAGTGCGCTTTGATTACCACTCTCCAGCGGTTCACTTTGAACATCGGCGCGCGGCTCATCGAGCCCCTGCCCCAGCGGGACATCCAGGATAGTGCTCGCAGACTCCTCAGCTAATTCAGCAGCTAATTCAGCTTGAAACGCCTCACGCGACCGTTCGTATTGAGTACCTCCAACAGCGGTCACTCGGTTTCGAATATCAGTCGCTGCGGCATAGGCTTCCGCATCTGAGGCACCGTTCGATCTCATCGATGCGAGCGTGCGTTGATACTCCTCTTCACCAACCTGGTTGATGCCCCGAAAATCGCTGGTGACGTCGATATTTTCTTGAGTCGATCCACCATCGGAGGTGACCGTTGCTTCAATTGAATGAGAGCGCTCGGCTGGAACGAGGACTTGATCGGCCCACCATGCGGAATCGCCTTGGTGGCGCACCCCTGCACTTACTCGATCCTCGATCGGATTGAGGCTCGCTTTATTGAGATCGATCCCCGTCTCTTCAATCGAAGGGGCTTCGGTCGGGCCAAGGCGGCTACCGTTATCGAGACCTAAATCGGACATGATAAAATCCTCCGCTCCCCCATTACCGATATGGGATGGACTCTCCCCCGCGTATCATCGAAATTCTATCTCGAATCAGGATCTTAACGAAATTTTTCAGGGCTATGAAAAACAGCCCGAGGGTAGGGCTACACAAGCCTGCATCTCCTCGTCTTTCCAGGCACTTAGGCCGCCATTACCCACTCCCGCAGCGCTGTTTCTAGATCACCCAGAGTCACCCGATATTCCCGATTCTTACTGATCGACTCACGCTTGAAAGCGTTTAGGCCGGCTTGATTGCATATCTCTTTGATATCCGCACACGACTTCCCCGCGGTTATTCGGGCCAACGCTCCGATATCGACGCCCTCTTCGAGGGTGAGTTTCCGAAGATAAAGGTTGAAAAGTTGGTGCCTCGCGGGAAGATCCGGGAGAGCGATCTCGATAGTCTTACTCAGTCGGCCGGCACGCTTGAGGGCTGGGTCAACGATATCGGAGCGATTTGTTGCACCGATGACGTAGAGCCCCTCAGTCTTCACGATTCCATCGATAAGCTGGAGCAGATGATTCAAAAGATTGTCGCTGTGGGAGGAGGCTGAGCCCCCCCGCCCCTTACCGATCGAATCGATCTCATCGATAAAAATCACCGCTGGCGCATGGCGGCTCGCCGCTTGAAAAAGCGCCGTGAGGTTTTTCTCCGATTCACCCACCCATTTGGAGATTACCTCGTCAGCTTTAAGAACGAAAAACGACAGGTTTGCGGTTGCAGCGATGACCCGCGCTATCGTGGTTTTTCCAGTTCCGGGTGGACCATTAAAAAGAATTCCTTTGGGCACCTCGATGCCGTAACGCTTTGCCGTCTTCGGGTCACGCAGGAGCTCGATGACGGTGAGGATTTCGTCTCGTACCTCCTGTGGCACGACAAGATCATCCCAGGTGAGTTTCTCACCGCTCAGTTTTATCGGCTTCGGAGTGTAATGAGATCGACTCGCGGAAGTCCCACTAGCACCGTTGACACCCACCACGGGGCCTGTCGTTCTGAGCTTTTGATAAACAAGGATAAGTGTCAGGAGAGGGGGACCAAGATGCACGAGACGAAAGAGGACGATATCGAGACTTCCCCTTGGCACGGGGGATGAGAGCTTCAGCAACATAAAGAAAACGAGAGCTCCCGCGACGATGCCGAGGAGCAACTGTACCCGCTCGAGAAGCTCCGGACGTTGGCGGTAACCAGCACCAGCCGCAAAAAATATAAACGGCAGAAGACTAAACGCTGCAAGCGTTTCGAGCGTTAGTGCGGTGCCTTCGATAAAACCCATAAGCGAGCCGTTTTAACCACCTGCTCAACCAGTTTACCCCCCCCAGACGAAGCTCATCTGCCCAGCGCCGATAGAGAATGAGCCACGCATAAACCGCCAGAATAAGCGCGCTCATACAGTAGTTATGGGGTTGTGCCCCCCTGAGGATACCCCCACAACCAACAAAACTCGCCCTCTTCGAAGAGGATAAAAGCCTGATAAAACAATTGAAATATAAATGCCGTGAATGCGGGCACCGGATCTTACGAACGGTCGGTCACCGAACGGTGGTACCTACCTCAGAGAAGAGAAGAGGAGTCAGACGCTCCCAAATAGGCCCGACGGGAAGACCCTCCCCCGCGCTCACAATATCGTCCCGGCCGAGACCAAAACCGCGCGCGACGGCGACAAGTCGCTTTGTACGCTCGTTCGCCCGTAGCCGATCGACCTTCGTTGCGACAATAAGGAGGTGACACCCCGAGTTAAAAACAAGATCCCGCACGGCGAGGTCGTCGCGATCGGGATCTCGATTGCAATCGATCAAGAGGCAAACCGCTCGGAGAGAGTCGCGGGTATCGATGTATTCAACGGTCATCGCACCGAGCTCTTCCCGGCGCTCCTTTGAAAGGCGGGCGTAGCCGTATCCTGGAAGATCCACCAGGTGGAAATCCCGCTTCTTCACCCTTTCTCCAGCGATCGTCAGACGAAAGACGTTTATCTGCTGCGTTCGCCCCGGAGTCGAGCTTGTTCGAGCAAGCTTGTTGCGTCCCGCCAATCGGTTAATGAACGTTGACTTACCACTATTTGAACGGCCGATGATCGCCACTTCCGGAAGTCGATGATGCGGCAACTCTGAAAAATACGCCGCACCGGCCACAAAGGTCGCTGCGGTGACAACCGGTGAATGATCCAGCTCCCGACCCTTGGCCTTCACCACGTCTTAATCCTTTACCCGCGCGGTATGTTCTTGAAGGCGCTTCTCAACCCGCTTCAAGCGCACGCCAAGGGAGACAATATAGACAACGAGCAAGCCCCACACGACAGAATAACCCTGAAAAAGCGCGGGGAAAGTGTTCGGCACGGTCTCCATAAATCTACTCCAGCGTTAATTGATCGACCCGTTGCTTGAGAATCTCGACCCGCGCGCGGTACCAAATAAGTAACGCTTGCAGCAGCACGAGGGAAATCATCGCGATGAACATCGTGTACTCGAAGAGAGGTTCCTTCAGACCACGATTCTCGACGACTTGAGGGTGAAGCTGCGCAACATGGGGGAGAAGCTTCACCGAATACCATACCAGCGGAACGGTCACCGCGCTCACGATACCCAGGACCGCAGCGTGTTGCGGTCTCTTGGCCGAATCACCGAACGCTCTTAAGAGATTCAACCCAAAGAAGACGAGACAAAGGAGGAGAAAAGTCACGAGGCGTGGCTCCCAACGAAACCAGGTGTTCCACGCCGAATGGCCCCATATCATCCCGGTTACCATAACGATCAAGGCAAAGAGGAACCCCACCTCACCAGCCGCATGCCCAATCGCATCGGCGACCCGGCTACGGGTCGCGAGCACCCAGAGACTTGCCACCAGCAGCACCGCGCACGCCGCGTAACACGCCATCGCACTGCCGACATGAAAGTAGAATATCCGCTGCACCGGCCCCATGAGACGTTCATTCGGTACCACAAGAAAGGTGAGGTACGTGGCGTAGCCCACACCGCAAGCCGTTCCCAAGACCAGCAGTACCTCAGCGATACGGCTGAGAGCGTCACGACCTGAAACACGAGGGCGAAGCGGATTCGAGGACATCGGGGCAGAATCTCTGAGATAAATCAGTCGCGCACGACGTACGCGATGAGGTTTAAACCGAGCACAAAGTACAATACATCGAGTCCGACAAGCAACGACAACCACGGCGAGCTCACGGGCAATCCTCCTCCCGTGACCACTCCCATCGAGAGCTCTATCGCAGCAAAAAAGAGGGGGAAGGAAAGGGGAAAGAGGAGCACAGGAAGAAGGATACCTTTCAATCGAGAGGTGCTTGAGACCGCACCTAAGAGGGTGGTGAGCGCGGCAAAACCGCCCACCACAAGCACCGACACGACAAGAAATTCGGGGAACTGCGCGAATAGCGGAACATCGAGGAGGATGCCGAGTGCCACGAGATTCAACAGCTGCCCGATCCCCATAATGAGAGCGCTCACGAGCCACTTCGAAACGAAGATGAGAGCAGGTGAGCGACCCGCCAAGAGGATTCCCTCGATAGCCATGTGCTCGAGCTCGGGTTCATACATTCGAGTTGCCGCCGTCGTGGCTGAAAAAAGAAAAGAGATCCACACGAGTGCAGGAAAGAGGCGGGTGATAACATCGCCACCAACAAACGCACTGTTAACTCCGAGCGCCGCAACTACCGCGATCACGAGCGCCAGGAATAGGTTTACCCCCAACGTTTCCTTTGTACGAAGCTCGATCCTCAAATCTTTTAACAGCAGTGCGCCAACCCCCCTCATCGGTTCACCTCCCGATAGAACGCGATGACATCATCCCCAGAGCTCGTCGCCGAATCAGCAGCGATCGTGCCTCCCTTGAGCACGATGACGCGATCAACTTTTCCTCTCACTCGGGCGATGTCGTGGCTCGCGATAACCACACCACCACCACGCTCTCCGGCGAGGCAAGCGGCGATTTCGTTGAACAAGATATCGACCGACCGGTCATCAAAAGAGGCGGTGGGCTCATCGAGAAAAAGGTAGCGGGGTCTGGCTACCAGCGCTCGACACACCGACAAGCGAAACTGCTGCCCCCGCGAAAGCTCGGGAAGCATCTTCTTTCGAACCTCTCCCAGCCCCCACCGTTCGAGCGAATGAGCGACATCGGCGGTCCCTCTCCCCACAAGTCTCGTCGCAAAATCCAAGTTCTCCTCGACGGTGAGGTAGCGATAGAGCATCAGTTGGTGCCCGACGTAGCCAAACGGCTCACCCCCGGGGATTCCACTCATCCCACCCACATCGGGGGGGGTGAGCCCCGCCAAGATACGCAACAGAGTTGATTTTCCCGCTCCGTTTGGACCGAGGAGAAGGAGCTTTTGAGATGGCGGAACGGTAAGATCGATCCCCTTGAGCACAGCGGTTTTTCCGAAGCTCTTACGGACGCCCCGGAGTTCGATTCCCGCGCTCACTGGACTAACGGGATTCAAGCCCATCGATTCGCTCAAGAATAGTCGCCAGCTCGATACTCAACCGATTTTTGGTTTGCTCGTAGTCGGCGACCGAGATCTTTCCCGTCGTAAAATCGAGCTCTAAGTCGCGGAGGACCTGAATACACCGCGCTTTTTGATCGGCGAGCGTTGTCGCAAGTTCCTCACCATCAACTAAACCCGACGTACCGTCATCGAGCACCAGGTACGGACGCACGAGAAACCAAGCGACAAAGGCAGCCAGAAGGATACTCGCCAGAAGCGCGACACTCATGAGACCACCTCCTCAGATACGCCGCGCGCACGTGCGATGGCGGGAACCTCACGGGCCTGCGGAATCGCCACGACGACCGTTCCGACGATCATCACAATCGCCCCAACCCAGAGCCACAATTGTAAAGGATTAATGAAGACCTTGAAGGCCGCCCGCTTACCCGAATCGTCGAGCCCTGCGAGCACGAGATAGAGGTCTCCCCGCACCGAATGATAGAGCGCCACCTCGGTCGTGTTCTCTTTATTGCGCGGATAGAAGCGCATCTCCGGCTGAAGAACCTTCACCACCGCATTATCGCTCACCGTCTTCACCGACACCTCAGCCGTGAGGGCCTGATAGTTCTTGCGGGGGATATCCCGTAACGCGTCGAGCGAGAGCTCAAATCGCCCGATCTTATACGACTCGCCCTGCGCAAGGGAGAAATCCTTCTCAACCTTGTGGGCCATCGAAGCAGTGATGGCGATCGTGACGATCACCACACCGAAGTGAACCAGATGCCCACCGTAACGCACCCGATGCCGCCGCACGAGCGTTTGAACACCGCTCACTACCGAGTCCTCAGTGCGCCCAACCTGCTGCGCTCGGTAGCCACGGTGCAGCTCTCCCATAATGGTGAGGACAACAAAAAAGGAGAGGGCATAGGCGAGCGTTGGCCAAAAGCCAAAAACGCCCGCCCAAAGCATTAAAACACCGAGAAAAAAGGCGCTCAGAAACGGGAGTAAGAAAGTTTTCCGCAAACTCCCCAACGAAGCCCGGCGCCATGCGATAAGCGGTCCTACCCCCATCATGAAGATAAGGCCCATGAAGAGCGGAACGTTCACCGCATTGAAAAACGGGACCCCCACTGCCAGCTTTTTACCGGTGACCGCCTCGGAGAGCACCGGAAACATGACGCCCCACAGCGTCGCGAAACAGATGCTGAGGAAGATAAGGTTATTGAGAAGAAAAGCCGCCTCGCGGGAAAAGAGGCTCTCGATCTTTCGATCTGACGCAAGTTCACGGCGACGATAAAAACTGAGCGCTGCGGCAACAACGGTGATAATTCCGATATACACCAAGAAGATCCAACCGATATCGGTTGAGGCGAACGCGTGCACACTTTGGACGACCCCGGAGCGGGTGAGGAACGTTCCAAAGACAGTCAGTCCGTACGTCAATACGATGAGCCAGATGTTCCAGAACTTGAGCATGTTTTTGCGCTCTTGCACCATCACCGAGTGCAGGAACGCCGTGCCGGTGAGCCACGGCAAGAATGAGGCGTTCTCCACCGGATCCCACGCCCAAAACCCACCCCAGCCGAGCTCGATGTATGCCCAATAGCCTCCGAGGACGATCCCGGCGGTCAAAAATCCCCACGAGACGAGCGTCCACCGCCGGGTAAGCCGAATCCACTCGTTCGAGAGATGGCCGGCGAGGAGTGCACCGATGCAAAACGCAAACGGAATACTGAAGGTCGTAAACCCGGCATACAAAGTCGGCGGATGGATCGCCATGAACGGGTTCTGGAGCAGGGGATTGAGCCCGTTCCCATCAGGAGGAATAAACGGGGCTTTGATGTATCGAAACGGATTAGTAAAAAAAACCACCACCGTGAGGAAGAAGAGGGAGGAGGAATTCACCACCGCGAGCACCCACGGCATCAGCGCCCGGGGATAGGTATGGCTTCGCGCCGCCACGATCGCGCCACACAGGGTAAGGAAGAACGCCCAGAGCAGCATCGATCCATCCATCCCGCCCCACAAGGCTGAGATCTTGTATACCGCCGGCATGTCGCGGTTTGAATGCTCCCAAATGTACTGATTCGAAAAATCGGAGATGTAGAAACCGTAGCACAGCGCGAGTGTCGCAAGCCCCGCACAAACTCCGACAAGAACGGTTGCGTTGACAACTGCAGCCGACCAACTGCGTTTCCCCGTCTTCCCGCCATAGAGACCGGCGAGTACCCCGAAAAGGGCGACGAGCCACGAAGCACACAAAGCGAAATGTCCGAACTGCGCCATACGGTTTCTCCTAAGCTCTTAAAGTCCCGCGCGGGGGGCCTGGTCTGGGGTCGGCATCGCACCGGAGTATTTGTCGGTTGGCTTTGGCGCCTCGTATTTCGAGGGGCACTGGGTAAGAAGCTTCGTCGCTTCCAGCACTCCACCAGAGAAATTACCATCCATGATGACGTCTCGACCGGGAGCGAACATATCGGGCTTCACCCCGCGATACACCACGGGGAGGCCCCCTACGCCGAGCTCTTTCGTTCCCGGATCGAGCACGGTGAATTTGAGCTCAAAGGCGGGCTGGACCGCATAGTCGATCGGATCAGACGAAACCCGTCCGGCGACCCGAATGCGCGAAACCACACTGCCTTCCGGCTCAGCTGCCAACGCCGACGGGAGGAGCACGTCAGAGGTGCCAACCCGCGAAGCCTGAAAAACAAGTAACCCTCCAACAACGAAGGCCACAAAGAGGAGGCTAAAGAAAACTCGATTCATGATCGGTGCGTCAATTGACATGAGGTAACGACGCAAACGGTGAATTCGTCATACGGGCCCACCGACTACGCCGACGGAAAACGCAAGGAGTATAGACAGATGAGCCGATGAGTACAACGGCGGGGGGGCTAAAACCGGCCACTGAGAGGCTTGAGCGTACGAATCCCAAGGACCTGCTTTATATCGTTTATCTTGCCGGTGATGTGGGCCTCGTACCACCCCCTATCCCACCACTCCAGGGGATCAACTGGAACACCACTCAGGCGCATTTGGAGCAGATACCCGGGCCCGCGGAACAGACCACTGCGCCCCGCTGTTCCGATCGCCTGGCCTACCGTGACCGCATCGCCCCGCTTGACCGAGATTGCCCCGAGCCCCGCATAGAGTGAGGCAACTCCAAGACCGTGATCGACCACCACCGTATTTCCATACACTCCAACCGCCTCAGCGAGCACCACGATACCATCGTTCAACGCGCCGATCTCGGCATCGCTCCGTGAGGTGATTACTTCATATCCGAGACTCGGGCTCGTGCCGACAACTTCGCCATCTCGGGTGTACACAAGCGACTCTCCGAAGCGGGCCTTGAATCCACCTTGGGGAAGCGCAAAAGCGCCGTTCCAGTATCGCTCAAAACGGGGCTCTCTGAGCGCTCCTTGAATCTCCCGTTCGTTCAACCTACGTAAGCTCGTGTTCGCAAGCGCAAACTTCTCAAGTTGCCGCTCGACACTACCCCGCTCTCCGGAGAAAGAAATCGGCTCACCGGCAAGGTGGGCTGCCTCCTCAAGTTTGGCGAGATTGGCATCAACGATGGGAACAACTACTGTGCGAAGAAAATCATCGGTCACCGAGATTTCCTCACGGGTTGGCGAACGTGGCTGAACCCTGTTGTAGAATGATGCGGAAGATACGTTACCGACATCATCTTCGGCGAAGACACGTATCGCTGAGCTCTCGATCTTTCTCCCCGGCTCAATTCCATAGATCGCGACGAAAAGGCCCGAATCATTCAACTCAGGGTCGATGCCCCGCGCCGGAAATCCCACAAACGTCTGGCTTCCAACTTTAACGCCGGAGAGAGCCAAATTTTCATCGGCGGCTCGATAAAATACGAGCTGCGAACCTCCCTCGCGGGCGTTGTGTTGAGCTGAAACGACCTCAACTCGGGGGCGCCGATAATCAACTTTAAGGGGGACAACCAACTCAGACTGATTACTCCAAAAACTCCGGTCGAAGGCCCGAATTTCCAGCGAGGCACCGCCCTCTTCGAACAAACTTTTATCGCCGTGAAAGTCGATCGAAATCTCACCCAGCCGTTCTCCCGCGAGGGAGCGTCGCAAAATCTCTTTCACCTGCCGCTTCTGTCGGGTACGCACCACAACCTCGTCGAGCCCGGCTTCCTCGTCGCTCAACTGAATCTTGATCGATACGGGAGCCACCCCAATGCCCCGCACGTTCTCGAGGAGGGTAATGGTGGGGCGCCCACGCTCGAGAAATCCACCAGCGACCCGACTCCACCCGAAAACGGCCAGAGTTACTAAGGCTGTGACGATAACCAGCAGTACGATGACACCGAAGGGGATTCGACCGCGGTCGCTAGGGAGGGAAGGGGGGTGTTTCACTGTTTCCGGTGAGAGATGTCAAATTTCAAGTTCGGTATCTTGCAATGCGGTTCCAAATCGCTCCACCAAATACACTTTGAGCTTTTCACGAATACGATTCTCGAGTTGTCGTACCCGCTCTCGGCTGAGCGAAAGCTTTTCCGCGATATCTTGGAGGGTTGCTTTCTCCTCACCCAACATTCGCTCGCGAAATATTATCGCCTCCTTCTCATTCAAAGTAGAGCCAAAGTCGTCGATCGCCTTCAAAACCAAGCCGCGAAGCTCCTTCTGCGCAAGCAGCTCCTCCGCCGAGAGCTCGCTCGAGGGAAGAACGGAGAGAAGCGTTCCTTCACCATCATCTTGAAACGGTGCATCGACACTCACATCTGCGCCGCTGAGCCGCTGCTCCATCTCAACGACTTCGCTCTCCTTCACGTTGAGCTTCTCCGCGAGGAGCTTCGGCCCCGGATAAAACCCCTCGCGCTCGAGCCGCTCCTTCTCCTTCTTCAGGTTAAAAAACAGCTTGCGCTGGGCTTGCGTTGTACCCAACTTCACCAACCGCCAATTGGCGATAACATAGCGAATAATATAGGCTTTAACCCACCATACGGCATAGGAGGGGAAGCGTACGTTGCGATACGGATCGAAATTCTTCACCGCTTCCAGGAGGCCAACGTTACCCTCCTGGATAAGGTCGAGAAGGTTACGGGCAGCACGCTCATAATCTCGCGCCAATTTGACGACGAGCCATAAATTGCTCGATACCAACTTGTAAGCCGCTTCAAGATCTTTCTTCTCGAAGTAGCGAACAGCGAGCTCCCGCTCCTCCTCTCGGCTCAGCGCTGGGTAGCGGGCTATTTCGCGAAGATAGGCCGAAAGGGCATCGTAACGAACCAAGCCCCGATCAGCGCTCGACTCGGCCTCTTGATCCTCGGCGAGCTCAGGAAGGCCCTCCTCCGTATCGGCGAAGTCCGCCGGCAGGACTTCGAGGCCCGGCTCAACCTCGGTGGGCTCGCTTGAACCTACGTGGGATGCGCCAATCGGATCCTCACTGCTTCCGATAAGCTCCCCTTCAAGCACCTCGGGCTCTTGAGAGGAAGAGTCTATGGCCGTAGTATTATTGTCTTTTTTTTCTTTACCCACCCCTCTACGCTATCAAGAAGGATTCAATCGAATCAAGCTCGTAGCTCACCCCTTCCACGAACACCACCGTCGAGCCCGTCTGAGATTGATTTTAAGTTTAACCCCCCAACTGTCGAATATTGTCAGTGGATACAGTCAATTTTTGGCACCCCCGAGCGGCTTTGCGAGCCGACTCAGGGTGTTATGATTTTTTGGGCGCCGCCATGTCCGCCAACGTAGGCGAGCTCCTCGTGCACGCGGGGAAGATATCGCCGGAGCAACTTCAGGTCGGACTCGAAGCCCAGCGGGCCAATGGTGGGAGTCTCGGCGCTCAACTTGTTAAGCTGGGGCTCATCGGCGAAACCGCGGTTGCGGAAGTCTTGAGTTCGCAGTTTGGTGTCCCGGTCATCGAGCTATCGAACTATTCGCTCGACGAGGGGGCCTTAGCTCTCATTCCACAAAATCTCGCGGTCAAACACAACGTCCTCCCCATCGTAAAGTCCGACACGACCCTCACCGTTGCAATGGTAGACCCATCGAATCTGGTGGCGCTCAACGACATTAAATTTATCACCGGCCTTGATATCCGCGTGGTGCTCGCTACCGAGAGCGACATGAAGCACACCCAAGAGCGGGTCTTCGAAAGCGCGGTTTCATACGACGCTATCATCGGGGACCTCGACACAAGCGATGTTGAGGTAATCGATGCCGATGAGCAGCTCGACATTCGAGAGCTCGAGCGGGCTACGGAAGACGCTCCGGTGGTCAAACTCGTCAATGCCATCCTCACCGACGCGATAAAAAAAGGGGCCTCCGATATTCATATCGAACCGTACGAGAAGCACTTCAGGGTTCGGTTTAGAATCGACGGCGTTCTCTACGAAATCATGCGACCACCTGCTCGTCTCAAAAACGCGATCACCTCGCGGGCGAAGATTATGGCGAACCTTGATATCGCCGAGCGACGACTGCCCCAGGACGGACGCATTAAACTCAAACTCGCGAACAACCGTGAGATGGACTTTCGCGTCAACGTTCTCCCGACCCTCTTTGGCGAGAAAGTCGTCATGCGACTCCTCGACAAATCAAATCTTCAGCTCGACATGATGAAACTTGGGTTCGAGAGCGGGCAGCTCACCGATTTCAAAAACGCGATCTCAAAACCACACGGCATGGTTCTCGTCACGGGACCGACCGGCTCGGGCAAAACAACGACGCTCTACTCCGCGCTCGCCGAGCTCAACAAAGTCACCACAAACATCAGCACCGCGGAAGATCCTGTCGAATTTAATCTGGCGGGGATCAACCAAGCCCAGATGCACAGCGAAATCGGCTTCACCTTCGCCGCTGCTCTCCGCGCTTTTTTGCGCCAAGACCCCGACGTCATCATGGTCGGCGAAATACGCGATCTCGAAACGGCCGAGATCGCGATCAAAGCCTCGCTTACCGGGCATCTGGTGCTCTCGACTCTCCATACGAACGATGCCCCTTCGACGATAAATCGCCTACTTAACATGGGTGTCGAGCCTTTTCTCGTCGCCTCCTCAGTCAACGCGATCGTCGCGCAGCGCCTCGCCCGCCGAGTGTGTGCTCATTGCGCCCATCCCATCGACATCGATACCGACGTCCTTATCGGAATCGGGTTCTCACCAACCGAAGCGGGTATGGTGAAAGCACGCAGCGGCACCGGCTGTGAAAAATGCTCCGGAACCGGATACAAGGGCCGGATCGCACTCTACGAGATCATGCCGCTCCACGAGCCGCTGCGCGAGTGCGTCCTCAATGGTGCCACCGCGAGCGAGCTAAAGCGTGAAGCGATCAAGCACGGCATGCTCACGTTGCGAGCATCTGGGCTTATGCGGCTGCGTGAGGGGACAACAACGGTCGAAGAAGTGTTGCGCGTCACGGCGGCGGATTAACCGGTGTACCGCCACATCGACCGGCAACCGCGATCGTTTTCGTCCGAATACATTTCGCTCGACCGAGCCGACGGTTGCGGTCATGCGATAACGTTTTAAGAGGGTGACTATGCCGGTGTATCTGTGGGAGGGGACCAGTGCCGCCGGGAAGCGGATCTCCGGCGAGCTTGAGGGCCGCGACATCCAAGCTGTGTTTAACGCTCTCAAAGCCCAACGCATCGTCCCCGTTGCTCATCGAATCCGCCCGAAGGGCAAGGGGCTCGATATGGAGATCAAGCTCCCTGGGTTTGGGCCGAAAGTTCGACAGCGTGACGTGGTCATCTTTACCCGTCAATTCGCTACCATGATCGAAGCTGGACTCCCGATCACTCAGGCGCTGGACATCTTGGCCCGCCAATCACCGAATCCAGCGTTCCAAAAAGCTCTCAACGGAGTGAAAGATACCGTCGAATCGGGCGGCACCCTCTCAGAAGGACTCGCCAAATCGCCGAAAGCTTTCGATGACCTCTACGTTAACATGATCACCGCCGGCGAAAACGGAGGTATTCTCGACGTCATTCTGGAGCGCCTCTCCATACACATGGAGAAAGCGATGAAACTGAAGCGGGAGGTCAAGACGGCGATGATCTACCCCGCAGTTGTTATCTCCGCCGCTGGGATCGTCACTACTATCCTCCTCGTCTTTGTTATCCCCACCTTCAAAGATCTTTTTAATGACTTCGGTTCGGCACTACCACTCCCCACCCAGCTCGTGCTTGATCTCTCTGACTTCTTCGTGTCGAATTTCTTTCTCATTTTCGGCTCACTCATCGCGCTGACGATCTCGAGCATTCGCTTCATTCGCACGCCACGGGGTAAGGAAGTCGTCCACCCGCTTCTCCTGAACCTCCCGGTTTTCGGAGACATCATCCGCAAAGTTGCGGTGGCTCGATTCACTCGCACCCTGGGCACCATGATCAGCTCGGGCGTGCCTATCCTTGACGCACTCAATATCTGCGCCAAAACAGCTGGGAACACGGTCGTCGAGCGGGATGTGCAACGCGCTCGCGTGAGTATCTCAGAGGGCAAGACGATGGCCGAGCCACTCGGCGCGTCAGCGGTCTTTCCACCGATGGTCGTCCAGATGATCGGGGTCGGGGAGTCGACCGGTGCCCTAGATGCAATGTTGCAGAAGGTCGCTGACTTCTACGAAGACGAGGTTGATAACGCCGTAGGTGCAATGAAGCAAATGATCGAGCCTATCATGATTTTGGTGCTCGGCACGATCATCGGCGCTCTCGTTATCGCGATGTATCTGCCGATATTTAAAATGGGTTCGGTGGTTCAATGAGCAGGACACTCTCCGCCTGGAAGAGTTGGTTAAGCGTAGCCACGCCGCGACCCCCGCTTGACCACCCTCAAGCCTTCAGTGCGCACTGGCTTACCCGCTTCCGCATCTTCATCGCACTCAGTGCGCTCGTTATCATCCACTTTGCGAGCACGCTTCTGTTCGCTCCTGTCGCGGGGGTCGATCGTGAGGCCTGGCTACTGAGCTTCGGTGTCTACCTGCTCTTTATAGCCGTGCCCCACTTTCGCCTCCCGTACGAGCTGCGGCGGATAGCGACACTTGGTGCATACCTGATCGACCTATGTGCAATCACCGGATTGGTCTACTTGACCGGCGGCCCATTCTCTCCCTTTCTGTTTCTATTTCTTCCCGTCGTGGGATTCGTTGCTGCGACCGAGTCACGGCGAGCGGGGCTCTGGTGCTCCGCGATCGGAATAGGTTTGTACAGCCTCCTAGCGGGTGCCTTACAGGTCGGCGCGCTCGCTCTGGTGGATGGGACGGTGCTCCACGCGGGGCCACCCGGCGGACTCCTTCTCCAGATCATCGGACTCGGTTCGGGCATGATACTTACCGTTATCGGGGCAAGTTTTCTCGCGCTCCGCATGACCGCACAGTCGGTGATTGCGGCTTCGTCGACCGCTCTCGCCGTCGAACAACGGGAGCTTCTCGAACAGATCCCCGATGGCATCATCCGACTCCGCCTCGATGGAACGATTGAGTACCTCAACGAGGCAGCCGCAACGCTTCTGGGCGCAACGAGCGACCGCCTCCGCGGACGATCACTCCGTGACTATCTCATTGCCCACGGTGCAGATACGCTTATCGAGCTGTTGCCCAGCGAGAGTCTTTGCACAACCGATCTCACGATCACCGCTCCCAATTCGAACGAGACCCGTCACTTCAGCTGCATCGCTCGACCGTGCTACAACCGGCGCCACGAGCTCGTTGGTGCGTTCATTATCTTACGGGACATGACTACCCTGCGAACTGCTCAGGAGCAGCTCGAGATTCAAGAGCGCATGGCTCGCCTTCTGGCGACGACCGATGCGGATGAAAGCTTCCAACGGCACTCGACGCGCGTGAAAGGGTTTGTTGGTGAGAGCGCCGTCATGCAACGTATCTTTACGTTGATTGAGCGAGTAGCGAAATTCGATGCAACGGTTCTCATCAGCGGGGAATCGGGCACCGGGAAGGAGCTCGTCGCCCGGGCGATTCACCTCGGCAGCGCCTATGCGAGCGGTCCCTTCGTCGCGGTGAACTGCGGCGCAATTCCGGAAGCGCTCCTTGAGAGCGAGCTCTTTGGGCATAAACGAGGGGCGTTTACGGGTGCTGAGAGCGAGGCGCTCGGTCTTTTTCGGCGCGCCGATGGCGGCACCATTTTTCTTGATGAGATCGGCGAGCTCCCTTTATCGATGCAGGCCAAGCTCCTGCGCGTGGTTCAAGAGAAACAGGTGCGACCAGTTGGCGGAGATAGCGATATCCCGATTCGGGTGCGGGTGATCGCGGCGACTAATCGCAACCTTCGGGCCGAAGTGCGCGCTGCACGATTTCGTGAAGATCTCTTCTATCGGCTCAACGTCGTGAGTATCGCGCTCCCCCCGCTCCGGGATCGACGAGAAGATATCCCCCCGCTTGTGGATTCGCTTTTGCGCCAGCTGTGCCGCGGCAAGGCGGCGCTCCCGGTGGTACCTCCAGCAACCATGCAAGCGCTGATGGGATACAATTACCCCGGGAACGTCCGCGAACTTGAGAATGTCCTTGAGCGCGCGCTTGTCTTCGGAGGAGAGGTCATCCTTCCCGAACACCTCGCTGAACAGGTGCGGGGTTTGGGCACTGCGTCGGTGGAAGAGCCTCCCCCTCAACGCGAAACGGAAATCATTTTCGCGAACGAGATTCAATTTCCCCTCGACCTCGACGCTATCCTCGCGGATACCGAGCGACGCTACCTCGAACTTGCACTCGTCCAAACAAACGGGGCCAAGAAGAAGGCGGCGGATCTTCTTGGTCTCAATTTCCGCTCCTTCCGATACCGACTTCAAAAATTCAATATCGCGAGCGAAGGCGATTAGCACGAACCCGGAGAGCGTCATAGTTTTTGGGAGGGCCCCGACCACCCAAGAGGATAGGCCTCTTCGAGATCGCAGCGGCCGACCGAGAACGGTTTTTAAGAACCTGTAACAAAAAGTGTCACTGGTGCCGTTTTTTTGCATCTTAACGGAGCTAAATCGTCGGTGCACCCCGCGCTAAGTGATTGATTTGTCGACTATAAGAGAAAGGGCTCAACTTTTTGTCTGTGGCATCCGACTTGCTTGGGTGATTATCAGGGAAAAGAGCGCAAGGACACGCTGGGCCTTTTGGGCGGTACGGGGCGACACAGTCGCAGCGGAATCCGACGCCAGGGAGAAGGTAGGTCACTCCGATCCCGGTAGCTTGGTTTATGTCATAAAACGTCTTAACAAAGGAGACACCAGATGAAGAAGGCTGAAGCGGGATTTACGTTGATCGAACTCCTCGTTGTGGTAGCGATCATCGGTATCTTAGCTGCGATAGCGATTCCCCAGTTCAACTCTTACCGTCAACGGGGCTACGACTCCGCTGCGCGCTCTGACCTTAGAAACGCGGCAGTGGCTCAAGAGGCATATTTCGTTCAGAGTAACGAGTATCGTAACTGTACGGACGGCGAGTGTTTGGAGGGCGGTTCCGCGGCTCTCCCAGGTCTGCGCTCGCTCTCAAACGGCGTAACCCTCTCGATGACGGCGACGACGACCGGGTTCACAGCGACCTCGTCGAACTCGCTCGGCTCCGGGGCAGTTTACACCTGGAACAGCGCGAACGGTGGAATGCAGCCGTAAAGAAAGCGGTTCATGCCAGCAAAAGACCGGGCCCTCGCAGGCCCGGTCTTTTTTTTCGCACCAACCAAACTGAATAGCGCTGATAAAAAGAGATCCTCGATAGAGCGGGGAATCGCTATACTCAACGATACTCATGGAACGATCAGCCCCACATGTCGGTCGACTTGGCTTGGGGCTCCTGATCGCCACCTGGTTTTTCGCCACATTATTTACCCCAAGCACGGTGCTTTGGCGCGACTCCGGAGAGTTCATTCTCGCGGGTTTCTTTCTCGATATCGTTCATCCCCCCGGCTATCCACTCTATGCTCAACTGGCCAATCCGTTCGCCCTTCTTCCAGTCGGTCCGATCGCTTGGCGGGCTCACCTCTTTTCAGGTGCCCTCGGAGCTCTTTTTCTCTTTAGCCTTACCCTTACCACCGCCCGAATTCTCTCTTTTTTAGGGCTTCATCGATTCACCACTGCCGTCTCCGTTCTTCCAGCGTTTCTCCTCCTCATGAGCCCTGCGTTTCTCCGCGGACTTCTGTCCGCCGAAGCATACCTGCTCCATGCGGTCCTCATGCTCGCCTTGCTCAATCTCTATTGCGTGTACCTGCAAACCACCGATTTACGGCTCTTGATTCTCGCGGGTTTCATCGCTGGCCTCTCACTTGGAAACCACGTCTCGGGCGTTCTTACCTTCATTCCGGTGACGATCCTCGTCCTCATCGACATCCGTCGCACTGCGCGGGCGATCCTCCCCGCATTTCTCGCGGCGGTACTCGGGCTCGGAGTGTACGGCTACCTCCCGGCACGATCCTTCGCTTCTCCCCCGCTTAATACCGGCGCCCCCCACTCAGTCGAGCGATTTGTCGCCCACATCACGAACGCGCGGGACAGACTCCTACGCCCCTCGATTCAAGCCATCCCCGGAACAAACATCCCCCGAGAGTCGTGGGACGACCGCCTCTTTCACGCAGCAACTCACGATCTCCGCACCCTCAGCGGTGAGCTCTCTATCGTCATATTGCTCAGCGCTGGAATAGGAGTTCTTTTTGTCCTTCGTATGCAGCCCCTCTTCGGTGGCATTATTCTCTCTGTCTTCGGAGGGAATATGTTGTTTTTCTCCGGTTGGGATCCTGACCCGTGGATCATCTCCCTTGCCCTCCTGGCTGTTCTCGCCTCCGTAGCGCTGGCGGCGTTACTGCTGAGCAGCCACCGCCCCCTCGTTCGCCTCGTGGTGGCCGGCAGCCTCATCGCGGGAGTCGCACTCACCACACAGAGCCCCACGGTCATCTTGAAGGCAGCCTCGGTAAGAGGATTCTCTGCTGCCCCGGACGCTGCCCGCTCACTCGTCGACTCACTTCCACACGGTGCCCCGATTATCACCGAAGCCTCGTGGTTCATCGCACAGTACCTCCACACGATCGAAGGATATCGTGAGGATGTTGTCCCGATCTATCAACCGAGCCTACTGTTCCCTCATCTTTTCGCCCCACTCGAGATCAATATTCTCGCTGAGCACCTCTCGTTCACTCCCCATGCGGAGCTCCCTCCCAACGCCCCGGATGAGCAGCAACTCCGAAATTTCATTACAGCCGTCAGTCGAAGCGGGCCGGTTTTTTTTGAACCAAACCTCGAATTGAACGGCCGTTTTCGGGCCATCGCTCGACTGTCCTCGGAGGGAACAACCCGACTTGAACGCGATCGATCAAGCGCCCGCGAACAGGGTTACGTTGAGCAGACTTCTCGTTACCTGACTGAATTGCGGGCGGCAGCCGTCAGCGATCCCCTTTTTTTCGGCACCGATACGCAGCAGTATCTCGAAACTATCCTCACAAATGCGGCGGATCTTCTCCGCGTCACCGGATATCCGGTCGACGCCCTCACCCTCATCGAACGGGTGTGCTCAACGGCAACTCCGCGCTGTTCGGCTACGATCGAAGCTAATCGCGCGCTCTACCTCCTCGACACCGAACGGATCCACGAGGCTATCGACGTTATTCTTGAGGCCGCGCTTCGGGAGCCGCAGGCGATCCGACGCTTACTCCCTAATCTTCAGCTCGCCCTCTCCCAAATTTCGCCTGAGGAGATCGAGCAACTGCAACGACATCCCCCCTACAAGACGATAATCGAACAGGCCGGCTTTTAGGCGTCATGTTGCCTGCGGGTTCCGAGTGGCCGGGTTATCAGCTCCGGCTGTGGCTGAAACAGCTCGTATCGGCCCGACGATCTTTCCATTTTGGAACCGCCATTTCTGAAGTATCATCTCATGAAAGGGGTAGCTCTTTTGCTGGCCCGTTTTAAAATCGCTTTTTATGCAAAAAGATTCCAAAGACTTCCTCTACGAGCTCCTTACCACACCGTCTCCAACCGGCTTTGAAGAGGAGATCCAACACGTCGTTCGCACCCGCATGGCGCGTTACGCTGACTCCATCGAAACAGACCTCCACGGCAACGTCATCGTGGCGCTCAATCCGAAAGCATCCCGTCGGGTGATGCTCGCCGGTCACTGTGACCAGATAGGGTTTATGGTGAAGCACATCACCAAAGATGGCTTCATCTATCTTTCCCCCCTCGGCGGTATCGATGCGGGCGTCCTCTTAGGTACCCACGTCACCATTCACGCCAAACGGGGCGCAGTCCATGGGATCTTTGGACGGAAACCGATTCACCAACAGTCCGCGGAAGAGCGCGATCGGGTGAAGCTCGACCTCGATAAGATGTGGGTCGACATCGGCGCGAAGACTCAGAAAGAAGCGGAGAAGCGAATCGCTATCGGCGATCCGGTGACGTTTAAACTAGGGGTCACTGAGCTCGGACCGGACCTCGTGTCCTCGCCCGGGCTCGACAATCGAGTCGGGCTTTTTGTCGCGATGGAGACATTACGCCTCTGCGCCGAAGAGAAACTTGCGGTCGGGCTCTACAGCGTCAGCACGGTACAAGAGGAAGTTGGACTCCGCGGGGCACGCACCGCAGCTTTTAGCGTCGACCCCGAGGTCGGCATCGCTATCGACGTGACCCACGCCTCAGACAATCCGGCCAACGACAACGCGAAGGCGGTACCCTGCACGTTGGGTCGCGGCCCCTGCTTTTCGCACGGCCCCAACACCAATCCGGTGGTGGCCGATATGCTCGTTGCTGCTGCCAAAAAATTGAAGCTTCCGTATCAGCCAGCGCCATCGTCACAGCTCCTCGGCAACGATGCCAATGCGATTCAGGTCTCGCGCGGCGGAGTCGCTACCGGTAGTATCGGCATCCCCAACCGCTATATGCATACTCAGGTTGAGGTCTGTAGCCTCTCCGATCTTGAGAACGCGGCGCGGGTCCTCGCCGGATTCG
>JBILDU010000045.1:0-22663 GCA_044352465.1 Bdellovibrionota bacterium
AGCGCGCCCGGATGAGGTCCCGAACAATTCACCCTACCTCGTATTGCCCATACTCGTGTGGGCGATTCGGGCGCTAACGCCCCCCACCCATGGCAGGTGACAAACTTATGGAAAGAGGCGCGACGAAACGCTGGGGGCGTTTGAGCCCCTACATATTCCCAACCGACTGGGCGGGGCCAACCCGCAACTCGCGGTAGAGTCGACTCAATCTCCGCCGCAACATCAACCGGGAACGGTGCAACCGCGACTTCACCGCTGGCACCGTAAGTTGAAGAATCTTACTCACCTCGCGACTGGTGAGCCCGTCGATATCCCGGAGGACAAAGACCGGGCGGTAATCGTCGGGAAGGCGACGAATCGCCTCCTCAAGCGCCGCATGAAGCTGCCCACGAAGGGTAATCGCATCCCCCTCAGCCTGCTCGCTCGTTTTGAGGTGATGAGAGTTTTGGATCTGCGGTAAAATATCTTCGATTGAAACCGTTTGGTCCCGTTTGCGTTTACGTAATTTCATCAACGCTGAGTTCACTGTGATTCGGTAGAGCCAACTTGAAAAACTTGATTTTCCCTCAAAGCCGCTGATTTTTCGGTAAACGGTGACAAAGACATCTTGAAGGACCTCCTCGGCGTCCTCCTGATTTCGGGTTAAGCGTGAGGCGAGGCTAAAGGCCTTGCCGCTGTAGCGGTGCACAAGCTCCTCAAAGCTCGCTTCACAGCCCCGCTTAAACTCCTCAACGAGCTCGACATCGGTCTTCTGATTCGCCATAAAATACCTCCACAGCAGGCGATCCGTTGGGCTGGAAGCGGTGTTTAAAACCACCTACAGCAAACGCCTCTCCAGAGATGGAATGCGAAAACCTTGCCAGCGGACTAGCTGACCGATCGAACCGATTCAAAAAAGTGGGTGATTTTTTTAATTCGACACGAAAAGAGGTACTTAGGGAGATACGCCCGGCAACGGAGACTTGGTGAACGGGGGCCGCGGCCTCGGCTACAGGATAGAGGCGCCAAAAACCCGCCAGTTGGGGGTGTCAAAAGCGGTTAAAATTGCCGCTGACACGGCAAGAATCCGCCACCCCCTGACCGGAGGAAAGACAACTGTCCTTTTTTTGGTCGCTGCACAGCCAGGGCGTGAAAAACTCCTTCCACCACGCAACCAAAAAAATACGGAACGAGCCTCTTACGCCTCTTTGGAACGGCGCACATAACAGATGCGCACGCTGTGGAGGACCTCTTTAAGGAGCTCTGCCTCCTCAGGTATTAGGTTGCCCTTGGTCTTCTCCTCAATGAGGCCCAGAATGGCGATGGTCTGTCGAGCTGCCTCCATGTCGGGCTCGATCGCCATTCCATCTGGGGGAGGCATCTCTCCTAACTGCATGAGGGCTTGCGTCGCGAGGGATATGACAAACGAGCTGAAGTTGATCTCCCCCCCACCCCCTTGTAGCTCCGGTTTCGCCAACTTACTCTCGCTCTTCGCGATACCAGCCGCCCCTTCGGGCGCACGCTCAGTCGCGGCTGGCGGCACTACAACAGTGGGTTGATCATCTTCCCTGGCGTTACCCGAAGCATCGAAGCGCCGTCGGTCGTTGACCTTCAAGCCAGACTTCTCTTCGCGTTCATCATTCATGGCGGCACCTCACTATTGGGTCGAGTTGTTCCTCGCCCTCTGAGCTCTGTTTAACCGCAACCGAGCTTCCGACGCAACCCTCCTGAACGAAGGCATAGCCGTGTACCGTTGCCCCTTGCAATAACCTCTTTCATCCAAGTTCAAGCTCAGCGGGGCATCGCATTTCTCGCAAGACCGGAACGAAGCGCCGGAATCCGCAAGAGCGCGCCGAAAAGGCTCGTGTTCCCCTTTCTCGTCCAATCAAGGCCGTGATGGCATGAAACCTTCCCCCACTGGCACTACCTTGAATGTTTTCAGGGGAAGTGTTTCTCTTGTAGGTATGCGCTTCACGATTCTTGGGTGTGGAACATCAACCGGGGTACCGGTGCCGGGATGCCGGTGCGGGGTTTGCCGCTCCACCGACTTACGGAATCACCGTCTGCGAACCTCGGGGATTATTCAGAGCGAGGATGGGCGCGCACTCCTTATCGACGCCTCAGCGGATCTCCGCCAACAGACGCTCCGGGCAGGTATCGAGCGGATCGATGGGGTCCTCTACACCCACACCCACGCCGACCACATCCTTGGAACCGACGATCTGCGGTGCTTCAACTACACCCTGCAACGTCGTATTCCGTGCTACGGAACGAGAACAACGCTCGACGAGATCCGGCGATTTTTCAACTATATCTTCGATCCACGACCGAACTACGAAGGAGGCGCGCTGGCACAGCTCGACCTTCACGAAATCGAGGACACCGTCCCCTTCGAAGCAGCGGGCTTTGGGGTTCATCCATTCCCCCTGGAGCACGGCAGCTCTCCGGTGACCGGCTATCGGGTCGGGGCGCTCGCCTACGCGACTGATTGCAACAAGGTGCCCGCCCAAGCCCGCGAGATACTTCGCGGAGTCCGGTATTTAATCCTCGATGGCTTGCGTTTCGAAGCTCACCGGACCCACTTCACGATCCCCGAGGCGATAAAGGTAGCGCAAGAGATCGGGGCGGAGAGAACGATTCTCGTCCACATGACCCATTCGATCGATTTCGAAACTGTGAGTGCCCAGCTTCCACCGGGGATCGAGCTCGGCTATGACGGACTCACGCTCACCTTTTAACGGTGACTTTTGAGGTTGCCCCTTCAAGAGCCTCAACATCGATGCGGTCGACGGCTCGGTCGATAATCCTCTTGTAATCGATCAGCGCTATCCGGGGCAGCACCGCAGCGTGACGGCCAAGAACAAGATGCGTTTCAAACGCAGTCAGGTCGGTCGGAACGTTGCGCCATTCCCCCGCCCTTCGATCGAAAAGTCGGATATCTTCCGCGGCGGTGAGATCGATATCTTGCGCCCCCCAGCGAAGCGATAGCAACTCGATATCGAACTCCTCGTCACGATATCGAGCGGGGCCGAAGATAATGCAAGCTCGCGCCCGTTGAGCCACATAATCGAGCGCGGCGCGGGGGGTATCGATATCGATATCGGCAAGCGCACGCGGGCTGCCGTAGACCGTGGCGGCAAGCCCACCCACCACTATCCAGGGGAACCCTCCCGCATCAAGAATGTCCGTAATCCACCCGAAGGCCCCCGGGGCATCACGCGTCTCAGTTGGCGTCGTCATACCTGCCCGCGAATACGGACATCTCCCTCAAATCGGCCCATGAAATCGGGAGTATTCTCAAAAATTACATATTCGCCCGGCAGAAGGCCCACCCCCTCAAAATCGCGCACCGCGTTGTTCGGGGTAATCGCCAGCGCGTCGAACCGCTCGTTGATCTCGCGGACAGTGACATACTCCCCCCGAGTCGAAGACTCGGAGCGGCAATCCTTTAATTTCGTTCCGAGGGAGAGATTTACTCCCGCCCCGATGAAATTTTTATTGCCGATCCGAATACCGGTCCCGATTCGCACGAAGCTTCCAAGAAAATTTTCATCTCCGATGACAACCGGTGCCGCATTCGCGGGGCTTAAGACCCCCTCAACACTGACGAACGACCCGATCTTATTCCGATTACCCACCTGAGCGGAGGACGCCAGCGAGGCGTGGGAGTCGATGAGATTATCATCCCCGATGAACGCTGCGATATTCACCGCGGCGTGAAACATAAAGATATTGCGCTTGCCCACGTGAACGCCATCACGAATCATCACGCTCGGAACGATCCGGTTGCCGTCGAGCATCAGCTCATGTGCGCGCACACTCATGAGACTTGGGAATTTGTCGATCCCCCCGGGTGAAAGCTCGGCGATCGCCCCCGACCATTCCGTGTAGGCGCTGACCCGGCGCAGGAAGACCGGGTCTTCCTGCGCCGGAACGATAAACTGCCCCCCTTCCGAGAGAAAACGGTTCGGAAGGATCGTGAAGCTATCGAGCAGCGACTGTCGTGCCGCGCTATCGGTTCCCCGCAGGGCACCTGCATTAAAGAGCTCGAACAACAACGTCGTGCGCCGGCGTTGATACTCATCCCCTTCCCTTGCGCCTTCAGGAGACTTGAAGAGCAGCACCGCCGTAACCGCTCTGCGCTCAGCGTCGGCCTCACTGAGCAGATGCACCACGCCCCTCAATGCGGACGGCGCTGCGGGCTCAAGTACGGTGCGAAGGATACCTACCTGATCGGGCGAGAGTCGCACCTCAATAAAACCGGACTCGACGCGAGGACGGTCGATAAGCGCGAAAAGGAGATCCACGAGGAGACCTGCCCGCTCACCCATCGCCGCCCCCCAACCGAGCCTCCCTGCGCTATCGCTCGAGAATGCAACGAGCAGACTCCGCTCAGCGATCGAATCGGGACGGGAGGATAAAACTGTCTGAAGATGCGTATACTCCTGCTCAGATGACGGCACCACGAAGTCCGCCTCACCCAATCGAAAAGTCTTCATCTCTTCATCCCCTCAGAGTTCATCCCGATCTTCGCCAGCACCTCGCCCAAGACAAGATCGTCCGGGGTCGTGATCTTGATATTAAGTCGGTCACCTATCACCACATGTACAGCTTCAAGCGGGGCTACGAGCGACGCGTCGTCGGTTGCGCCTACGATTCCTCGAGCGTGGGCATCGCGGAGCAAGCGGCCTTCAAAGATCTGCGGGGTTTGAATCGCGTACACCGCCGCTCGGTCGATGGCGTCCTGCACCACTCCCGACGTATCCGCACGAACGAGGGTATCGACCACCGGCATCGCGGCGGTCACCGCACGCGCGTGGGCATGCTTCTCGAGGCATCGGTTGACAAGATCGTGGGAGAGCAAGCACCGCGCCGCATCGTGAACCAGGATGGAGCCGTGATCGATAACCTCAGGAAGCTCTCGTTCCACATAGTCTATCCCCGCCCGAACACTGGCCTGACGTTCAGCACCACCTGCGACGAGGGTCAGTCCAGCGACCCCATCCAGGGCGTGCTCAAACTGACGGCGGTGAGCCGGCGGAACTGCCACGACGATCCGGAGGAAACGTCCGACCGCGACCAAGGTATCCACCGTACGCCGCACGATCGGAGTTCCACCGACCGCGACGAGCGCTTTCGGGAGTGCCGAACCGAGGCGAGCTCCACTGCCCGCCGCTGGAATTATTGCGACGACAGGTCTTGCGGAGGACTCCACTCTCGGCCGTTAGGAAGACTGGTTAGGCGAAAAGCTCTCGCAACTCACCCATCACCTTGTCGTGGGTGCGCGATTTCGCGATGGCTATCTCAGAGACAAGGAGGTTTTGGGCGGTATCGAGCATCTTCTTCTCACCGAAGGAAAGCTCTTTGTCCACACTGAGAACGGAAAGATCGCGCATCACCTCAGCTATCTCAAACACCGATCCGGTTTTGATCTTCTGGGAGTACTCCCGGAAACGGCGATTCCAGGTCTGTGTGTCGATCTTGAAATCGCGACTCTTGAGAATAGCGTATACTTTATCGATCGAGCGCCGATCGATCACCTTACGTAGTCCGACGGCTTCGGATTGCGACACCGGGACCATGATCTTCATCCCCGATTCGGCGATGGTTATATCGAAGAATTGTTGCTCAGTTCCGGCGATGGTGCGGGATTTCAGCGCCGTAATCTCGCCGACGCCGTGCCCGGGGTAAACGATCTTATCTCCGACTTTGAACAACTTGCTACTCAAGATAGGCACTCCTCGATAGACGCATAAGTTATCGGTCCGACCACCGAGGAACCGACCCATCAAGCGACACGTGAGGCGTGTTGGCCCGCAGGTATAACGGCCACCCCTGTGCTCAAAAAGTCCGCAACGAAGACGACTCTTCGCCACTTACTCTAAACCACTTTTGGGTACTGGAGGGATCGGGCGACTCAGAGCTATTCAACTACCGCTTCGTTCAGCTATCGCTCCGTTTGAATGGTGCGATGACAGACCGAGAACGCTCTGCGGAGATACCTCACTCACCAAAAAGAGACGGAGCGATGAGACGCTTCGCCAGCCCCACGATTTATATCGGAGACTTTTTCGAACCGAACGGCTCAAAACCGATACGCTTGCCGATGGTTTTATCCGCTCGAAAGAGGAAATCACCCAGCTTCAAACGCTTCGCTAGTATACTCCAAAGCTCATCGCAAGGTCAAATAAAAGAGCCTCAAAAAAGCCTTTCTTTATAACATTTTAGACTTGATTTCCGCGATCGATTTTAGGCCCTCTTGCGCGAGGTAACGGCTCAGTCCGCAGTTAATTTCACGCACGATCGCTGGCCCACGATAGATGAGCCCGGTGTAAAGCTGCACGAGCGAGGCACCTGCTCGGAGGAAGTCGATCACATCAGCGGCACTAAAAACACCACCGACCCCGATCACCGGCAATTTACCTGCGGTCTGAGTCGTGATGTAGCGCACGATCTCAACAGCGCGCGAATGAAGCGGGGCGCCACTCAATCCCCCAACCTCATCGATCGCTTGGCGGAGTCCCGCACGGGAGAAAGTTGTGTTTGTCGCGATAATCCCAGCGACATCGGCGTCGTTACAAGAGAGGAGCACCGCATCGATCTCAGCCCACGACAGATCGGGGGCGATTTTCACCAAAAGGGGCTTTTTCTCAGGATTGTGCGCTTGCACTCCTTGCAGCAAAGCCGTGAGGCGATCCCGCTCCTGGAGCTTGCGCAGTTCCGGCGTGTTGGGCGACGAAACGTTGAGTACAAAATAATCGGCCGACTCGCGCACCCGGGTGAAAGTCGCTACGTAATCGACTAAGGCGGCATCGATCGGCACGACTTTAGTCTTCCCGATATTCACTCCGATCACCGCGGGTGTCGAAGCGTACACCTGACGCAACCGGGGGGCGAAGACGTCAACTCCGACAGAGGGGAATCCCATGCGATTAATGAGTGCACCATCCTCGGGGAGTCGAAATATCCGCGGGCGCGGGTTTCCCGGCTGCGCCGCTGCGGTAACGCTCCCCAACTCGATATGACTGAAGCCGAGAGCTGCGAGGGTTGGGACGATCTCGCAGTTTTTATCGAAGCCTGCCGAGAGGCCGACCGGGCTCGCGAACTTGAGACCGAACACCTCTGTCGCCAACCCTGGATCCGCATAGTGATAGAGCGCTCGACATACCCCGGCCACTCCGGGCAGCTTCCCACTCCTCACCGCAAGGTGGTGCACCGTTTCGGAATCGAATCGAAAGACGAGTGGACGGATGAGCGTGCGGTAGATCACTTGCCCTCCTGACGGGTAGTACCGGCGATAAATTCGTCGACGTTAAGCTTTAAGACGAGCGCATCTTCACCGTCGTTCGAGTAGTACTTCGACCGAATGCCGACCTCTTCGAATCCGAGCGACGTGTATAATCGTTGAGCGATGCTGTTGCTGCGGCGCACCTCGAGCGTTACCCAACGAATCGCTCGGCCATGGAGATCCCGCAACACCGCCTCAAGCAGAGTGCGACCGAGCCCCCGCCCCCGAGATTCCCGACGCACGCCGAAGTTAACGATGTGGCCCTCATCTGCGGCGACATGAATCACCAAGAATCCCGCGATGACACCCTCATACCGCACCCCGAAAACATGGGAAAATGTGTTCGAGAACTCCTGAACAAATAGTCGCTCCGGCCACGGGGGTTCATTCGACTCCGCTTCAATGAGCGCAAGCTCGGGGGCCGCGATCCGTGACAATCGACATACCACCGCGCCCATCCTATTCTCCGTCATGACCTCTGTGGTGTTCTTACGAGCCCCTCAAGATACGAAAAAGCCCCGACATGGCGGGGCTCTCTCGTTACTGCCGATACGGCGTGTCTCAACAGCTCGTTTAGGCCAGGGCCTGACGAGCCTTCTCGACAACTGCGCCGAACGCCTTCGGGTCGTTCAAAGCGAGCTCAGCGAGGATCTTCCGATCAACCTCGATCCTTGCCTGCTTCAAGCCGGACATAAATCGGCTGTAGCTCAACCCTGCCGGGCGAACCGCCGCGTTAATTCGCGCGATCCACAACATGCGGAACTCACGCTTCTTAACTTTCCGGTCCCGGTAGGCGTACTTCAAAGCACGCTGAACACCGCGCTTCGCGAGCTTGAAACAGCTGCTTCTGCGGCCGTAGAAACCCTCGGCTAACTTCAGCATCCGCTTGTGACGGCGGCGGCTCGCAAATCCACGTTTAACTCTCATGACCTTACCTCTCTACCTTGCTTCTCTGGTCTATCTGCTTTTCTGAATCTATCCTCGTTCGGGCAACACCAACCTACAGGCTAACAGCCGGCGTTGGCGAGCATCCGCTTTAGATCGTTCATGTTGGTCTTGTCGACCATTCCACTGCGACGGAGCTGGCGCATCCGCTTCGCCGACTTTTTGCCGGTGTTGTGGCTGGTGTTCGCGCGGGCTTTCTTGATCTTCCCCTTGGCATTCACCCGGAACTTCTTGTGAGCCAGGCGATTCGTCTTCATCTTCGGCATACGACACACTCTTTACAAACTACCGCCCCTGAACTTCCCCGTTCACCGAGCGCCCTTTGATCGTTTCTAGGTTCTCATCGCTTGATGAGACTTTCAGTGCTTATTCACGTTTGAGCTGGTAGGCACGAACAGATTCGAACTGTTGACCTCTTGCCTGTCAAGCAAGCGCTCTAACCAACTGAGCTACGCGCCTTCACGAACGGAACCGACCGTAAGGGCGTATGATTACCAGCAATTTAGGGAAAGGTCAAACTCCCCGCCCTATTTTTTAGGCTCAAATACGGGACGCTGACGGTTTGCACAGCCGGAGTTAATCGACTTGAGCGCTATGAGCTGTCTCCCCATCTTCGCCCTTAGACTGCCCAGATTTTCACGCTTTAAATGGCGCGGCTCACCCCGTAACTTCTCGATCTTCTGATTAATAGTAAACATATCTGGCGCCTCCCCTCTTTGCCGGAACTAAGCCAGCCAACTCGGCCGCACTTGACCTTTTGGTCCAAGCCCCCTCAGAGGGCCGACCCGAGTATACCGACGGATGAGAGGCTACTCAACGCGGACCACGAGGCCGCACACGGAGAACACAAAAGTGAGCATAAGTCGCCGAAGCGACGCAAAGTTAACCGGGGATTGGGCTATTCCCAGCTTGGAGGGGCTTCTGGGGTTGGCAAGAAATAGCCGGACTCACCATCTTGGTTGTCAAAACAGTTTTTTCACAACCCTGAGACCGGTTAGCCGTTCAGTTTCCCCTCTTCAGCCATCGTCTGCTGGATGGGTCCTTTGAAAATATTGAAGGTCTTCAGGAGGTCGTAGGCCTTCCTGAGCTGAGGGTCGCGCCCAAGCCAAACCTCGACATCCTCGGTCTCCGGATTAATCACCTCGTTGCCCTCCGGCACCGTGGGCACCTTATTGAGCCGCTTCATCACCGGCTCATCCGCCCGCCCACCATTCGTGGGGTTGGATATAGCTCCGGGCAGGTCGCTCTCACGGACCCGGATGCTTTGTTTCGGGGGGGAGGGCTCCTCCATCGCCTCCTCCGGCGCATCGATCTCGATATCCGGTTTAACCCCAGTTGCTTGGATCGAATTACCACTCTTGGTGTAATAGAGAGCTGTGGTCAAGGTAAGCGCCCCGCCGTTCTCAAGTGGGGTAATCGTCTGCACCGACCCTTTGCCAAAGGTCTGCGTCCCCAAGATGAGAGCGCGACCGTGGTCTTTCAGCGCCCCCGCAACGATCTCCGCCGCCGAGGCGGAGCCGCCATTGACGAGTACGACGATCGGATAGGCTGGCTCGGTATCACGGGAATGGGCAAAAAACTTTTGCTTCTGTGCCTCTACCCGACCATCGGTGTAAACGATGACACCGTCTTTTAAGAACATGTCGCTCACTTTAATCGCTTGGGTGAGCAGACCACCCGGATTGTTCCGCAAATCAAGCACCAAACCGGCGATCGCCCCACCAGATTGCGCCCGAATCGTCCGCAATCCGCCCTTGAGGTCGTCAAAGGTTTTTTCCATGAACTGATTGATCCGCACGTAACCGAAGTTATCCCCGAGGTGGCGCGAGCGGACACTGCGCACCTGAATATTATCGCGTAAAAGGGTGACATCGATAAGATCTGGCTGCCCCTTCCGCGAGATAGAGATACTGATCGGGGACCCCTTCGGACCACGCAACCGCTTCACTGCATCAACAAGTGAGTATTCTTTGGTGAATTTCCCCTCGATCTTGACGATCGCATCACCGGACTTAATCCCTGCCCGCTCAGCTGGCGATCCCTCCATCGGGGACACGACGATAAGCAGGCCATCTTTAATCGTGATCTCGATACCGAGTCCGCCGAACTCCCCTTTCGTCTGAACTTGGAGGTCTTGATAAAATTCCGGATCGAGATATCCACTGTGAGGATCGAGGGTCGTCAACATCCCCTTGATCGCCCCCTCGACGAGTTTTTTGTTCTCAACTTCCTTTACGTAATCGCGCTGCACTATCGCGAGCACATCGGTAAAGACCTTGAGTTGTTCATAGAGACTTCCCCCGCCCTTCTCGCGCGCACTCACCTCTTTGAGGCTTCCGCCGAAAAACAACACGAGCGCGAGGGTGAGCGCGGTAGACGCCCAAAAACGCTCACGCGGGGAAAAAGAACGGGACATCGAAACCCCTTAAAAGAGTAGTATTATAGCTAGGATAGCAATAAGCGGTGAAACGATTCAAGATAAAGGCGCGTCCCGAAGCAAAAAGGTTTGACGAGCGGAGTCGGGAAACTCCGGAGGGGGAACGATCGCCTCGGTCTTAGGCGCTCACCCTGACCGCACCACCCCGGGCACGGTGAAACATGGTACCGGAGACCACTGCTAACGAAAATACGGTCCTGGGTCGACCGGGGTCCCGTTCTTACGAATCTCGAAATAAAGGTTTCCCCCCATCCCCTCGGTAGACGAGAGTCGACCGAGCACCTCCCCCGCGCGAACGTCCTGGCCTCGCTGAGCTGAAATCTCCCCCATTTTACCGTAGAGGCTGTAGGAGCGGGCCCCATGGTCAATGATGACTATCGTTCCATAACCAGGCATCGGACCGAGGTGGAGTACCCGCCCAGAGCCGACCGCGGTAACCGCCGTACCCGGGTCTCCCCGGTACTCTTGCCCCTTACTGAAGACGTAATCCTCGAATTGAGCTCGCTTGGTTCGCCCGAAAGGGGTAACGACCTCGCCCTTTACCGGCCGAACCAGCTTGCCTTTACGGCTATCGAGGCCGGATCCCTCAAATGGCTCGACGGGAGTCCCCCCTACTGCTACTGAGCCGGCCGGGACAGCACCCCGCGCGTCACTCACCACCTCTCCCTCGATTAACGAGACTAATACCGCTTCAAGTCTGAGGGCTTGGGCGCGCAAAGCAGCAAGCGCCCCCTCAACATCGACTTTCTCCCGCTCGATAGCGGCCATCAACCGCTCCTCTTCAGCGACTTTCCCCTTCAACCTGGTGGCCCGCTTGTTCAGCTCCTGTTTTAATCGAAGCTGCTCGCCGTTAACCTTCACGAGTTGCCGCTGTACCGACTCGTTGGCGGTCACCAATTGCCGCATCTCAGCGAGAAGCTCGCGGTCGTAGGCCGAGACCTTCGCCAAAAGGTAGGCATTCTTCAATAACTCGCCTGAGGTGGCGGCTCCGATGATGTGATCGGCAACGGCTCGATTACGGTAGACATAAAGCGCCCGTACCCGCTGTACCGCGACCACCCGCAGCCGCTCCATCTCACGCCCCAGCCGCCCCATCTCCTTATCAAGCTCGGATTTTTTGAGGAGGCCCGCCTCAACCTGACGGTTGAGCTCCGCCTCCTCCTTACGCAACTTCGAAACCTCTACTCGAAGAGTTTTGAGGGCCTTTTCCCGCGTAAGCCGCTGCTCAACCAGCTCAGCCAGACGGGCGTTGGCGGATTCGACCTCCGCATTGATACGCTCAAGCTGAGCCGCTCCCTCGTGAGCTGAAGACTCGTACGGGAGCACGCCCACAAGCGCAACCGCAACTGCCACGAATGCGCGACGCACTTTACTCAACGCTAAAGCGCCTCACCGCAAGAAAACTTCCGAGCAAACCCACCGCGATTCCTGCGAACACCACGAGTGCCACACCAACAACGTCGAGCGGTGGTAGCGCATGAGCGAATCCGGAGAGGAGTTCTGAGCGGCTTAAAAAGCGGTTCACGCCCCCAACAAGAATCGACAACAACGTCAGTCCCAAAAGCGCCCCCAAAAAGCCCTGTGCGCCTCCCTCGATGAGAAACGGCGCACGAACAAAAGCCTGGGTCGCACCAACGAGCCGCATAATCTCGATCTCGCTTCGATGAGCGTACAGCGCGAGCTTGATAGTATTCGCCATTAAAAATCCGGTGGCGAACAGCATGAAGACGATCGCTCCCCCGCCCCCGACTCGAAGCGTTTGCATCATCGCCCCTAACCGACCAACCACTCCCCCACTGTAGTGGATGTGATCAACCAGCGGATGCCCCGCATACTCACTGGAGAGAGCTTGATACTCTTGGAGCGAGCCGAACTCGGGCTTGAACTTCACCGTGAAAGAGGCTGGAAGTGGGTTCCGCTCAGCCAGCCCCTCAAGGAGCGCAGCCTCGTCCCCGAGCGAAGCCCGGAATTCGTCGAGCGCCGCATCGCTCGATACGAAATCAACGCTTGCGACCTCCGGTCGCGAACGCAACTCCCCCTCCAGGGCCACCCGGGCATCGCCGGCTGAATCGCCTTTGAGATAAAGCGTCAGGGCCACATCGCTGCGGGTCTCCACGGCGACCCGGTTGACGGTCTGTAGAAGAAGGCAGAAAGCGGCGAGCAGAAAGAGAGCCACGCTCATCGTGGCTAACGTCAATAACGACGTGAGGGGGGCCGAGCGTACGCTACGCCAAGCGATCGAGACCAGTTGTTTGGCCATGGCCCACCGACTGAGTCGGGAAAGCTCAGAGCCGCGCGCCCAGATCGCCGTGAGGCCGAACGCTGAGCTCCCCTCACCCGAGCCGTGTTCAACTTCACTCGCGCTGTTGCGACTCATTGCACTCTCCGCATCCGCTCAAAGTCTCCGATAATCTTTCCGCTATCGATCACGACGGTACGTAAATTAAGCTCCTCAATTCGGGCAAGATCGTGAGTTGCCACCACAATAGTCACCCCTGCAGCGTTCGCCTCGAGAAGGAGATCAAAGACGACTCGCGCCATGTCGGGATCAAGATTTCCAGTTGGCTCATCGGCCAGGATGAGACGGGGTCGATGAATGAGCGCACGCGCAATAGCGACCCGCTGCTGTTCACCACCTGACAAGGTTAACGGGTAAGACTCGGCACGTTCTCGGAGCCCCATCGAACCGAGAAGGCGTAACGCCAGCTCACGCCGCTCGGCATACTCAACCCCTTGAACCTCAAGTCCGAAGGCAACGTTATCGACAACCGTTCGTCGGGGCAGCAACTTGTAATCTTGGAAGATGAACCCGATCTCCCGTCGCAGAAGCGAAATATCGTTGCCGTGGACATTCGAAAGGTTTCGTCCCCCAACAACGACCTGTCCCTTGGTCGCTCGCTCCGCACCAAAAAGGAGTTTCAACAGAGTCGACTTCCCCGCCCCACTCGCTCCCGCGATAAAGACAAACTCCCCCCCCTCAACCTTCAGATCAAGCCCTTTGAGCGCGAGCTGCTCCGGCGGATAGTGCTTTGTCACACCGTGAAGATTGATCACATCCCGCTCCGTAATGAAAAAAGTGGGGCCAATCGCTCGAATCCCTCGCCATCAACCTGACCGAACGCCCGCATGTCGAGAGGAGTCACCGAAACATGCCCGGTTCGTATCGCGTGAGTATCGTTCCCCGGCGTCATATCGGGAAAGACCTCCTGCAAGCGGTGCTCAAAGTGAGTTTCCGTCCGACCGAAAAAATTCCCGTAGGTCGAGCGACTCATGGAGGTTGGCCGCACCTCAACCGCCGGGTCCGCTAAAAACGGCAGATTCACGTTCCACGTAATCGGTTGAGCAAGCAGACTCGAATGTTTTTGGAATACTCCGAAAACTCGATCGAGCAACGGACCGGTCTGACGCTCCAGACGGGCGTGTGTCTCCGGCGGCAGAGCGTATTCGGCGGCGTAATGGTTCATCGTCGCGGTGTCAAACGCCTGACTCAATGCGATCCCAGGTATTCCAGCGATATTTCCCTCAAGACACGCCCCGACCGTACCGGAGCTAAAAATAAACCCCATCCCGGCGTTAAGCCCTGCATTAATGCCCGAGACAACAAGGTCGGGCTTCGCACCACAAAGGTGATAGATCCCCACATTGACGCAATCCGCCGGAGTACCATCGACGGTAAACGAAGGATGACCAAAAAGCTCGATCGCTTCAGCGTGCACGAACGCAAAGCGAGTCATCGACTTCCCTTTCCAACTCTGCTCGTGCTTCGGGACGACAACGGTCAGATCGCCGAGATGTCGCAGTTTGGCGATAACAAATCCAAGCAGGGGCGAGATATGGCTGTCGTCGTTCGTAAGCAGGATCTTCATGGCACAGTGATCTTCACCGTTCGTCGTTCCTAACAGCGCGAAGAAATACGCCCCGCCAGGGTACCACGGCGTTTTCCTGACTCACAACGGAGAGATTACCAGCCTCCGCTGCGGCACCCGGGCTTCTATCCCTGGCAGCACTAGGCGAGGCTGAGAATCCGCTCCAAAAACTGCCGCGGGACGAGCGGCCGTTTTTCAGCGAGCGCCTGGTGGTATATGACGGTTGAGGGAGTGAGACCGGGCAACGTATTCGCTTCGATCACGTATATCTCACCGGTTTTGATATTCAAAAAAGCGTCGATGCGAGCATATCCACCGAGGCCGAGCGCGGCCGCAACCCGTTCGATCCGCCGCTTCGCCCCCTCGACGACTCTCGTCGGTACATAACGGGAAGGCGGAGGGGTAATATTGATTCCGGTGCCACCCTGGAACTTCTCCTCAACGCTCAAGACATCCCCGCTTGCGACCGTGATGCTCGGGCTCATCGCCCGCATGCGCCCCTTCTTTCCGACGACGCCAACGGTGACTTCCACCCATCCGGTCACATGGTTCCAGGTGAGTTTATTCCGCACGACATTGACCCGATCGGTCTCGATAAACTGCTCAATCAATAACGCGTTGGGGAGATCCACCGGCATCTCGACGATCTCCCCCTGATTGGTGAGGGTATCCTTGGCGAGGCGGGAGGCCCGCTTTAAGAGATGATCGACATACACCGCCAGGTCACGCGCGGAATAGATGCGCACGATACCGGCCGAACATCCATCCGCGCCCGGCTTAATAATAAAGGACCGACCTCCCAATTCTTGTTCGAGACGCCGCCATAAATCGGCGAAATCCCCTCCCCCTAACTTGCGGAGCTGCGCCGTTCGGACGACGAGCCGCTTCGCCGAAAAAATGCCGTACCGTTCCAGCCCCTTCACGATCTCGCCGGTGCGGTACTTATCCATTCCGATCCGCGACCCCTTCGCGTCGGAGCCGTTGAATCGGACCCCCGCTCGCGCAAGCATCTCCTGAAGCCGACCGTCTTCGCCGATCCCACCGTGGAGTCCAAGAAAAACGATCTTACTGCTCCGCACAAAATCGCTGAGGGTCATTTTGCGAGGTAAAAAATTCCCCTCACTGATCTGGCCCGGCAGCGGTGCGAGACGATTGAGAACCCGCTCCCGAAGCGCCTGAAATCCCCGCTCTGCACCAGCGGCACTCCGACACCCCGCCATCAACTCCTCAACCGTGTGATTGAGGGTGAGAGAGTATGGCAGTTCCCAAACTGCACCATCCATGTCGAGGAGATACGGATGGGGCTCATACCGCGTTGAGCGCCGGAGCTTGAGCCAAACATTCGTCCCCGACATGACCGACACCTGTCGCTCTGCAGTCCGTCCCCCGAAAAGAACGTTAACCCGTTCACGCCGGGCGCGGGTGACCGGCGGCTCGATCGGATCAAATTTGATTCCCGCCCGCTGACAGGCGTGCGCCACAACGAACCGAAGCATATCCCGGTGGCTCATGCCGATGCGTGCCGCCTGGAGAAACAGAAAACTATTCTGCTCCATCCCGCTGATGGGGTTAAAATCGGAGAACCAGATCCGCTCATCCGGCATGACCCACCCATCGAAACGAGCAAAATCACGGAGACCAAAGAGGTTAAAGAGTTGTTCGGCCTGACTCTGCACCCGCTCGAGCACCCGACTTTCAAATCGGGGGGGACAGTGATACGTCACCTGACGAGTCGGGAGATATTTTTTGCGATAGTCAAAGATCTGGTGGCGCGTGTAATCCGCTTCGATCTCAACCGGCAGGAGACACACCGGAATATCGAACCGATTCTGCACAATAACCGCGGTAAACTCAGTTCCCCGGCAGAACTCCTCGACGACGACACGGCGGTAGAAGTTACTCGCGAAGAGCTTCTCCACCATCCGCTCGGCTTCTCCCGGGTTTGCCACGGAAAAAACCCCGATACTCGAGCCACCGGTAGCTGGCTTCACCACCGCACGATCGAGACGGTGGCGCTTAAAGAACTGCGCGATCTTTCGACCGATCTCCCGCTCACCTCGATTGATTGCGATCGAAGGAAGCGCATGGAACCCGTGCGCTTTAATCGTCTCATTTGCATCAAACTTGTCGAAACACCGCCGACACGCAGCGGCCGGTGAACCGACGAACGGGACGCCAAGCCCCTCTAAAAGGGTCTGAACTCCCCCATCCTCACCGAACAAACCGTGCATGACCGGAAAAACAAGATCGACCCCTCGAAGCACCGTACGTAATTGAGCGGCCGAGAGTGCTTTACCGGACGAATGCAACTTAAAGTCAAAATCAGAAGGGGTATTCGAGTAGAGCTGGCCGCGCGAGATCGCATATGCTCGTTTCGTGCTATCGAAATACACCGGGAGGATCTCGATATCATCTGCATCGAGATGATCACACACCGAACGGGCTGAGTTAAGTGAGATTCCCCGCTCGGGTGATGGGCCACCACAGAGTACGGCGAGACGGAGGCGGTGTTTTTTTGACATCATGAGAATCTTTTAACCTTGTGCTCCCACCGAAAGGTTTTTTCTCGCCCTCCCGGGCAGGAGGGACCACCAACTTGGGGCAAAGCAATTCTCCAGGGGAGAAACAAAGCTTCACAAACCTCTGGGGGACGAATAAGCAACCCGTCGTTCGTGCTACCGACGTCCGCTCGAGCTGAAAAACTTTCGGGACAGACAACGAAGCAGCGGACTGAGCGCCCACACCCCTCAAAGTGTAGCTGCTACATCGAGGAGTGACAAGGAATGCTCTCCTCGGACTCCACCAAAAAAATGAGGCCTTAAGATGAGGCGACCAGAGCAATCAACCCCAACACCGAACGACGCACTGAAAAGCCGCGCCCTCCGCGCAGGGAGAAAAATCTCTTTGACCGGGATACGAGCGCAATTGCTTCCAAAGACAATTGCCATTCGGGCATAAAAAAACCCCCGGGCCTTCCTCAAGGCCCGGGGGTTTCGCTCACTTGGCGATCAGTCAACCTGCTTACGCAAAAAGGTCGGGATCTCGTACTTCTCCTCGTCCTCCGCGCTCGACAGAACCGAAAGCTTTTTCAGCTTGATCACCTCGCCCGCTGGCCCCTCTTTGCTCTTTCGCGCAAATGCGGGGAGGTCGATACGGTCAGCCGATGTTTCCTTTGTATTGACGACCTGCGTCATCGTTACCGTCGTATCATCGGTGGCCCGCTCGCCAAAGCCGGTGGCGATGACGGTAACGCGTACCCGATCCTCAAGGTTCGGGTCGATGACCATACCCCAGATGATGTTCGCATCTTCGTGCGCCTCGGCATGGATGAGCTCCGCTGCCTCGTTGACCTCTTGGAGGGTGACGTCCGGCGAGGCGGTGATGTTGATGAGCACCCCACGCGCACCGTGAATCGAGATATCCTCAAGGAGTGGGCTTGAGATAGCTTTTTCCGCCGCCTCGATCGCCCGATTCTCACCCGACGACTCGCCTGTTCCCATCATCGCCATGCCCATCTCGGACATGACCGCACGAACGTCCGCGAAGTCGACGTTCACCAATCCCTCAAAAATGATGAGGTCGCTGATGCCTTTTACCGCCTGATACAAGATATCATCGGCCCGACGGAAGGTGTCGAGTAAGGTGGTGTTCCGTCCAGCTATCGAGAGCAGACGCTGATTCGGGATCGTGATGAGGGTATCCACCTGCTTTCGCAGCTCCTCGATCCCCCGGTCGGCGTTACGCATCCGGCGTTTCCCTTCAAAGAGAAACGGCTTCGTCACAACGCCAACGGTCAGACACCCAAGCTCCTTCGCAACCTCTGCAACTACCGACGAACCGAGAGTGCCGGTACCACCGCCCATTCCAGCGGTGATGAACACCATATCGGCGCCCTCGAGAGATTTGCGGATGCTCTCGACGCTCTCTTTGGCAGCCGAGTATCCCACGTCGGGGTCGGCCCCAGCTCCAAGCCCTTTCGTCATCTCGTCGCCGAGGGTCAGCTTGTTCGGCGCCGTGCTCGAGGCGAGTGCTTGAGCATCCGTATTCGCGGCGAAAAACTCGACCCCCTCGAGCCCACTCCGGATCATGTTATTGACCGCATTCAGTCCGGCGCCACCGATCCCGAAAACTTTAATTCGAGCGTTGCGTGCCTGCAATTTCTTCGCTGTCTGGTCCATCTCGCCTACCCTAATTGGTTAGTTACACCTAAAAAATCAATCAAATCGTTTTAATCGCCCGCCTCGTCTGGTCGGCCTACACCGTTCACATCGCCGTACAAAGAAGCCATCGCCGGAGAGGAGAAAACCGAGCCATTTTGCCGCACGAGGGAAACTTTTTTCCGTCTGCGGCCTCTCCTAAAAACCGCGCTTCGCTTAAAAACGTACAGTGAACCGCTGTTTCCATTACTTCAGGTTAGTTAAACTAAATCACCCCCGATGTAAAGAAATTTCAGCTCAAAAATGCTCCCCAAACCAATTCCCTACCCGCGCGAGAGCGCGACCAAGCGGAGAGCGCCCTTTACTGAAACGACCACTCGCGGCACTTTGCGCCCCGTGGAGGACGAGCCCCACTCCGGTCGCATATTGCGGGGCTTTCACCAAGTCGGTTAACCCCCCGACGCCGGTCGGTACCCCGACTCGAACGGGGAGGTTAAATACCTGCTCACCCACCGCCGCGATGCCGCTGAGGTTCGCCGACCCTCCCGTGAGAACGATTCCGCTCGTGAGATAATCGAGACACCCTGACTTCGCGAGGTCCCGCTGCAAGAGGGTAAAGATCTCGTTAACCCGTGGCTCGATAATCTCAGCCAGTACAAGCTTCGAAAGGACCCGCGCAGAGCGCCCCCCGGTTGAGGGGACCTCGATAGTCTCGTCACGGCTGAAGGCGCTCGCCTGCGCCGCACCAAAACGACACTTGATATCCTCCGCCGCGTTTATCGGGGTGCGGAGCCCGGCGGCGATATCGCTGGTGATAAGATTCCCGCCGACCGAAATTACCGAAGTGTGCTTGACCGCCCCGGCGTGGAAGACCGTCACATCGGATGTTCCACCCCCGATATCAACGAGACAGACACCCAGCTCCTGCTCCTCTGGCGATACGACAGCACGCCCCGAGGCGAGACCTGCCAGGACGATATCCTTCACCGCGAGACCACACCGATTGGCACATTTGACGACGTTCTGAGCGCTCGCCACCGCTCCGGTGACGATGTGCACACGCGCCTCCAGACGAACACCCGAGATTCCGAGCGGCTCGCGAATACCGTCCTGCTCATCGATGATAAACTCTTGGGGAAGGACGTGGAGTATCTCCCGATCAAGCGGGATAGCCACCGCCTTAGCTGCTTCGATAACCCGTTCGACGTCGAGCGGGCTTACCTCTTTATTTTTGATCCCGACGATACCGTGACTGTTGAAGCCCTTGACGTGCCCGCCCGATATCGCCGCATACACGGAGGTGATATTGACCCCAGCCATCGACTCGGCCTGAGCGATCGCCTTCGCGATCGAGTCAACAGTAGCCTCAATATTGATGACGACACCCTTTCGAAGCCCACGAGAGGGGCTCGTTCCGACCCCCAAGACCTCGATCCGACCATCGGGCGTGTGCTCCGCCACCGTGACATTGATGTTCGTGGTACCGATATCGAGACCAACCAGGATATTGGATTTTAACGCCATGACCATGGGAACGAAATTTAATTTAAGCCAGTTAAACCTAGTTCGCGCACCGAGGCAAGATCTGAATAGCCCGGAGAAAAGTTCTTGGGGGGTTAAATTACAGCCGCCTGAAAATTACGCTCCCGAGCCGCCCACTCTGGGCCCCGGGGGGATGTGGGCGTCAATTAATCGATGAATTTTACGACCGCGACCCGCTCAAAAGCGAGGTCTATCGACCTAACAAGACGGTGTTTTTCACCGAGCTCCTCGGCAAGACGAAGATAACGGGCAACCTCGTCCTTAAGCCTCGTCGTATCTCCATCGGGGAGGGCAAAGGTAATCGTATAGGGCCGATCTTCAAGACGAACGGCAACATCACCCGCGCCAACAAGGGTCGCAGCGCGGACCTTGCGTCCGACCCCCGCCTCAACCACCTCAATCGTCGCTCGAATGAGGTCAAGGCGAGCTTTGAGAGTATCTGGCGAGGACTTATCGAAGTCGACGCCGCTCAGTATCACCGGGTTAAATCGACCGCGAGCTTCCGTGTCATCAGCCAGCGCCGACCGCGGCGCGCGACCCATAAACGCTCCGTCCGCTCCGACAAGCCAGACCTTACCCCCGAATTCCGTAATAAACTCAGGTTGGCGCTCCGTCACCTGAACGATGAAGCACCCCCAACGAAGCCCGCCACACCGCTCAACCGCGACCGCTTTGACGAGTGGATGCTCGCTGAGGAGGTTCCCTACCCCGTCGCGATTCAGCTCCCACCAAAAATTAGAACGCTCGAGCGGGGCCAAAGCAGCGAGGTCCCCCTGTTCAAGGACAGCTAAGCCCTGGTAGCGAACCTCTTTGTGAAATCGAAGCCGCTTTACTGTTTGGCCGAAGTCCCACGCTCCATCGCTCGACCGACCGGTAAACAGCCGGCCGGTGGCATAGCCATACCCGAGGACGGAGATATTCAGAACCAAGAGAGCGGCGAGTAGCTTGCGCATACGGAAAGATTTACCACTCGTTGTTCGGGGGATGGAAGGTGTAATTCATCGGGAGAGGGCCGCGCAGCAAAAAAGTCAGTTTGCGCCGGCGAGATCCCGCATCCCCACGCCGTCACATAGAGTAGAGAAACGAAAAATAAGTGGGGGGAAGTAAGCGTAAAGGTATTAAGGGGAGAAAGTAAGAAGGAGTGACTGCAACGAAACGGTCCTTAGAAAAAAAGGCCGAAAAACAAGAAAAAGAAAAAACGCGGTGCCCTGGGGGAGCAAACTGCCTGAGGGGTGGATGCGCTCCAGAGGAGGGCAAAGGGAGAGTCTCTTATTCCCCAGGGCACCGCGGAATTTTAAAAATAAACGAGGGGCGACGGAACAGCGGGAAGAGTCACGCCGAGGGCTTCGAAGGGGTGTCGGATTCGAAGCATCTCTCAGTCGGACAGCATTTCCACTTTTTAAACTGTTCCGTCGCACCGCTCGTGGGGGGTCTTCTCCAAGATCGCAATCGAGCGTGGAGCGGCAAACTCGCGCGGGCTCGATTCCGAACTTAGAGAAGACAAAACGGGACAAAACCGTGTGAACCTAAAAAAATCGTTCCGTTGCAGCCGTATAACAGATGAATACCAACCGTTATAAGGCTGCACGCAGGAGGCACTTCTACCAGTTAAATCTTCGGGAGGGTTGAAAGAACAAACTATCCAAAGAATAAGCAGTATCGAATGGGTAGTCAAACACCTCCCCAAAAGTCTCCGAGGCCTGCGCCGCGGTGCCTCAAAATGGGCTAGGCTCACCAACTTTCGCTTCTTGATTTCAACTACTTACCGCAGCTCGAGACCTCCAGCGCCGCATCAAAGATACCGCTCGGGAATGAGACAAGCGCCGCCGCGAGGAGCGCCTATCGGGGCGAAGCTGGGAAAGTGGCAGAGACGACAAATTCCAATAAAAACCGACAACTGAGCACCGCACGTCTCTATAAAATGGGGGGCTCGGTCGTGGCGCTCCAGACAACGACCTCGGGCTCGAGGTGCCCTTCTCCGCGCTCAAAAGCCAGCCGCTGACACTCCCCGATGAGCTTGCGGACGTCGTCGACCGAAGCGCGGCGGTGTGGATTGACGATCCAGTTAGCATGCAAGGTCGATATCTCAGCCCCCCCGATCTGCCTCCCCTTGAGCCCCAAGCCATCGAGGATAGCACCAGCGCTGCGAGACGCGCTTGGGTTCTTAAATACCGAGCCGAAACTTGGAACGGTGAGAGGCTGGGTCGCTTTTCGGTAAGCCAGCAGCTCGCTCCGTTTGCGTTCGATATCCTCGCGGTGTCCCGGCCGCAGTCGCAGGCAAGCCGCCGTGACGATAGCTCCCGCGGGCAGTTCGGCCCGTCGATACCCAAAGTTCAACTCAGTGCCCTTCAGGGTGAAACGCTCCCCCGCCTTATCGATACAATCGACCGATTCTAATATGTCAGCCATCTGCCCACCGTGCGCCCCGGCGTTCATCCTCACCGCGCCG
>JBILDU010000154.1:0-4123 GCA_044352465.1 Bdellovibrionota bacterium
AGGGTGGTGAGCCGGGCATTGAGGAGCTCCACGGCGGCGAGGAGGATAATACCTGAGCCACACGCCGGATCGAGGATGCGGAGGCGGGCTAGTTGTTGCAGGGACCGACGCTCGAATCGAGGGGCAAGCGCTTTATGGACGAGGATGCGGGCGAGCCAAGGGGGGGTATAGATCGATCCGCTGAGGTTCGACGGCGCTGTTTCGAGCGTCTCTTCGAGTGCGTAAGCGTCGCTAAGAATAGGGGCAAAGGGGGTGTCCATCGGCACGAAAAGTCCTCGCTTCTCAGCATCGTGCTGAGAAGTGAGGTATGGCGCAATCCGCCATTCCTCGGGGTCACTATTTCGTGTTCGACCAGAGAGGGGGCAGAGGAGACCCCGGTTGCTTTCACAGCCCACCCTCTTTTAAGCTAACCCCATGGATTACATCGCGCTTATACTCGTGCGCTCTCTTTGCGGGGTGTTGAGCCTCCTGCCGACCCGATTTGGAACGGCCGCAATGGCAGCGCTGCTTAACCTATTTTTCTCGGTCGTTCCGAAATATCGGCGGATCGCCCGACGCAATCTCGCACTCGCGTTCCCTGAGAAAGACGAGGAGTGGCGGGAGGCCCGACTCCGTGAGTCGGTTGAGTCGCTTGCACGGGTGCTCGTCGATTTTGCCCGCATCCCGCGGATCGATGCTGCGTGGGTGAGTAAATCGGTCGACTGCTCTTTTGTCTCGCGGTACGAGGAAATTAAGCGTGAAAACCCGGGGAAAGGGATCGTACTCGCTACCGGGCACTTGGGAAGTTTTGAGCTCCTAGCTCATTGTGTGAGGATGTATGGGCACAAGATCAGTTTTGTGGTGCGGAATTTCCCTTTAGCCCGAGTAGACCGGTGGTGGACCTCACGGCGGGAAATGGCAGGGAATCGGGTCATCGGCCGGCGGGGAGCGGTGAAGGAGATATTGCGCGACCTTCAGCGGGGACGGGACGTAGCCATCCTGTTCGATCAGAACGTCACCCGTAACCACGCCGTCTTCGTCCCTTGGTTTGGTGTTCCGGCCGCAACAAGCCGTGCTGTGGCGCTTTCGGCTCTTCGGACTGAGGCCCCGGTTGTCGTCATCGGGATAGGTTACCGAGGAGATGGCCGGTACGAGGTGATGGCCGAGGAGTGCGATTTTAAGCCGATTTACGAGCGCGGCGATCTCTCGGCCGAGGAGAAAGTTGAGCAGATGACCGCCGAGATATCGACTCGTTACATCGGGATGATTCGGCGCTATCCGGGGGAGTGGTTTTGGATGCATCGCCGGTGGAAGACCCGACCAGAGGGAGAAGCCGAGGACATCTATCGGGTGTAGGGAGCCGGACCGGGGGCATCCCTTGAGTCCTCAGTTGGAGTCTTCTAGTCGAAAATTACTCGAAAACTATAGGTCGGGCGACGATTATAAGTCGAGAAAATAGCGGTGCAGCCGGGTGTCCTCACCAAGCTCCGCATGGAACGACGAGGCTAGTACCCGTCCCTGGCGAAGGAGTACCGCTACCCCCTCGTGCTTCGCATGGACGGTTACCTTATCGGAGAGCGGCTTTAACAGGGGCGCTCGAATGAAGTCGACCTTCATTGCTCCCGGGAAAAGATCGATCGAGACCTCTGTCGTAAAAGATTCGAGCTGGGAGCCGTAGTGATTGCGGTGTGCGATTAAATCGATGAGTCCGAGTGAGCGTTGGCGGGGGTGTTCTACCTCTCGAGCAATTAAGATCGCTCCGGCGCAGATCCCCCAGACCGCGTGGCTGCGACCGAAGTCGAGGAGCGCTGGGCCGAGCCCGCTCTTATCGAGCAGGGTCAGCATCGTCGTGCTCTCTCCGCCTGGTAAGACGATACGATCGATACTTTCGAGGTCCTCTGGGCGACGAACTTTGCGAACCTCGGCGCCAAGTCTTTGAAACAGCTCGATATGGGGATCAACGCACCCCTGTAGGGCGAGCACTCCGATCGTCACACCGATTCTCCTCTTTAACTTCTTTCGTTCGGTTTTTTAATAGCCCCGCCCGGCCAGCCGCTGGTCCGCGGGGATCCGTCCGATCTCAAGACCGTCCATCGCTTTTCCGAGCCCGCGCGAAACCTCAAGAAGCTTTTTGGGGTCGTCGTAGTAGCAGTTTGCCTCTACGACGGCTTTCGCGAGCTTCTGGGGGTTCTGTGATTTGAAGATCCCTGATCCAACGAAGACCGACTCAGCTCCAAGTTGTCGAATGAGCGCCGCGTCCGCTGGGGTGGCTACGCCGCCGGCCGCAAAGTTTGGCACCGGCAACTTCTGAGCATTGCCCACGAGGTTCACTAAGTCGAACGGCACTCGATACTCCAGCGCCTTGGCTTCGCGGTCTTCGGCGCTCATCGATTTCAGGGCGACGATTTCGCTCGTAATCTGGCGCATGTGCCGAACCGCTTCGATGATATTCCCGGTGCCGGCCTCGCCCTTCGTCCGAATGAGCGCAGCACCTTCATGAATCCGCCGAAGAGCCTCACCGAGGTTGCATGCACCACAAACGAAGGGGGTCTTAAATTTGTGCTTATCGATATGCTTCTCAGGGTCGGCAGGGGTAAGGACCTCCGACTCGTCGATAAAATCGATGCCGATCGCTTCGAGAACTTGGGCCTCGGCGAAGTGACCGATCCTGACTTTAGCCATCACGGGGATGCTCACCGCGGCCTTGATGCTTTCCGTAAGCTCCGGGTCGGTCATTCGCGCCACGCCACCATCCCGGCGAATGTCAGCCGGGATACGCTCAAGAGCCATGACCGCGACGGCACCGGCTTCCTCGGCGATGCGGGCTTGCTCCACCGAAACGACATCCATGATGACGCCGTTGCACAACATGTTCGCGAGGCCGGTTTTGAGATTTAAGCCGGCGGGTGAGCTCTGATGTGAGTGAGAGGAGCTATGCGAGATTGAGCCGTGAGCGTTCGTCATTGCAACCACCTTCAGCGAGTGTCGCGCCGACCGCCACTGTCTTCGGCGGTCCCTGATGACTTGCTTCGTCGGCGCTGACTTAAGCGTCGTGAAAAAGTAAGAAAAAAATTCTAACTACAAAAAATTCGAAGCCTATAGTGAGAAGCTATTATTTCAATAGCTTCTAGCGGAATGACCCCAATGGGAATCGAACCCATGTTTCCGGCGTGAGAGGCCAGCGTCCTAGGCCGCTAGACGATGGGGCCACAACTTCTCGAACAGGCCGGGAGTGTAGCTGATACAGCCCCGATAGTAAAGGAAACGGCCCAAATACGGGGCGGACTGCTGAGTTTGATTTTTAGACCCGAAATCCGCTACACTTTGCGACCATAAGCTAGCTCTCTTCGCCCGTGGTGCAATGGTAGCACGTCAGGTTCTGACCCTGAAAATCGAGGTTCGAGTCCTTGCGGGCGAGCCACTAATCAGCCGATTGCATTCAGCCTGGAGTGACCCTGCTCTGATTCCTCCTTGTGGGATTAAGTCGACTTCGCCTCCTAACCGCTTAAGACGCTTGCCTAATTAATCTGATGGGGTGACAATTTAAGCGAGTGAATACCCGTCATCCCAAACGCCTCAGTCCAATCGTTGGCGCGACCGTTCTCGCATGGGGGGTGGTCCTGACCTCTGGTTGTGCGCCACGAACCTCCGCGGTGACTCCGGGGAGCCCGATTCAACTTGAGGTGAAAAACGCTCCGCGCTCGCGGATGGACGAGTCGATTCAACGAAATTCCGAGGCGATGCATCGTTATTTGGTGGGTGAGCTCGCGTACGGCCAAGAGGATTTTCAAGCGGCACTCGCCAATTTTTCCCGTGCGGGCGAACTCCTCAGCGAGCCTGAGCCGATACTCCACGCGAAGCTCGCCGAACTCCATGTTCGGGCCGGAAATCTTGAACAAGCTCTCCGTGAGAGCGATATCGCACTGCGTGACGATCCTGATGGAAAGTCGTTGCAGCTTCTGCAGGCGGGTATCCTTGAAGGGCTCGATCGGGGAGCTGACGCGGAGCCGATCTATCGTCGGGTGATTGAGCTCCACCCCGATGCGTACGAGGCTTACGTTCTTCTCGCGAGTCTTTATGCCAAACGGAGCGCCAACGAACAGGCCGTCCAAACCTTAAAAAAATTAGTGCAGCGCGCCCCCCA
>JBILDU010000062.1:0-18474 GCA_044352465.1 Bdellovibrionota bacterium
TACTATCTCGGTCGATTTTATGAGGGCGCAGGTCAGATGACCGAAGCGGAGGCGAGTTATGAGCGCGCGGTGAAGCTCACCCCTGATAACATCACCCTGCATATCGACCTCATACGAGTCGCGATAAAGAACAGGAAGTTTGAGCGGGCGCGCGAAATCTGTGGCGCGCTCTTGGAGCGGGATCCGGGTAACGTCACCGCGCGGCGGGTCCTCGGGCAGCTTCTTATCGGCGAAAATAAGCTTGATGAGGCGCTGCAGCATCTGCAGGTTCTCGAGTCGGTTGAGGAGGATGCCTCGGAGACCCGTTTCAAGATCGCGGTCATCCAGATTGAGAAACAGAATTACCCTGAGGCTGTTCGGGAGCTAACGCTTGTTCTTGCGAAAACACCGGAGCATGCGGCGGCGCGGTATTATCTCGCTTCGATTTATGCCGGTTCAGGTCGTCGTCGTGAAGCTGTTGATGAGCTGCTCAAGATCGCTCCGGCGGATGAAATGTTTGTGAAAGCCCGGATGTTCGCCGGATTTATTCTCCGCCAAGAAGGGGACCTTGGGGGAGCTGAGCGGGTGGTTCAAGAAGCTCTTGATAAGGAGCCGGAGAATAAGAGTGTTCTGTCATACCTCATCTTGGTGCTCCGAGAGGCAAGTCGCTACGAAGAGGCTCATGCACTGCTGCAGCGTGCGGTTGCGCGTGATTCGAGCGATGAGAAGATCCTCTTTAATCACGCCGTTGTCCTCGCCGACCTGGGTCGTCGAGACGAAGCAGTTGAGGTGATGGAGCGAGTGATCGCGATGAACGCGCGCTATGGAGATGCACTCAACTTCATCGCCTACCACTTAGCCGAGCGTGGGGTCGAGCTTGAACGCGCCGAGGCTCTTTCAAAGAGAGCGCTCGAGACCTCCCCAAACGATGGGTATTACCTCGATACCCTCGGATGGATTTATTTTCGCCAGGGTCGCTACCTTGATGCCGAAGAGCTCCTCTCGCGGGCTGTTTCATTGACCTCGGGTGATGTCGTCATCGTCGAGCATTACGGAGATGCTCTTATCAAAAATGGTAAGATTGATCGTGGCGCTGAGGTGTATCGCGCGGCGCTTGAGACCGAACTCGATACTAACGGCCGTAAAGAAACTGAGGTCGCTGAACGGCTGCGGCGGAAGATCAAGTCCCTTGGTGATAGCGCGGAAGGTCCCGCCCGTTCAGGGGGCGGCTTTATGGTGCCGAACTAATCGTTTCGATGAGAGGTTTCATGCGGATACGGTCCGGTGCGGCGGTGTCTCTTCAGATACTCGCGCTTTTGTTTGCTTGTGTCTTCGTCACGGGATGCGCGCCGCGTAAGCTTCCCGCTCTTTGGGAGACCCACACGATTTCTATCGCGCCGACTGAGTCGCAGGAGCTGCTGACGCGGCTGGCGAAGCAGGGGAGCGAACTCAGAACTTACCGAGCTTTGTTTACGACCACGCTCCAGCGTGGCCGCGAGAGCGCTTCCTTTCGACAGGCGGTTGTTTTCGAGCGTCCTGATAAACTAAGGATCGAAGCGCTACCTCCCCAAGGTGCATTGTCGCTGTATCTCCTCATCGCGCGGGATGGGATCGTTACCGCGCTTGTTCCCCCTGAGAAGCAGGCCCAGCGCGGGCCCTCGAGCACGGGGCTCTTTCGCCGTTACCTCGACCTGCCCTTTCGGGAGAGTGAGATTATGGCGCTGGTATCGGGGGGGCTCGAAGATGGCGTCTTAGCGCAGGGAGCGGAGGTGCGGTGTGGCGACAACGATTGTATCGCCCTGCGGAGCGATGGACGGTACCGCTGGCGTTTCAAACGTGACTCCGGGTTGCTCGCCGAGGTCTCGATGCGGGATGCGCTGAAACTCCGCGAGCGGGTGATCGTTCGGTACGGCGATTACCGCGCAGTGAACGGCCGCATGCTTCCCGGGGTGATAACTCTTCAACTACCTGAAGATGAGGTGAAAGTCACGATGGCTGCAACGATGCTCGCCGCCGAGCAGTCGATCAATCCTCGGGTATTTGACGTGGCTATTCCGTCGGACTACTCGATCCAAGAATAAAAAGTTATCAAGACATTATTCGAGGGGGAGCGCCAAGACGGAACTAGGTACCGTTCAGTTTTGCCTCAAGTGCTCGTTCGCCGGCCCGCAGCGCGGCTCGTGCAACCGCGAAGTTGATGTACACCAGCAGCGCTGCGGCGGAACCCACCGCCGCATACCACTCGAGGGTTGTGAAGGCATATCCGAACGAAACAAGGGTTCGGAGGAAGATAAGCACCATCGCTGGGAAGACGTTCAGTGCGATGACGATGGTGCTACATAACATGAAAACAAGGCTCCCAAAGCTCGCGGCAAGTTGCGAGGGATGCTCCCAGTCGAAATTAGCGAACACCGCCCCGAGTCCGATCGCGAGCGCTACCAATCCATACGAGATGACGCAGCTCGTGGCGACCGTCACCAGAACGGTTCGTGGTGGCGCGCCGATAGCAAACGCACCCGATGCAAAAATAACGCACGAGATGGCGATCACTGGCATCAACCAGCAACGGAATTTAAATCGCAAGATCTCTCGCACCGAGAGTGGAGCTGTCTGGAGAACCCACCAGGATTGCCCTTCGAGTGACAGGGAGGGAAAAACGAAACGGGTGCACACCGCACTGACGACGAACGCTCCCATCGCCAGGTTTGAGAGCACCAAAAATCCCCGCCACCATAAAAGAGTTGCTTCGGGAAGCCCTTTGACGGCGTGCAGAATCCGGAAGTTATACAAATAGAGCAGACATAATCCGAGAAGAAGGAGAAGCTGGAGCGCCTGTGAGAGATCTCGAGTAAAAACTTTATATTCTTTTCCCAAGATCGCTCGCTGGGGTTGTTGGGCAAAGGGTGTGAGCCGAACGAGCCAAGTTTGGGCGGTACGACTCTTGAGGCTGAGCCCCCGTGAGCTGCTGCGGGCACGCGAAAAGGCCCCATCATGGAGATAGTGAACGACGAGATAGGCTGCCGCAGTCGCACCCGCTGCGGTGGTGGACAGGAGTGCGACCCCTGGCCACACCGCCTTCCCCGTGGGCGCGAGCGCCTCGCCCAGTGAGTGGGCCATCCAGAACGAAGGAAGCCAAGACTTATTGGGAAGGGTGAGGAGTGCGAGGACCCGGAGAAGCTCTTGGACGTCGTTGAGGATGTCGACACTTGAGCCGATGAATTCAATAAACGAGTGCACTACTCCGATGACGAGGATTCCGACAACAAAAAGCACCTCGCGAGTACGACTCGCGGGGATTATTGCGGTAAAGAGTGAAACGGCGATCATACCGAGTGCCAGGGGAATGAAGAGAAACGGTATGAGTGTCAGAACGGCGAGGGTGTAATACCGAAGCGAAGCCCCATAAGCCACGCCGAAAGCGCTCAGCATCGGTGCCGCAAAGATGAGTACCATCCACGATGAACTGAGCCCGATATCGAGCATCCGCCCGAAGAAGAAACGGGGGCGGGAGAGCGGCGAAGCAAGGATAAGTTCGAGGTCGCGTGCCAAAAAGAGACTGCCGAGTGTCGCGACGCCGTTCGAGAGGACGAGCATCCCGGAGAGAATGAGCAAGATTAATCCGAGCGGGATGTGCGGAGGAAGATATGCCAAGGCAACAAAAGATTGAATCTTCTGCAGCGCGCCGAGGGTCCCGAGGTAGATGGCAACGATAACGCACGCAGCAAAGCCCACAATAATCAGGTCCCGTAGCATCTGCCGCTTCGTAAACGTCTTTCCGCGCCAGCGATTACGGAGAGTCAGATACTTCGGTCGTAGGAGAACGGGAATGAATCTATGCATAGACGTTCGCCGTCAGCTGAAGGAACATCTCTTCCAGTCCTGCGTTTTGGAGACCGTTGCGTGCCTGAATCTCGCCAACGGTTCCGGTATCAAGGAGCGCACCCTGATGAATAATCGCGACCCGGTCGGAAACCTCTTCGGCGACGTTGAGGGAGTGGGTCGAGAGAAGAATCGACATTCCAGCAGCGGCGTAGCGACGAAAGGAGTCCTTCAGCAGTTTAGCGCCGTGGGGGTCGAGCCCCACCATCGGCTCATCAACGATGAGCACGCGTGGCTGAGGAACGAGCGCCGCGCAGGTGGCGAGTCGTTGCTTCATTCCATGCGAATAGCTCTCGATCAGTTCATCTTGCCAGTCGCGGAGCGCGTAATCGGAGAGAAGCTCGTCGATTCGCCGGTCAGCTTCGCGGGGCCGTACGCGGTACAGGTCAGCGACAAAGTAGAGATGCTCCCGTCCGGTGAGTTTCGGATAGAGGTGTGGCCGATCTGGAATAAAACCGGTCAGCGCTTTTGCCTTGGTCGGCTCATCGAGGAGACTAAATCCGCCGATAAAAGCCGTGCCCGTTGTCGGACGTAAGATTCCTGCGAGAATCCTCAACGTGGTCGTTTTACCAGCACCATTCACCCCGAGAAATCCAAAGATCTCGCCTTGATTGATGCGGAGAGAGATGCCCTTGAGGGCGGTGAACGAGCCGTAGGTCTTGGTGATCCCGTGTAGTTCGATCATAGGTGATGCCTTCATAGGTTCTCTCCGACGTGGTGTGCACGAGAGAAAGGTCGGAGTCTCTCGATGATGGAGGTTATGTCGATAGCGCCCCTTGCCCCTGTCTCGCAGGAGCCACTCCCCGCAGTGTTCGCGACCACCGAGAGAGCTAAGTCATCAGCAAGTGTGCGAAGAAATGCGGTAGCTGCGCCGCTATCGAGTGATGTTGGCAGCCGAGGGTATTCGATTTGGAAGGTGGTTGGACCGGTTTTAACGAGCGTAATGGGTCCGGGAACGATCAACTCAAAGGAGCGGGTGGTGTCACGAAGCCGACCGGAGACGGAGAGTCGTAGTGGTGTCACATCCGCTGCGGAAAGTGTTACGGAGAAGAGCGGCGATTCGACCGTGACCTGTCCCCGCGCCAATTGAAGGAGGGGATTAAAGTAGGCGCTGAGCGTCGCCGTGGTCGCACTCTCCTTGCCTTCAAAGAATGTGCGTAGGTGCAGTTTACTCTGGAGAGTGGGGGTCTCTTCAGCCGAGAGCGTCGTCACCACCTCGCCGGCACAGGCCCCACGACTCATCAGCGTGGCACGTGAGCTCCCTGCCTCAATAGCGGGAAAGCCGGTGCGAAGCGGAGTCTGCTGCTGATGGAGTGGGAGGTAAAAGAGATACGTGAGCACCCCAGCGGCTAGGAGGACCCCGTAGGCCACGCAGAGGTCAAAAACGACTTTTCCCGATGATCGCGTGGGGGATTCCATACCTCATGCCGTGGGCCGAAAAAATAGAGGACTCCTCGAGAGTTAAGATGCTGCAGCACGGCGGAAAGGAACGGGCGAGTAACCTCCCCAGGCGATCTTTTTAATCATCAGGCTGGAATCGGGGCGGTGAAATCGACGGGCGTGTCAGACCGATATCATCAACTGACACGCAAATAGGCCAGGGGAGTTTCGAAACGATACTCCGATAATCCCCTGGTCTTTGGGCGGCGCAGGGTTGAACCCGGCCCCACGACCGCTCGAGGTGCCCGAAAATATAATTGGGGGATAATCGCTAATTGACTATCGCAGGGGACATCCTGTTTTTTCGAAGGATGCTTTCAATCGTAATCGAGGCGAGCTGATAACCTTCAGCCTCTGAGCTCCCCGACTCGAGAGCGATCTCGGTGATAGCCTCGATGAGATCTCCGATGGTCGTCTCAACGATCTCGACAGCGGTCTCGGTCAGTACTTTGTCCATCTCGATTACCTCTCTTAAAACCTTCTCTTATCGAAAAAGGTCCGGGGTGGATGCCCCGGTCTATAACGGCCGGGTTCGCCCGACTCTATCGATAAGATTAACGTGGCCTAAAAACCGTTTTGTAAAAAATTTGCCACAGCCTTCATTATACCCGCGGGTTTTCGAGCCGACCAATTTTTTTTGCGTGGAGGTACATCACCGGCAACCCCTTGGAACGAAACAAGCTTTCAAACTCGGTCGGTGGGGTCGCCTCAGCTAACGGAGAGTTATGCAGGTCGTTCTCAAGAGCCTCGATGTAAAATATTTGTAACGCATCGAGAATCGCCCGGGTGGCGGCGAAATATCCGGCATGATCGGTCTTGTAGGAGAGAAAACCGTCCGGTTTCAGCATTCCATGGATCGCTTTGATAAAATCAGGATTCAGAATCCGATTTTTATGCCACCGTTTCTTATCCCAAGGATCAGGAAAGTTAATGTACACCGCGGCAAGGCTCTCGCTCCCGAACGTCTCCGGCATCTCGAAAGCGCTTTGACGAACGAGCAGGATGTTCTCCAGTCCGAGCTTCTCCGCTTTCTCCGCTGTTCTAAATATCCGTTTGAAACGGATCTCGTAACCGATATAGAGGGTATTCGGATCGCGGCGGGCGAGCTCAATGAGATGTTGTCCGGAGCCAGAACCGATCTCAACCGCGACAGCTTGATAGCGCCCGATTCGCGTGCGTATCTGCTCGAGGCCTGCCGCGTCGAGACTTTTACCCGTGGCGTTGACGATGTATTCGGGCTTTGAGCCCATGAGGTCGATATACTGGTTACGCCAGCGGCGATTTTCCATGAAAGACATAGGCAGGCTGAGTCTCAGAAAATAGTTGAGAACAAGCGGCCATGGTGCGGGTAAGTACCCGGAGAGTCAAGTTGGGGGCTCCCCCGAACTACTCAAAAGGGGGAGAATCGTGGTGTCGCGATGGAGAGCGCTGCGATGTTTACATGGTTATCATACTACCTCGATAGGATTCGTTACCCCCACGTGGTGGATTTTATCTCGATGGGGCTTGGAATCGAGGCGCGCTACCGCCGTTGTGCCCGGGCATGGGAGCCCCACTTGCGGCTTACCCAGGAGTTTCTTGAGGCGGCGGCCTCCGACCTATGCCCCGCGGCGCGCATCGCTATTCTTGGAGCGGGACGACTTCTCGATGTTCCGATCGATAAGCTCATGGGAATGGCCAAGGAGATCCATCTTTTTGATGCGGATCCGGGGTGCCTGCGAAGGTGGCGGGCGCTCCCGCCGGAGCGAGCCCTCGTGGTGCCCCATATCATGGATCTGACGGGGACGCTGGCGCGGTGGACCGAGTCTTTGCGGAGCGATGTGCGGATGTCGGCAATCACCGCGGATGCGGTGGCGGAAAGTCTTGAGAATCTTGCCGTGGATAAGCCACCGAGTCTCGAGAGTTATGACTTGGTCATTTCGCTTAATCTGTTAAGTCAGATCCCGATATACTGGCGCGATCGAGTAGAGTCGATCGTTGGTCCGCGGCTCACTGATAATCCACGAGTAGCGACAGCCTTGGAGCGAACGTATGGGCAGCTTCAGACCGCCCATCTAAAGCTTCTCTCAAATTCAAACGCTCGCCGAATTGTTCTCGTTACCGACGAACGCTTCTTTTACTATCGAAACGATATTGCCCCGTGGCAGGAGGAGCAAAGCCTTTATCTCGATTCCCTCTTGCTGGCTGGGTATGCGGTTTCCAGCTCCGACAGTTGGTATTGGCACATCATTCCGCAAGGGATTGAGGAAGCTGACTTTGGCAGTATTCATGCCGTAAAGGCGTTGGAGTTCCGGCGGACTCCTGAGCGTTCAGGCTGACGTCTTCATCCCGGTTTAAATCCATTTAGCTTAACCGGTTTCTTCGCCACGAGAGGCGCGCATACCGAGTAGATACTCTTCCCGTCCGGACCGATTTGATCGACGGTGACGTTCCGCACCTTACGGATCTTTGGAAGCCCAGCTTTGAGCATTAATCCATGAACGCGGTGGGTGTAGACGAGGTTCCTCTTCGCCTTGAGCGAGCGAAGCTGGCGGCCCTTCGAGTACTGAGTAAACCGCAGGGTAGTCAGCTGCGGCTCTCGGCTGGCGAGGAGAATGAGCGGCTTTCCCTTGAGGTTGCCGTCGTTGAGGCCACCAATGCGTATCGACGCCGCACGGGTTGGCTCGGGCTCTAGCGTTCGTATTGCGCCGGCTACTTTGATCTGAGTCGCTCGCCTTGCGGGATCGACGCCGCGTAGATCAACGATCAGACGAGCCCGGTAGGTTTTGAGTTGCGGCGCGCACGTGTCTTTTTGAAGAATTGCAGTCGCCTTGATCCCATCGGCGGCGATATCTCGATCGTTGAAATTTTTGAAATTTTGGAGACGTTGGGCGAGCTCCTCGGGAGAGTACATTCGGCGCAGATCCTCGGCGGTAATCCCGGGGAAGAGCCGCGAGAGGTAGCGCGCGTACTCCTCAAGAAGATCCCCCTCTTCAATGGCGATCGCTCTCTTCCCATCAGCGAATTGAATCGCATATGGCTTGCCGCTACCGATATTCGGAAAGACTTTTTCCATCTGCAGAGTCGCGGTACTTCCGATCGGCGCTTTGAGAGTCACCTCGGCGGGTTGAGTCAAATGGCCCGGATCCTTGTATCGCGCCGCGATAACGACCTCGAAGGTCACAAATTGAATCGCTGGATTGGTGATCGTCGCCGTGATGAGTGCCCCATTTGTCGCGTATACGGTTTGGGTATCTGCTGGGGTTCGCTGGGCGAGACTTTTGCCGGGAGTAAGGGGAGTGAGGAGAGCCAGCACCAGAGAGAACATGAGATATGCGAGCCGTGAAGGCATAAGATTGCTTTTCGGAGCAAACAAGGTTGTCATAGACGTTATGGGTGGCTTAAGGGCATCGGTGCCGCCCAAAGGCGAAAAGAAAGTGCTGTGAATTCCATATGCTATTGTCCCGCCGCGTCAACGTGAGCTCTCTTCTCTTCCGATTCGATTGGTTAAAGCTGGCACTTATCGCGGGCCTGGTTCTCGTGGGAGCTGGTTTTAGCACCATAACCCTACAGAATTTTTTTTTGAATCTTCCTTTCGCTTACGGCGAGGGGCCGATAGTCCGAGATGGGCTCGTTCTTTCGAGGGGCGAATTATTCTACAAGCACCTGGGAGAGGCTCCACCATTTACCCTATCGAACTACACGCCTGTTTATTATTTGCTTTTATCGTTTGTATTCCAGCTTACTGGAGTTTCGTTCATTCCTGGTCGATTGATATCTCTCTTTGCAGGACTTGGAGTGATTTTTTTTGTATACGGAATAGTGTTCCGGTGCACGAAAAATCGTTCTGCTGCAATTCTTGCGGCGCTGATGTTGTTCGCTTCGCCATTTCAATTCAATCTTTCGCTTAATCGAGTCGATGCGACCGCCGCTCTTCTCAGTATGTGGGCGGTTTCGGTTGTTTTGGGGGCTTCTTTTACGATGCGGCAGGCTGTTATCGCGGGCATCCTCGCCGGCTTAGCCGCCCTTACTCGCCAGACCGCATTTATTCTACCTTTGATCCTGTGTTTGGGATTTCACGGTTCAAGGCTTCGCTACCGGGAGTGCGCATCTTTTTTAGCGGCGCTCTTTTCCCTCGTTGGTGGAGTATCTCTCGTGCTCGAACGGGTGACGGCTAGCGCTTTTTCTTTCAACATTGTGTCCGGTAATCTCAATTCCCTGGAATTAGATAGGCTCATACTCGCCTCGGCAAATATAGGAGAAGTCTATTTTTTCCCCCTCTTGATCCTACTTTTTATCCGCTTCAACCGCCTCGATGTGGGAGCTCATCGCCCCCTTCTCGGCTGGCTAATCATTGCTGCTACCCCGACCACCCTTGCCATTGCTAAGTCGGGATCGAATCTGAATTATCTCACTGAAATGTATGCTTGCTTGGCGATTGTTTTTGGAATCGTGGTTGCTTCGTTGGAGAGTCAAAAGATTCGTCGCGGCGCGATTCTCTTGTCGCTTTTATGGTGTTCGTTACCATCATTTGGCTTGGCATTAAAAATGCCTCAGAGCCTTAATTCCCTGGCGAGTGCTGAGATGCAGCGGTCGGCGCTAGTGCAGTTTATTCGAAAATGCCAGGGGCCGATACTAACGGACGACTTGATGGGGCTCGAGCTTCTTGCTGAAAAGCAGATTATCTTTCAGCCCTATGAGGTTAATCAGTTAGCTAGGAAAGGACTCTGGAACGATCGGAAACTTAGACGCTTACTGCGAACGAAACGATTTTCGGCTGCTTTGATAGCACAACCTTTTAGTCGGCGGTTTATCCGGATGGAGCGATGGTCGAAGGCGCAGTGGCGAATATTGAGAAGAGGGTATCAGAGTCGGGGGTCTTTTGGGCAAAATGAGATATATTTGCCGAAGGCTGCGCTTCATTCCCAGGTCGCCACTTTGTCGCCGATCTTAGAGACAAGCTGTTCCGTAGCCGTCTACCTTTAACCGTCCTTGTAGACCATCTCGACATCCGATCTGATGGGTTTAGGAGCGAAGTATTGTTTTCGAAGCCTCTGGGTGAGGGGATCAATGTCTCTCACCACGTTTGAATAGAGACGCTAGAGCACTGCGACGAGATAGGTCGAGAGATCTATCCCCTGGTGCTCAGCCCCCCATCCAGCACGGCAGAGCTGTGGTTCGGAGTAAGTCGATCTCGCCGGTTGCATTTCTGTGGGCTATGCTCCTGAAGGCTCTCCGCCCGATGCGAATCACGCGGTGCGCCGCCGTAGGACGATAAGCGGTTCAAGTGAAGGGATTGACGGAGCACTTTTGAAGTTCTTGCTTGTCCATGTCAATATCGGGTGCTCTGAGGGGGCTGTCTCGATAAACAATTTCGATAGTATCACCAAGCGGGAAGTCGATGCCTAAGTGCCGCGGGCATCTCCTCGGTCAGCCGCTCCGCGACGGACCCCTTCATCAGCCAATCAGCATGAATCGCCTGGATATCGGTCTCAAGGAACATGGCCGGCTGAGCACCACTTTTTCAATAACGGCAGCATCTGGTGTGCGAGGAGGCGAGCCCGAAGGTTTAGGGAATTGGGTAGATGGGGGTGTGGAGGGGGGACGGCTGCGCTGTTCCGTTTATTAGCAAGGTCTTTTGTATCACTAGCCTCGGGGGGGCTATTTTTGCGTAGCTCCGGAGTTCGGAGGAGGAGGGGAGTGCAGAAGGAGGATAACGAAGAGAGCCCCGACAGCAGTGAAAAACAGAGGTTCGTCGAACATCGACCAAATCAGAAAAATCGCTGAAATTTCCCCCCTGCCCTTTGAGCTCCCGAAAACCCAGATCCTCCAAGCAAACCAAAAGCTGAGTATCAGACCGATTGGCCCATTGAAAGCCAGGGCTGAAAGTGCCGTATTATGAAAATGGCTATAGACTTCCCCGTAAAGCGCTCGAACGCATGACGGCGAACCAAACCAAGGGTGATCTAACCAGCACTTAAACCCGTCGAGCCAGACGTCACTTCGCTCATGAGTTAGTACGCTATATAGTCCGACTTTCTCGATCATGACTGAGTTCGTCAGTGAAGTCTCCAAAAGGTAAAGCCAAGCCGAGTTGGCAAGGCGTATGCCGATAGTTACCATCGATGCGCGGGCCACGACTGCTGCGACGAGAGCTGCAACAGCGAATGATACATTTAGGAATGAATAGCCAAGAATTATACTGAGACATGTCAGCATAGCACTTTGGGAGGGTGGTGAGACTGATCTGATTAAAAAAAGGATCCCGAGAAGAGCCAAGAAAAGGGTAATATTGGCATTGCCATAGGCGAGTTGAGTTGGTCCAACAATTATAGCCGCAACAAGAACAGCCCCTGTTGATGATGCTGGGCTTATCATTCCTGAGCAAGTTGCGAGAGCTGAGATAGTGAGGAGCCCCACCGTGCGATAATCCACCTGGGGATGTCCCTCGAGCGAGTATGCGATCACAGTCAGAATAAGTGTCGCCCCTGAATATATGACCAAGTCTTGAATGAATCGATGATCTAGCTCTGATGATATCGTCGACTGGCGATGGAGTCCGCGAGATAGAGCCACGAACAGGATCGCGCCTGTAAGCATCAAAGTCGCCATACCTAGACGTTCGGGACTTCCGAATCCCCGAATCCACATCATGCAATCGAAAATTACCAACGAACTAAGAAGGAGCGTGAACCCTAGAGACGGAAGATCGAGATTAGGTACGGACTGTTTATCGACGTGGTTCATGCATTGGTTGTTCAGTACGGCCCTTGTTTCGTCAACTAGGATATCGGCTTTTTTGCTAAGGGAGTGTCCGTTCGTCCCCAGCTCCTCTTATAACTCGACTACCGATAAAAAAATCTGTCACGTGTATTTGAATCTTTTACCGGTGTCTTATGTCGTTAAGCTCACTCCGATCGGGAGGCTTCCGAGACAATCCTCCCTAATCGCTGAGTGCCAGAGGTCAAAGCTGGGGGTTTGTCGCGTTCCACGTAATTGGCCCCTGGCTACTCCCACGGAACTGGAGCCGTTCGCACTATACACGATGAGTAGCCACTAATCACGTTCGTTAGTTTTTATGGTTCTGATGTCATCAGGGAGAGCGATTTTCTCTGCGAGTCGATAGCTTTTAGCGGTGAAAGTTACGACGTTTGTGCGATCGAAGAGCCTGTCTATTGCAGCCCCGGCGAGCACTGGATCGGGAAACGCTGAGCCCCACTCATAGACTTCCCTATTTGACGTTAGAATGAGCGCAGATGAGAAGTGGCGCCTATCGAGCAGGTCGAAGACTTCTTCGGCGATTTCGGACCTCATAGAGACGACTCTCCAGTCGTCGGGGATCCAGAGTTTGGCGGACAGCATCCGCTTGAAGAGGCTGTCGAGGTTATTTCTGGCGCGGGCTAACGCGAACTGCGCCGAGAGCCCTGTTACGCTGGAGCAAAAGACTCGGTAGCCACGGTGAACGGCATGTAGCCCGATGCTTTCAAAGAGGGGCGCCTATCCCCAACCTTAAGTAGCCTTGCTTTTTTTGCTGCCAGTCTTTGGTGGTTCGGCGTGCCGGATCTGATCGGTGATGTTGCCCTGGCTTATCCTGTGATACCGGATCGCTTGGTGGTAATCCTTCAAGTGATGACGCAGCTCGTGTTACTTATGGTTCTTTCGAGGTGTGATTTTGTAAGGTCCGACCGATCCTTACCCTTGGCAGCGTAGTACTCAGAGCGGTCTAGCCAACGTCGGTCCGAATATCGCTCCCTCTTGAGAGGAGAGTTTCCTGCTGACGCGATCAATGTGAGTGGCTCTGGGGTTTATGTCGCTCGTGCTTCAATGTATAGTCTTGGTGTCTTTTGGGATGCTCATGGAGCTAACGCCGTTGGTCGAATGGGGGCCGGGACGCTTTTGGGTCTTTTCGACTCAATTGACCGGAGAAGACTGAGACGCAGAGTAGCTTGCATCTGCAGCCACTTGCTGCCGATTAAGATGGGGAGAACTTTCCGGCGGATAAAACGTCCGCCGGGATTTGTGAGCTGTCGGTATCCTTTTACGTTCTGGTACCGACCAGCTCCTGTGTGACTCTTCGTACGAAGCTGTCGATTTTTGAATATGCATTAAGATGGTAAAAACCTCGAGGCTCCGTCGAGAATTCCGTGTGCATTGGGACCTGTAGAGATGAAGACTTTATTTGCCTTTGTCGCAATAGTTGCTGCAGTACTCGCGCTCTATGTGGCGATTTTAAATCCTCTCTATGGTGATGAGATATACTACCGCAGCCTCCTTGGGACGAGCGTTAGAAATGATTTTCATCGAATTACGATTTACCCTACGTGTAGTTCGTCCTTCATGTCGAAGCTTCCGGTTTCGTGGTATGCTTCGGCACTTCTCCTCGAGCAGCTATTCAATCTGTTGACGTCTCCTCTTAGTTTGAGAGTTTTTAGTGCGATCGTTGGATCCCTCAACTGTTTGTTGCTCGGGATCGTCGTCTCGAGCCGGTTTCCGCGTCTGGATCGAATGAGCGCTTATACGGCTGGAATGCTCTTTATGGGCATCTTTCCTTTTTATCTCGTTTTGGCGAGACCAGAGGGCCTCGTGCTGCTCGGGGTTCTTTCAGCGCTCGCCTTCAGTAGAGTGAAACCATCTTCTAACTACCGAGGAGCTCTCTTACAGCAACTGGTTATACTGTTGGTCTTCCTCCTGACATTGCCCATTCACCCTGTTGCTTTGTTCTTCATCCCGGTCTTTGGTTATGCGCTCTTCAGCCGAAGCTATTGCTGGAGGCTTCGTTTGTTTGGGGGGGGGGTCTTAGGTGCGCTGGTATTCGAGGGGGGAATGATGCATGCCCAGCTTGTCTCTTGTCCAGAGAGCTCAGTCGTCTCTGAGTTTTGGGGTCATCATCAGGGAGTGGGTTCCGATTTAGTTGTAGCGCCTTTCGACTTCGTGGAGGCTCGATTGCGAAATCTTTTTGGGAGCCTCCGAAGTCTTGAATTTCTGATTCCCTCCACCGACGAAAGTAACTTCGGAATAACGCCTCGAGCGGATAGCAACAGTGAGTCGGTAGTAGTAGCTATACTCAGTAGTATAGGACTCTCTGTGATAGTGGGGGCCCTCGCCATGATTCTCATGGGTTTAAGACGAATTTACTTTTCAGCGAGGGTATGGTGCCGCGCAATTCTGCCATGTGGCCTGTATCTTGCCCTTCTTGTGTCGGTTCTCGGTGGGCTCAGCATACAACCAGCGCAAATGCCTTACCGTCTATCATTGTGGGTGCCACTTCTTGTCCTCCTCGCCGCGGTGAGTTATCAAAGTGAGCCGTTAAGCCTTCCATCGTCGTGGGAGGGCAAGAAGCCGCTCTTTTTCTTGGTAGCTCTTTTAGCCTCGGTTTTTAGCTTCTGTTACGTCTACCTTCCGATAGTTCAGGCTAATTTACTCAATCTTCGAACTGAATATCGCTCTTTCTCCTCGGGGATACTTTCTCCCACACAGATTCAGGAGGATGTAGCGAAACTCTCAGAGTTTTGCCCAGCTGAGGGGATCAGTCCCAATCTTCAGACGGCGGTGGATCGAGCTACCTATTGGTATTTCCTTGACGCTAGAGTACATCTTTTTTGGGTCTATCTCATTGAGGTACATGGCGCGGATCGAAAATCCCTAGTCGCGATGTCGGAAGAGGGGCTCGACCAGATCGTGGTGCAGTGCTCGAGTGTGCCGGCGACTCTCCTCGAAGAGAGGTGGCTTCGATCCGGACCGATCTGCTGCTTACCGAAAAGCACCTTAAAAAAAATGAAAGAATGAAATGTCTTTGAAATCATACCTTCTATCAAAGCCTTTCTGTTACGACCTTTTCCAAGAGGTGGTGGGGGCACGAGCTGCTCGAGAACGTTTTTTCGGTCAATACCTCTCGCCAAACCTTCAGCCTAATTCGCGAGTCCTCGATATAGGGTGTGGGACGGGGCTACTACTGAATGTCCTTCCGTCTGGGATTCGCTACGTTGGGATTGATCACAGTTCGGAGTATCTCCGGGTGGCAAGTGAGAAATGGGAAGGTCGTGGCTCCTTTATTCGGGGAGATCTAGCGGATAGTCTTGAGAGTTCTGTAAAGGGGCGTTTTGATCTGGTGATTGCGGCAGGTGTTTTCCATCACCTCCCCGACGATGTCCTTAGTCGGCTCTGTTTGTCCATCGCCTCAGTGCTTGAGCCGCAGGGGCGGCTTGTGAGCTTTGATCCCTGTTTTCACATTGCTCAGCCGCGTCTTGCGCGTTTATTGGTTTCGGCGGATCGGGGTCAGTATGTTCGCGAGGACCGGGAGCTCGAGACTTTACTGAGTCGAGCTTTTGCGAGGGTTCAGCGGGAGACGGTGGATGATTTCTTGCGCATCCCCTATTCTCATTGCTTCATGACTTGTAGTTCGGTCTGATGAATCAGGATATCTCAGTCAATTGCTATTACAGCTGGAGGGGATGCTCAGGTGGAATCCGCCGCTAACTCCAGAGGTGAAATGTCAGTATCGTTCGGAATGGCAGTAGACCAGCGCGTAACGCGGTGAGCTTCGACGGGAAGTTCCAAGTCTGGGTCACTAGGAGAACGTCTCTGGTGGGCTGCGGGCTTTTGAGGGAGTGCTGAGCGGCGAATCTGATTAACTCGGTTGCAATTCCTCTATTTCTAAAAGAAGGGCGGGTTCCATAGAGAGCTACTTCGAGGCTCTCACTTTCAGAGACTCGCCAGGCTAAGAATCCCGCGACGGTCCGACCATGTAGCCGCACCCATACTCCTGAGTTATTTGCATCGGATTGAGCTAGTCGCTGAAACCAATCCTGATAGCCTCCACGAATCCAGTCTTTCGGGATGCGGGTATCCAATGAATAGTGATTCTCGATACCTTGTAGTACCTCACCGCAGAGCTCTTTGCACTCATTGAAGATCTCTGAGTCCAGATCTTTCAGGGCGATTATGTCGGGACTCGATTTGATAGGACTTCCATCGCCGAGTGCCTCGGTAGGGCCCCGAAATTCCTCCAAAATATCGAATAATCCGACGTTCGCGCTTAGAAGTGCTTGCCAGGTTCGAAAGTTGAGCACATCGCATCGAGCGATCGTTAGTTTTCCTCTCTTTTTTGCGGCATCAGTCAGTGCAGCGATGTCGGAGGGCTCAGTACCGACAGGCAGTTGAATCCGATGAACAGGGGAGCCCAGTCTCGCAGACTCAATTGGAGATAACTTAAACAAGTCCTCGAGGTCAGTCATTTTTGATCACGTCGGCAACGATGAATGGTGGGTGTCCCATACATCGAGAATGAATCTCTCCCAGATAAAGCCCCTGAATTCCCATAATGACCAGTTGAACGCCGGATAGAAAAGATATGATCGAGGCAAGAAACGGGAAGCCAGGTACTGACGGTTCCATCAAGGCACGAATGATAACGTAAGCTAATACGAAGAAACTGAATAGTATGACCACGATGCCCAGCAATGTCGCCAGTTGGAGTGGTACGACGGAGAAGGACAGAATAGTTTTGAGGGAATGCTTAATGAGCTTTGCCGTGGAGTAATTGCTGTGTCCGTATTTTCGTTTCCTGAAGGAGACTCTGTGGCTTGTTGCGGTAAAGCCTGCTGCCGACAGCAAGGCATCGATCGAAATCGTTGGCCCCTGTGCGCTACGAGCGTAGCTCCGAAACCGACCTGAGATTAGTCGGAAGGCTGAAATCTCAGTGGCGTTACGAATCCCTAGGAATAATCTAAAAGCGATTTTTGTGGTGACAGTTACTACCAATCGCGTGATTCCATGAACTGGCTGAAGGGCGTTGGTGCCGTACACGAGATTGAAGCCTTTCGTGGCGAGTTCCTTCATGGCCGAGAGCTCCTCGAGAGGGTGCTGCAGGTCGTCGTCGATTGTCAGTATCCACTCCCCCGTAGAGTGCAGAATGCCGGCCAAGAGTGCATTGTGCTGCGAGAAGTTCCTTTCAAGGCGAAGGCCGATCGTGTTTTCTGTGCCTTTTATGATTCGGCATATCTCCGCCCAACTCCCATCGCGACTGCCGTCATCAACGAATATAATCTCGATTCCCGATGAGAATAGTGGCGAACAATGCTGACGGATCTCTCTTGAGAGCTGTTCGAGAGAATGCTCGGAGTTAAATACCGGTATGACGACGGAGAGTTTTTTGCTTGCTTCGGCCATTCGCTACTGTTCGAAAAAAGAAATCACGCCCTCGATGACAGATGATTGAGAATCGTCATCAAGTTCGGGGAATAGCGGTAAGCGCAATAATCTATCGGCGAATCGCTGCGTATTCAGAAGCTCTGGGCCTTGGTATATTTTTTCAAAGAAGGGACTCTTATGAAGGGGGAGGTAGTGAAAAACGGCGAGAATGCCCTGCGAGCGAAGAGCCTCGAGGAGCAGCGAGCGCTCCTCCATTGAGCCTGAGAGGAGATAGAATAAATGGGCGTTATGTTGATAAGCGATATTCTGAGGGGGGAGAACCTTTTCGTCGAGCTTGGTCGCAAAAGCGTCCCAATACGTTGACCAGATTCTATGGCGCCGAGCTTGAATATTCTCGCGTCGTTCGAGCTGCCCCCAGAGAAACGCTGCAGTAATGTCGGAGGCAAGAAACGAGGAGCCGATGTCGAGCCACTCATATTTAGAGACCAACCCGCGCGCTTGGGCAGTTCTGTTGGTGCCTTTCTCGAGAATAATCTCAGCGCGTTCCACGAGAGTATTGTCGTTTACACAGAGCATTCCGCCCTCTCCGGCGATGATATTTTTTGTTTCGTGAAATGAAAAAGTTGATACCGCGCCAAATCGTCCTAGCGGAGTGCCGTCAGAGTGGTAGGCGAGCACCGCATGTGCGCAGTCCTCTACGAGAAAGAGATTATGGCGTGCAACAAGTAACATGATTCGTTCCATATCGCACGGCACTCCTCCGTAGTGCACTACGACAAGGACTTTTGTCCGCGGCGAAATGAGGGATTCGATGCTATCGCAGCAGATGTTCGGATAGTCTTCTTTGCAATCAGCAAATTTCAGAGTCGCCCCTCGTAAAGCGAATGCATTTGCGGTCGAAACAAAAGTGTAGCTGGGAAGAATTACCTCATCGCCAGGCCCAACCCGGGACAAAAGAGCCGCCATCTCTAGCGCGTCGGTGCATGATGACGTCAGTAAAGCACGCTTAAAACCAAAGGACTCCTCGAAGAAAGACATACATTTGCG
>JBILDU010000125.1:0-6930 GCA_044352465.1 Bdellovibrionota bacterium
GCATGCCCGAGATGGGCGGGCAGGAGTTACTCGCGGCGATGCAGAAGCGCGAAATCGGGATCCCGTTCGTCATGATCACCGCCTATGGAACGATCAACCAAGCAGTTGAGGCGATGCAATTAGGCGCAGCGGATTTCATCACGAAGCCGTTTTCGGGGGATGAGCTTGAACGGGTGGTTGAAAGGGTCCTCAGTCCCGAGAGTAAGGCGTTTCGGGCGAAGGGGAAAAGGTCCGCAAAAGGGCGGCCCATCGTCACGAATGATGCGATGATGATACGTGTTTTGGAGGTGGCCGAGGCGGTGGCGCGAAGTGATGCAACGGTTCTGGTGCAGGGCGAATCCGGCACCGGTAAGGAGCTCATCGCGCGACTCATTCACAGCGCGAGCCCACGGGCTCAGCAGCCGTTCGTGGCGGTTAATTGCGCGGCACTTCCCGATTCCTTGCTTGAGAGCGAGCTTTTCGGCCACGAGAAGGGCGCTTTCACTGGAGCGCAAAATCGAAAGATCGGTAAGTTTGAGCTCGCGCATGGGGGGACCATTCTCCTCGACGAAATCTCGGAGATGGAGCTGGGGCTTCAGGCGAAACTGTTGCGTGTCTTGCAAGAGCGGGAGGTCGATCGAGTCGGTGGACGAGATCCGATTGCGATCGATGTGCGTGTCGTCGCTACGACGAACCGGAATCTCGAGCAACACGTTCAGGCGGGACATTTTCGTGCTGACCTGTATTACCGGTTAAACGTTATCCCGTTGACCTTGCCCCCGTTACGGCAACGGCCGGGCGACATCAAGTTGCTGGCGAGCCACTTTATGCGTCAGTACCTGGGTGACAAGAGCCCCGGACTTCCCGATCAGATCCTCCAGGCCCTCCAGAGTTACGGCTGGCCGGGAAATGTGCGGGAATTGCAGAATGCGGTGGAGCGGGCGGCCATTCTTTCGGGGGGCGGAACCCCTCGCGAGGCTGACTTCTTACTGAGCTCACCGGGGGTTCCGGCAACGCCGTCATCCGGAGAGGGGCGCAAGCCGCTGGCTGCCTCGATCGAGCGTGAGGTGATTCCAGCGAGCGAGGTGCCGTCTGCCGAGGCGCTCCAAATACGCTCGGGGCTGACCGTCCAGGAGATGGAGCGGGCATTGATACTTGAGACGTTGCGTTCCACTAATCACAACCGTACGCAAGCGGCGAAACTCTTAGGGATTAGTATTCGCACCTTGCGCAACAAGCTCCACGAGTATCGTGTTGATACTCCCGAGGGTGATGGGGCAGGGGAGTAACCCTCCCCCGCCCCACGCCGTCGACGATGCTACTTGCCGATCGGCAAGAGGACGTTCGACGCGTTCCCCGACCCAACGGAGACCGAGAGCGGAGCCTTACCATCCCACCGCTGGGCGATCTCGAGCTGAATCACCTCGGGTGAAGTTTTGAGAGCCTCACCTTTGATGCTCACCGATTTCGCCTCAGCCTCGGCACGAACGATGGTTATCTCAGCCTGCTTTTTCTCTTTTTCAAGCTCGAATGTCTTGGCGAGAGCCTCTTGCTCGCGCACCACCTTTTGCTCGATGGCCTGCTCCAATTGATCAGAGAGGTCGATATTAGTCAGAGAGAGGTCAACGATCTGCAAGAGGTCTCCGATAGCGGGACGGAGACGGGCGAGTATATCGTCTTTCATCTTCTCTCTATTTTTGACGAGGTCCTCCGCGCGTGAAAGCGCCGCCACTTGCTTAATGACCTCCTGGACGCGTGGCTCAATGAGCGTGGCATACGGCTCGCCCCGATATTGCTGGAAGAGGCGGACGACCTGCGATTCAGGCACTCGATACATTACCGTAAAGAACATGGTGATGTTTTGCAGGTCGCTGGAGAAACTCTCTGCCTTGCCGTCACTTTTAATCTGCATGATCGGAAAGTTCCGGATCGTCTCAAGAAACGGCCATTTAAAAGTGAGCCCCTCAGGACGCTGGGTGGCATCAACTTTGCCAAGAAATACCGAGATACCCCGATGCCCCGGGGGGACGATATGGAAAGCTTGGAAAGCAACAAAAAGCGCCAGGGCGATTCCTCCAAGCCCCCATGTGGCGAGCCATTGTTGTTTCGGATCGTTGCTCATATCGACTGTGTTGAGGGCCATGAGAGAAATCTCCTAATGTGCTGTAAACCCGTTCGATTGTGCGGAAACACACCGAAATGGACAAGGGGTTGGCTTGCGTTTCGAAATGTGGGATCCTCCCTACAGAAATCAAGAGTGGTGGGGAGAGCTCTGGCTCAATAATCCACCCAGCAACCGACGAGACGTTGATCCTTTCGTTTCGAACGGTGCTCCACCCAGACCCGGAGGATGAAAGCTTCCGGGGGGATTTGGGTTCGTTCGATCGCTGGAAGGCGTAGCGGTTAACCGCTGTGGCCGCTGAAAGCGCACTCGAATTAAGCCAAAAACTCACTCGCTTGAGAAAATACGGTTGTGATCGCGGCGTTCTCGCCACGGGATGGGTAGCCTTTGCGCCACTCCCGGTGAGGACACCGTCGCCACATTGTGCCCCCCCCCCGAAAACGCTTCATTCGACGAGGATTTTATCCGGTGATGACGAATAGTTCGGCCGCCGGAAAGTCGAGGGAGTATCGCTATGAAAGAACACCAGACGGGCGTGGAGCTCCGCATCATTCCACCGGAGCCCCTTGTCTCGGAGGTAACGTCTCCGTTTTGTGGTCGTGCACTGCCGTCACGGGAGCGACTTGAGGCGTGTACCTTTGAATGCCTCAGCGAGGCGGAACGAAAGATATTTATCACTCAGCGGGACCGCTTGCCTGCGGATCTCGCGGCATTCCTGACGCCCTGGACCCTCGAGGAGTACACCGCCGCCGGTGTGCGCCTCTTTCTGCATCATTCACTGCGCGCAGGATATGGAATCCTCGATGGGGAGCTCATTTCAGTTTTTAGTTTGCCTGGTGCTGCATGTGGCCGTGAGGTGGTCCTCGATGCCATTATGCGGGGTGCTGATCGGCTCGACTGTCTTAGCCCATATGAGAAGTTAAAGAGCTTTTACGAGAGCTGTGGCTTTGTCGAGATTAGGCGTGTTCCCTGGGATGATCGTTATGCGCATCCCGCCTGGAATTACGCGCGTTTTGGGAGACCCGAGTTGATCTTTATGCAGGTGAGGGGTGTATGAGTGCGTTTGATGTCATTAACCCAGAGCCCTCGATTCCAGTCGTTGCGAACATTCCGCATAGCTCGGTATGTATACCGCCTGGATGTCGCTCCCCGTTGCTCCTCTCGGAGGAGGAGCTTGTAGAGGAGCAGCGCGCGATCGTGGATTGGCACACCGACGAGCTGTATCGACCGATCGTGCAAGCCGGAGGGACAGCGCTCGTCAGTCGGGTGAGCCGACTCGTCGTTGACACCGAGCGGTTCGACGATGATAGCCGGGAAGCGATGGCGCTGCGGGGCATGGGGGTGATTTATGAGCGCACCACGGAGCGGAAGTTGTTGCGCCATCCACCATCAAGCGTTGAGCGCATGCGCCTTCTTGAGGCGTATTATCGGCCGTATCATCGCGCGCTCACGGCGCTGTGTCGTGGAGTGATCGATAAATTCGGGTATTGCCTTCTCCTCGATTGCCATTCGTTCCCCGAGTCTGCGCTGCCGTACGAGGCAGATCGCTCACTATTCAGGCCCGATATGTGTCTCGGCACCGACGCGCGTCATTCGCCGGAGGAGCTTGTTCGGATGATGGAGGAGGTCTCGGCGCGGTTCGGTTGGTCGTGCGCGCGCAACACTCCATTTGCGGGAACGGTGGTGCCGTTAGAGCTTTACGGGGATGAACGCTTGGCAGCTATCATGATCGAATATAATCGGCGGCTCTATATGGATGAAACGACGACGGAACGCGCCGTTGGCTTTGTTTCGGCGCAACGTTGGCTGGTAGAAGTTCTCGGCGCCATTCTCACGGTGTGGTCGGGGCGCCAGCGCTCTGCATGAGGAGATAGTTGCCCACTGTCGTCACCGCTGGATCGTTGGAAGTCGAATCGCGGAGACGTTGCCGTAGCGGTAGACACTGGTGGCGCTCTCGATACGTTTTTTTATCCCGTTTTGAGCGAAAAAAATCGCTGGTGAAAAAGTCGAATGCAGTGGTGTGGAGAGAAAGTTCGTATCAGGCAAGAGGGCGGAAAAGGTGTGGATGAGTGAAGTCAGAACCGTAAGAAAAAAGATCGCAAAAAAAGAAACCAAGCAAAATGTGTGTAGCGAGACCCGCACATCGAGAGTCGACTAACCGAAGTCCGCAGTCCGATCTGCGGGGCTCGCTACGAAACCTAGAGAAACCTTAAAAACCGTAACTTCACTCGATCCACTCAGGTTATCTTTTGATAACGTCAGTGAATCCGAAACCCTTTATATCTTCTACCTATATTTTCTCGGCTTATTTATAGGACGCAGATCCTGGCCGGAGCGGTTCAATCTTTAGTCGCTACTCCGTATCCACCCCGTAACTCAGCGGGGGCTGAATGTCTGTCAGGGGGCCATTATTTTGACGTTGTCAAAATTTTGGGCCCCCCACTACTTCCATTTCATGAGGTTTCAATAGGTTAGGTGTGGCATGGGGCGTGTGCACGGTTATTGCAGTGAATAGCCATGGGCGGCCTTCGTAACGTTCTTACGGAGGCAGTTACAGTGATTAAAGCGCAGTATTTTTAGAAGGTTGGGTGTTTCGGTCCGATTGCCTACCCAACCCCCCGGTGGTGCCGGAAGGGCGACACCGTTAGTTCTGCGGGTTTTATTGAGGGGCCGTGGTGGTGAAGGCCTCCGGTTCGTAAGTGGTGATTGTTAAGTAAGTGAGGGGATAAACGTGGTGACGAAAGAGATGAGAGCGGGACGAAGCGGACCTCTGAAGGTCCTCATACAAAACCGTCCGAATACCCTCACGCAGCGTGGCGGGGACACGGTCGTTATCGAACGTTTGACCGAAGGGCTGAGAGCCCGCGGGGTTGAGGTGACCCACGATTTCACGGGGACGCTCGATCCAAGTCAGTTCGATGTCGTCCATCTTTTTAACTTCGTCCTCGCGGATAACACGCGGGTCTTGGCCCAGCGGGCGAAAGATGCGGGTGTTCCCTTCGTGGTGACGACCCTCAACGAGGACAATCCAGCGTTCCTCCACCAGTCGATAGTTCAGGGGCATGCCCTGAAAGAGTACGTCGCCCGTGGACAGGATACGGTATGGTGGGAGTCCTCCAAGCCCGATATGTCGCGGGTTCCTCCGGCCCCTTCGTATGACAATACGTGGACCGCTGAAAACGCGGCGGCGCTTTTTACGAACGGATCGCGGGAGTCTGCCTCCTTACGTCGTCTCTACCCCCGTTCCGGCCCGATCGTTGAGATTCGGCTGGGGCACGAGGTTTCATCGGGGGGAGATCCTCAGCTCTTCCTGAGCCAATACGGGGTAAAAGACTTTATCCTTTGCGTTGGGCGGATCGAGTCGCGCAAGAATCAGTTGATGCTCCTCAAAGCATTCGAGCGTTCGGATCTTCCGATCGTGCTCGCGGCAGGTGGGTTTACCTACCAGCCGGATTACGATCAAGCGGTCCGGAATTTTAAACGGCCTGGCCAGACAATCATTCTCGAGCGAGTTTCTCCCGAGATGCTCGCGAGCGCCTATGCGGCGGCGCGGGTACATGTGCTTCCGAGTTGGTATGAGTTGCCCGGACTCGTTTCGCTTGAAGCCGCGCATTACAACTGCAATATCGTGGGCACCGATCGTGGCACCACGTGGGACTACTTTGGAGAGACTGCTTTTTATTGCGATCCGGCGGATGAGCGCTCGATCTATAACGCGGTGCTCGCGGCTTACTATAGCCCGGTGAACCCCTCGTTGCGAGTTCTCGCCGATGGGGCGCAGTGGAGCAAGATGGTTGATGAAACGGTGACGCAGTATCGTAAAATCGTAACTCGAGATGTGGTTGAGTCGCGGGTTCTTACATCACAGCAGACGGTGACACCTATGAAATCACAGGACGCTATACCGGAGCCCTCGTCCGTCCAAGCGCCGCGTTTGAACAACGCAGCGCCTGGCGATACATTCCAGGAAAAACTTGAGGAAGGGGAGACTGCTGCGCGTCGGTACGAGTACCACCGCGCGCATGAGTGCCTCGCTCTGGCGGAGGAGATGAATCCCGATTCGATTCGGATGTTGCGGGCGCGGGGAGCCGTATTTCTCGCCGAGGGCAACATCGACCAAGCGGAGCATTATTTCAATCGAGCGATCTCGCTTGATGGGAACGATCCGAAGACCCTGAGTGGGCTCGGGATGTGCGCCATGCAGCGCAAGGCACCGGTATCTGCCTACGATCATTTGGTCAAAGCTCTGCGTATCGCGCCCGATCAGTTAGTCGCGATGCTTCAGCTTATCGAGTGTTCCTATGCGCTGGATCGTTTCACGGATCTCGAGGATTCGCTCCGTCGCTATATGTCGCTTCACCCGGAAGATATCGACATGATGTACTGCTTGGCCGGATGCCTGTATAAGCTCAATCGGCATACGGAGGCGCGTCAAATCGTTGATAAGGTGCTCGCGGCGAAAGCGGATCATGCCGGGGCCCAGCAGCTTCTCGAGTTGTTGGAGAAGGTTGTCGCTGCTGCTCCGCTCGTGTCGCGAATCGAAACCGAGGTCGTCGGCCCAACGCGGACCGTTCGACCGGGGAGTGGTAGTTGGGGGATTGAAGAATCCGCCGATGGAGCTATCGGAGCGATTGAAGAGCTGAAGCAGCGTGGTGATTTCGAGGCGCTTAAGAAGAGCTGCCGCGAACTCCTCGCTCGCAGCGGCCTTACGAGCGAGCAGATCGAGCGCGCGAGCGTGCTGCAAGCCGAGGGCGAGATCCTGACGGGGGAACTGGAGACGGGAGCAAAGATGTATGACCAGGTACTGACCCGCAATCCGAGCTCGGCCC
>JBILDU010000126.1:0-6894 GCA_044352465.1 Bdellovibrionota bacterium
AATCGAGTGATTTTTCCCGTTGAGAAGGGCGAGGAGGTGGAGATTCCCAGCCGCGCTGAGGAGGGCGAGAGAACGTGTCCGATGCTCTTGCGCGAGCGTCGCGCTTAAATGAGCGATCGGATGGAGATCGGAGATAGCAACCGCGGTCCCCGCGGCAGATTCGTCGGCCCCGAAGATCGTTCGAATCCGTAGGGCCAGATTCATCGCCCGACCATCTCCTCGCGTCACGGTGACGCGCCCCTCAGAGAGCGGCCCCAGAGCGGCGGTGTGTTCATGAAAGCGGTCGAGGCTCGGTTTTAATTGGCTACCGATTCGGTGAAGTATCTCAGGTTCCAGTGAGTCCTTGACCCCTAAGAGCGTTCGGGCAGGTTCGTTCAAAAATATTACCTCACCTGACATATCGAAGACGAGCACGCCCTCGCGCACTGCGTTGAGAGCTTCATACATCGATCGTTTGAGTCCGGAGTTGCGGCTGAGCAACCGTAGCTGCTCATCGAGGGAGCGGCGCTGGCGATCCAGCGCGAGAATTTGCAGGTAGAGTCCCTCGGGTTCGAACGGAGCGCAGATGACGGCGTCGGCACCCGCGCCGTAGAGCGAGCGAATCACCGCTGATTCGCGGGTCTGGGATAGGGCGACGACGGGGACCGTTGTGAACGTTTCGTCCGCTCGAATCTGGAGACAGGTCGTCACGGCACTCGCCCCGCCGGCGGGGCGTGGCGGCACAACAAAACCTGCCACTGAGTCCTCCGCTCCCGCGACTGCTTCCGCGAGGGAGCGCACGGATATTAGATCGACGGAGAACCGATTGAGGCCCGCGATAAGCGGGGAGAGGTCGGTGTCCACCCCTTCGAAGATGGCGATACGGGTCGGTTTTGAGGTCATGCTCGAATGCTATCGAATTGCGATGCCCACCCGCGGGGATGTCGGGTGCCATCTCGGCCAAGAATCACAGCGGTTTGCCGCCGTGATGGTCCGTCCCCGCGGTGCCCCGTTGCCTTAACTCGCGTTACTCAAGGGGACCTTTTCGGACTGTGCTCTCAATGTTATCGGCATGTTCGGCCATGTCCCGAAGGGAAAAGGAACCGCGTGGGTTTGCGTTTTAAGGGGGAATAGGCTAATCAATACAGGGTCTTATTCTGATATTATCGCTATGCATTGCGTTGTCACCGGTGCGGCCGGTTTCGTCGGCTCGTCTTTATGCGACTCACTTCTTGCTGCTGGTCATTCGGTGACAGGCATCGACGCTTTTATCGACTACTATCCTCGAGCTGTGAAGGAGCGCAATCTCCAGGGAGCGCGCACGAATCCGCGTTTCAAGTTTATCGAGGGTAATCTTCTCACCAGCGATATCGATGCGCTGCTCGCGGATGCGGGGTGGGTATTCCATCAAGCGGCTCAAGCGGGGGTCCGCGCGAGTTGGGGGAACTATTTTTCAAGTTACACCGACAATAACATCTTAGCGACTCAACGACTCCTCGATGGGGTTCGTCGGTCTAAGTCGGTGCAGCGGGTGGTCTATGCTTCGAGCTCCTCTGTCTACGGTGATGCGGAGTCATACCCGACCCGTGAAGACGCCATGCCCCGACCGGTCAGTCCTTATGGGGTAACAAAACTTGCCGCCGAGCACCTGATGGTTCTCTATGCAACAGAGTTCGGAGTGCCCACCGTCTCGCTGCGCTATTTTACCGTCTACGGACCCCGTCAGCGACCTGATATGGCTTTTCATCGCTTCATAAGAGCGGGATTAACCGGAAGCGAGATAGTTGTCTACGGTGATGGTGAGCAGTCACGCGACTTCACTTTTATCTCCGATATCGTGAGGGCTAACATCGCAGCGGCTGAGTCCGGGGGGGCTGGAGCCGTGTTTAATCTCGGTGGTGGAACTCAAGCAACGGTGAACGATGTCCTGCGCATCGTTGCCGGGTATGTTGGCCCCTTGAAGATTCGGCGTGAGGAGCGGCAAGCCGGAGATGCTCGCCATACTCGGGCGGACACCTCAAAAGCCCTCGCCGCGCTCAACTTTCGACCTGCGGTGACGCTTGAAGAGGGGATCGGGCAAGAAGTTGAGTGGCTCCGCGCTGAACTCAAAGCATGAAGATTCTCATCGTACAGACCTCCTTTCTTGGGGATACCGTTCTCTCAACGCCGGTCATCGGAGCTCTGCAAGCTCGTTTCCCCGAGGCGGAGTTGTGGTTTCTTGGCACACCGGGAGGGGTGGAGATCGTACGGCGTGATCCCGCGCTGACGGGAGTTGTTCCTTTCGATAAAAAAGGTCGAGATGGTGGCCTGACGGGGTTGTGGCGGATGGCCATGCGCCTCCGCCGCGAACGTTTCGACCGGGTGTACGCGTTGCAACGCTCTGCCCGCACCGCGCTCCTTCTTGCACTAGCCGGAATCCCGCTACGCTTCGGTTTTCGCGCTGCGCGATTGAGCTGGCTCTATCACCGTCGCGCCGACCGACCGGTGCATAGCCACGATGTTGAGCGAAACCTGGCGCTGCTCGAGCCCGCTGATCAAGGTGGACCGACCCGTGGGGACTTGCGGCTGTTTCCGCCTGGTTACGCCGAGCTCTCCGCGGCGCTTCGTCAGCTGTTGCCCCCGCTGGGTTCGTATGTGGTTCTCGCGCCGGGGAGTGTCTGGAAGACGAAGCGATGGAGCACCTCAGAGTATCGGCGGGTCGCGCACCATTACGGCGAACGGGGTGTTCCGGTCGTGATCGTTGGAGGTCCGGAGGAATTCGAGGTCTGCGCGGAGGTTGCGGCGGGCACGACGGCTCTCAACCTCGCCCGGCAAACTTCGATCGGTGAGTTTCTGGCGGTCATCGGCGGAGCTAGGCTCCTTGTCTGTAACGATAGCGTCGCGCTACATGTCGGCTCGGCTTTGAAGGTACCAACCGTTACCGTGTTTTGTGCCACCTCGCCGCAGTTCGGTTTTGGGCCGTGGCGTAACCGCGCCGCCGTGGTCGAGCATACCCAGCTCACCTGTAAGCCGTGTCGACGACACGGTAGCTCTGTCTGCCCTACCGGAACGGAGGCGTGCATGCGCGAGGTACCAGCGGAGCGGGTCATCGGAGCCGCCAACGAGCTCATGGAGATACGTGAGGTATGACCACAGAGCTTTATCAGGGATATCGGTTACGAACCGCAGCGCCGTGGAGCGACGAGGCTAAGCAACAGCTCCTCGAGGTTTTGCAGTGTGCGCGTCGGAAAGGCGACGGTGGGTTAGGGGGGCGTCGCCAGATCATTCCGGCTCAGATCGATGGGATTGGCCGGGTAATCGTTAAACAGTATACCCGTGGGGGTGTTTTTCGTCACTTCGTGGCTGAACGTTACCTCCGTTGGGGGCCGACGCGGCCGGAGGCGGAGTTTGCAATTCTCGATGAGGTGCGCGCGTTCGGGGGGATGGCCCCGGAGCCGTTAGCTTCGGTCGATCGCGGCGGACCTTTTTATCGGGCATGGCTTGTCACGCGCGAGATCGAGCAACACGCTACCTTGGCTGAGTTGAGTCGTCATGATGATGATCGGGTGCGGTTATTGCTCGATGAAGTGGTGCGTCAGATCTCGATTTTGATCGAGCAACGCATCCTGCACGTGGACCTCCATCCTGGTAACGTGGTGATCGACGCCTTTAATAAGGTGTATCTGCTCGATTTCGATCGAGCGTACCGCTACCAAGGTGGGGGGAATCGGTTGCGCGACCGATACCTTCACCGCTGGCGTCGGGCGGTCATCAAACATGGACTTCCGGATGTTCTCGCTGAATACGTCTGTATGGGATTACGACGCGATTTCACCGCAGTGGCCCAGGGCATGGGGAGTCCATGAGCAAGCTTGACGTCAATGCGCGGGTCTTGGTGGTCCTCATGGGCTCGATCGGAGATGTCACGCGCGGTCTTGGCCTCGTTCGTCCGCTTCGTCAGGCCTTGCCGACCGGCAAGCTGGCGTGGCTCGTTGAGCCGATGTGTGAGCCGCTTGTTCGTCTGATGAGCGGCCTTGATGAGGTCATTGTTTTCAATCGCCCGCAGGGAGTACGGGCGGTGCCAGCGCTTCGGGGTGCTTTGAGGCGCTTCGCTCCGACGGTCACCCTTGACCTGCAACGACACTTCAAGAGCGGAGTGTTTACCTGGCTCTCAGGTGCGCCCCGGCGGATCGGATTTCACCGCCGCGAAGCGAAAGAGTTCAACTACCTCTTTCAGAGCGAGACCATCGAGCAGGTGGGCGAGGGGGTGTCAAAGAGTGAGCACTATGGGCGATTTCTCCGGGCCCTCGGTATCTCCGCCTCGTTTGATACAACCCCACTGAACGATGTCCCGGCAGCGGTTCCAGCGCTGGTTACTTCGCCGTATATCGCCGTGGTCTTGGGATCGGCGTGGCAAACGAAGGATTGGCCGCTCGCGGGCTATCACCGTCTCTTAGGCCAGATTCTCCGCGGGGGAAGATTCGGCGTTGTGCTCGTCGGTGATAAAAAGCGTCGCCCGATGGGGGCTGAATTGGTGGGGGCTTTCCCTGGAGCTTCTGTTGTCAATCTTGCGGGCGAGACGACCTTGTCGGAGTTGGTCGGGGTGATGCGTGGTGCTGTCGCCGGTGTAGGTCCGGATTCAGGGCCGGGTCATATCGCTGCCGCGGTAGGTCGCCGTTACGTCGGCATTTTTGGTCCCACATCGCCCGGGCGCACCGCCCCGTTCGGCAGCGAAGCGCTCGCCGTTCAAAGCGCGGTAGGATGTGCCCCGTGTTATCGAAAGCGTTGTCCGGGACTCGACAACCTGTGTATGCGGTTAGTGACCCCCGAGGCGGTATGGGAGCAGCTTCGTGCCGTGCTCGACAGCCGATAAGGTGGCGTTTTAATGAGAGTTTACGTAACTTCGCGTGTGTGGTGTTATACCGTCTGGGTGAGGGATAACCCGTAGCCACCGCGAAACGGAGGTGCGGTCTCCCCAATAAGAGGCTTGTCGATGTTAAGTTCACGTGAAGATCTGTTAGCTACCTTGGAACGGGTCAAGGGGCTCCCGGTGCTGGTCGTTGGGGACGTCATCCTCGACCGTTATATTTGGGGCAAGGTGGAGCGGATATCTCCCGAAGCGCCGGTACCGGTGGTCGATGTGAAGACCCTGGAGGACCGTTTAGGTGGGGCAGGGAACGTGGCACGCAATTTGCGTAATCTCGGTGCTACGGTCAGTTTGTGTGGTTTCGTCGGTGATGATGATGAGGCGCAGGTCGTCTACCGTCTGCTTGAACAGGACGGCATCTCCCGAGAGGGCATCATGGTCGATCGTACCCGACCGACCTGCTTAAAGACTCGTGTCATCGCCCACAGTCAACAGGTGGTGCGGATCGATCGAGAAAGCCGGGCTGGGGTCGCTCATTCTCTGCGCGAAGGCTTCGCGGCGGTGGTGGATGCTCAAATCGACCAAAGCAAAGCGTTAATCCTTTCCGATTATGGCAAGGGGGCGGTGTCGCCGACCTTGATGCAGCGATTGATTGCGGCGGCTGAAAACAAGCGGCTCGGTCTCGGTGCGCGGCCGCTTGTCGTTGATCCCCACCCAGCCAATTATGCGATCTATTCGCATATTTCGGTGGCGAAGCCGAATCGAAAGGAAGCTGAAGCGGGCGCCGGTATGAAGATCGTGGACCGGGCGACCGCGCTTGAGGCGGGAAAGATATTATGTGAGCGGTGGGATGCGGCGATGGTCATGATCACCCTCGGCGAAGACGGATTGGTGATCGTTCAGCGTGGGATTGAAACCGGCACCTTTCTTGAAACGGTGGCGCGTGAAGTTTTCGATGTCAGTGGCGCCGGCGACACCGTTACTGCTCTTTTCACCGCTGCCATGGCCACGGGAGCCTCGGTCGATGTTGCGGGAGATCTCGCCAACATCGCGGCGGGGGTGGTTGTATCGGAGATCGGGACTGCGCCGATATCACTCGAGCGGCTCAAGCGAGAGATCCATCGATTATCAACCCCAACCAGTTAAGGTACAGATTCAGTATTCGAGTTGCCGATGACCAAACGTGCGCCCCCGAAACAAGTTGAAGCTAAGGGCTTGGTAAGTATGACCGGCTTCGGTGCGGGAACTGCCGCAAACGGCGGGGTGCGCATCGAGGTCGAGGTGAAGACGGCGAACTCCCGTTTCCTTGACCTCTCCGTCAAAGCGCCACGGCTCTATTCCGGAATCGAGGGGGAGATTCGCGAGGTGGTGAGCGCGACCGTTCAGCGTGGTCGGGTAGAGGTTCTTGTCAGCCGAGTCGAGCAAAAAAATGCAGCGCGGAAAATAGCGTTTCATCAGGATGTTTTTGCGGCGACTTTTGCGGTGTATAAACGGGTTCTGAGTGAAACCGGCTGTGATTCTCCGGAAGCTCGTCTCGCTGCCGTTCGCGATATCCTCTCCCGGCATGAGGTGCTTGGTGTGGGGGAGGGCGAGGTCGTCTCCGCTCGGGAGAAAAAAATGGTTCTCGAAGCGACGCGCCAGGCGGTGCGCGAGCTGCAGGAGATGCGTCGTCGCGAAGGTGCTCGTTTACTTGGCGATTTGGTGGGCCGACTTGGCCGCCTTGAAAAGGTTCATGGCGCAATCGAGCGCCGCGCGAACGGAGCTCCCGACGCCGTGCGGCAGCGGCTGCACGCCCGGATTGAGCGTTTAGCGCCGGCGATTCAGGTTGATCCAGCGCGGCTCGCTGCCGAGGTGGCGCTCATCGCTGAGCGGGTCGATATCACGGAGGAGCTGGTGAGGCTCTCCAGCCATTTCGAGCAGTTTCGGGGGGCGTTAAGTACCCCAGGGGGCGGGAAAAAACTCGATTTTCTCCTTCAAGAGTTCGGTCGGGAATTTAATACGATCGGCTCCAAAGCCCAAGATGCGCCGGTTCAGGCGGCGGTCGTCGAAGCGAAGACTGAAATGGAAAA
>JBILDU010000046.1:0-22324 GCA_044352465.1 Bdellovibrionota bacterium
TCAAAACCGGTGGTCACATCGATTACGGGGAAATCGAGCGCTGTAAGTGCACTGACAAGGGGGAGTAGCTCCCTCGGCACACCTAGCTCCCCCGCCTGAATACGGGCGGCAACGGTGGCCTCGGCGTGGCGAAAATGCCGACGGATTTCGGTAAGCTCAGATTGTTGGAGCGGCTGAGCGTGAGGAGTTACTGAAGGTCGTGGGGGAGCACTCTCGTTTGTAGATTCGCGCCCCCTTGAAAAGTCCGGCTTCCCGTCGTGTCGATTATCCTGAAACATTTAGCCCCCTGGAGGGCGTCCCCCCCAAATAACTTAAACGGTGCCAACGTCGCTTACTTTCCTTTGAACTCGCGTTGAAGTCGCTCTCGTTCAGGCACATATTCCCAATGCCACGGCTCGTTACTTACTTTGCGTCCGTTTTCCATTTGCCCCCGCTTGGGCCGGTCAAATCCGAATTTTTCACCGTTTTTATCGAGCCAGGTCAGTACGCGAGCATCCTCACGAAGCCTGATATCGACCGCAAAACCGCTTTGGTGGTCGGAGAATCCGGGTCGGTTGGCTGGGTTTCCGATACCGGCTTCGAAGTCAGCTCGAAGCTTGGCTTGCTGCTCGTTCGATCGAAAGGCGCTGTTGATCTTAAGCGTTATCCCATCTTGGGCGGCGGCGGCACGCATTTTCTCAAACGCCTGAGCTGCGGATGTACATAGAACGAAACGGGTACCCCCAATGTCGAGGATCTCTGAGGCGTTAAATGAGTACGGTTTCCCCTTGTGATATCCCTCCTGGACGAAGGAAGGTGTCGCGGCTGGCTTTGGTACAGCAGCCTCCTTCACCGCATCGACTTGGCGCTGCCCCCATGCGCGAAGAGCCTCATTCGAACGGGGGCCCCATTTGCCATCAACGGCGAGGGGCGGGTCGAGTTTAAGCTCCTTATTCAGACTTCCCTGAATCGTTTTGACTGCGGCCTCAGTTTTTGGACCGAAGTCTCCATCGACGTTGATTCGCGGGAGACCGTTCGCTATCCGGTGGTGGTTGATCTGCTCTTGTAGCTCGAAGACAGCCACTCCCGAGGAGCCCCTCTTGAGTATCTCGGTTTGGGTAAGCGTTTGCGCTTGGTCGAGATACGTCTCCCGACCGGAGATATGACTCGCGTTCAGTGGACTTTGTTCGACCGCTCTCTCGGCGGGGCGCTGGACCGCGGGGCCGGGGGTAACCATGCTACAACCTCTGATCAGGGGAGCGTCTGCCGGGGGGGCGACCGAGCAAAACCTTATCAAAGAGGGGTTATGACGGTGAACGAGCAACAGATGCTCTATGACTCGACGCGCCGATGGATTTTAGTCCATAGACCCATCGACAGGCTCCCAAACGGTGCCTTAAATCGCCCCTATTCTGTGGTTTTGCCAAAGCTTTTTCGCTTACCGCACCATCCGTACGGTAGTCTGGAATCTCGCCCACAACACTCTGGCAGACGAAAAAAAACCGGACGGGCTAGGCGCGTCCGAGTAGAATTGCTACGTAAATTGCGTAGAACCCGACCAAAACGCCCCCCTCGAGGCGTGAGATCCTTAAATGGGTATACATGAACGGGAAGATGAGGAGGGTCGCGGCGAGCATCCACCAGTTATCAGAGGTGATAATATCGGGATTGATACCGATCGGTTTCACGAGCGCAGTGATTCCGAGGATCACGAGGACGTTGAAGAGGTTGGAGCCGATAAGGTTCCCAACGGCAACATCGTCACGCCCTTTGAGACTTGAAATCACGCTCGCCACGATTTCTGGGAGCGATGTCCCTACCGCTACGATCGTGAGTCCGACGACCCGGTCGCTCATACCAAAGGTCTTAGCGATATCGATCGCTCCAGCTACCGTCACCTCGGCACCACCCCACAAGAGAGCTATCCCTGCGACTAGGAACAAGGATGCAGGGACAAATCCGCCTCTGCCGCCCATCTTTTGAGATTCGGCAGCGAAATCAGCCTCCTCTTGAGGGGTCATTTGGCCCCGGACGAGCGAGACCATGTAGACTGTAAAGAGCACATATATAACGAGTAAGAGTGAGCCATCGAACCCGTCGATTAAACCGTCTTTCGCCAGCACGATGAAAGCCCACGTAATAAGGGCTAAGACCGGATATTCCAATTTAATCGTTCGTCCACCGATGGCGAGTCCACCGATGAGCGCAGCTACACCGAGGATCAGGGTAATGTTGACGATATTTGAACCGACCACGTTGCCGACGGCGATATCACTTGAGCCTTTGATCGCTGCCGAGAGACTCACCGCGAGTTCCGGTACCGAGGTTGCGGCGGCAACGATGGTAAGACCGACAAGCGCCGGTGATAGTTTCAAGAGTCGGGCAAAAGATACCGCTCCCCTTAGAAGGAGCTCGCCTCCGCCGGCGAGGAGAACGAGACCGATTACGATGAAGAGGATAGGCATGAACATAACGGTTCCTGGAGGTGGATTTGTAAAGGGGTTCGGCTTCGTCGGCGCTCTGGCCGCCCTAACGGGGCTAACGGTCATGGCTCGTCGCGATTCGTAACATATTGAAATAGCTCTTCTCAATGGTGTGCGGAGATAGACGGAGGGGAGGCCAAATTAACGACACTCCGATCCTTCGGCGAAATAGCTAACTAATTGAATATAGCTCTCTAAATCCCAGCTCCGGTGGGGGAGCCTCGTGGCACGCCGGATGCACATCTCCCCATAGAAGGAGCAGTGCGATGAAGATAAATTTGGACGGCGTATTTCGGGAAGTATCCCAGTTAGTCGGTGCGCCGGTCTCCCTACCCCCAGGCGAAGCAAAAGCGGCTGAGTTCGCTAGTCTCCTCGCATCGCTATCCCCCGACGCTGTTCAACCATCTAAAACGAATGCGGAAAATGAGCCGGTCGGGCCTCTTCCAGTGAAGGATGGTGGCGATATTCGGGCGCGTTTGAATCTTGAGAGGCCGACGCTCGCACCGCCACAACCTGAGCCGGTCTTTCCCACTGAGCACGAGGTCGCGCCGGTACAGGGAAATGACGGGGGTGTCAAAACACCAGCTGTCGTGGCGGTGACACGGATCCGTTCAGCCGAGGCGTTTAATGCTCTGACGCGGAGTGAGCGCATTAATGAGGTTTCAAAACTTGTATCCGCGGCGGGACTGAAGCACGGAGTCGACCCGGCGCTCAGTATCGCGGTAGTAGCAGCCGAGTCGAGTTTCGACGCTGCGGCTATCAGTAGTGACGGTCATGAGAGTAAGGGGCTCATGCAGCTTCTCGATGGCACCGGCCGCCACCTTTTAAAGCATGCCGGACTTGAATCGCAGTACGACCCATTTAATCCGTCACTCAATATTGATCTCGGTGTGGGGTATCTCCGTAAGTTGCACGACACCTTTAGCACCCCTACGGCACTCGCGCCGACCGTAACGACCGTGGCGGCGGCAAATTCCTCCTCTTTGGAAAAACTTGCCGTAGCAGCATTCAACGCTGGTGAAGGTCGAGTGGCGGCAGCTCAAGAGCGGGCCCAGAAAGCGGGATTAAACCCGGCGCTCTATCTCGACGTCGAGAGTTATCTTCCTCAATCAACTCAGGAATACGTTCAAAAGGTTTTGAAGCTCAAGACGAGCTTTGAGTCCCTCCCCCTCGGCTAATTTAGTCTGTGACTTTAGGGGAATTTTGATCTTGGCAAGGTGCTTGCAGTGAGTCGCTTGTGGAGTAGGTAACGAAGTTTTTTCTTTGTGTCTGTGTGGCTGGTTTAACAGCTTCGCGACCAGAGGCACCTTTAAGGATAACTGTTAACACGATAGCCACGGAGAAGAGGCAATGGGCATTAACATCAGAACGAACGTCACGTCACTCCAAGCGCAACGGCAGCTTGGTGACAGTACCGGTTTGCTGACCACTGCGTACGAGCGTTTATCGTCCGGTTTACGTATCAACCGAGCGAAAGACGACGCGGCAGGTCTCGCCATCGCTGAGAGCTTGAAAGCTGATGCGCGGGTGGCGAACGTCGGTATTCGTAACGCGAACGACGGTATCTCGGTCATCTCGATCGCTGACCAAGCGATCGGTCAGATCGCGAACGTGCTCGGTCGTCTGGCGGAGCTCGCCTCGCAATCAGCCAACGGCGTGTACGGAAATACCCAACGCTCCGCGCTCCAGAACGAGTTCATCGCCCTTACGAGTGAGATTGAGCGTATCGCCTATAGCACTGAGTTTAACGGCCTCCGGCTCCTCAGCGGCGGTGGAACGGTGGTCTTCCAAGTTGGTTTCGACGGCGACTCGCTCTCTCGAGTATCGTATACCGGGGTGGAGGCGACCTTGGCCTCGCTCGGTCTTGCAACCGCTGGTAGTTCGGTTCCGACCTTCTCCATCGTCGGTGCAAACGACCTCGAGTCGCAGTCCGCGGCCCGCCTTGCTCTCGACGCAGTCAACGCCGCAATTAGCTCGGTCAACCGCAACAGAGGTACCCTCGGTGCTGCGGAAAGCCGACTCGAGGTTACGATCAGTAACCTGCAGATCGCCCGGGAGAACTTCAAGGCTGCTGAAAGTCGTATTCGTGACGTCGACGTTGCGGCGGAAGCAGCGGAGCTCACCCGATTGAACATCTTGCAACAGGCTGGTGCTGCCGTGCTCGCGCAAGCGAACTCGCAACCGCAGCTCGCACTGCGTCTGCTCCAAGGTTAATAGAGGATAAGCGGAAGCTCACCGTTCATCGAATAACCGCTGAACGATAAGGATATTATCTGGGCTGACGAGAAAGGATAGCGCGATATGAGTCTTAATATACGTTCAAACCTCGCCTCGATAGGAGCTCAACGTAACCTCTCCGAATCGAGTAGCCGACTCCAGACGGCGTATCAACGCCTCTCCTCGGGTCTGCGTATCAACCGGGCCTCCGATGACGCGGCGGGCCTCGCGATCGCTGAGTCGTTGAAAGCGGATGCTCGAGTGGCTAGCGTAGCGATACGAAACGCGAGTGACGGTATCTCGATTATCGCGATAACCGACGGGGCGATCGGCCAGATAACGAACATCATGAGTCGACTCGCCGAGCTGGCCTCGCAATCGGCCAACGGTGTGTACAGTAACGGGCAGCGCTCCGCGCTCCAGCTCGAGTTCACGGCGCTGATGAGTGAGGTCGAGCGTATCGCCCTCACGACGGAATTCAACGGTCTGAATCTGTTGAGTAACGGCGCGCCGGTGACCTTCCAGGTCGGCTTCGACGGGACATCGATGTCGCAGGTTGCCTACTCCGGCATCCAAGCGACCCTCCAGTCGATGGGGCTTGCAACCGCAGGTTCGTCGGAACATATGTTCTCGATTACCGCGGCTTCCGACCTCGAGTCGCAGTCAGCAGCGCGACTAGCTCTCGATGCGATTAATTCAGCGATCGTCTCGATTACCCGGAATCGCGGTACCCTCGGAGCGGCGGAGAGTCGGCTCGATACGGCGATTAACAACCTCCAGGTCGCGCGTGAGAACTTCGGTGCGGCGGAAAGCCGTATCCGAGACGTCGATGTCGCCTTTGAAGCTGCAGAGCTTACCCGCTTGTCGATTCTGCAACAGGCAGGAACGGCGATCTTGGCCCAAGCAAACCAGCAGCCGCAGCTCGCACTCCGACTACTCCAGGGATAACGCCGTAAGCGGAACGTGAGCCGGAGCTCGTCGAGGACGGTGCTCTTGCGATTGTGGATGAGGTTGACCGACATTCAAGTACGAGTGCGGAGGTACCCCTCGCCATGACCGGAGTTCTTGACTACAGACAGGCTGGGTGTCGCCTAGTCGTATTTCCTTCGATCTCCTCTGAACGACAGAAGCCTGCCTCGTCCAACACTGCACCCCAGCTGGCCTGCGGTTCTTTGCGTCGATATAAAATTCATCGCTTCTAAAGTTAGTGCCGTTTCACTCAGGGCAGCTCCAGCCCGGGTAATTGAAAACCTTGAGCGCTGAAATGCGCGGCATCCTCTGGAGCACCATCGGCAAGTCCGTAGTTGAGGGATACGCCGTTGGCGAGAGTGTCAGACGTGAGGGACCCGGCTACGAGGGCGACCTGAACTTTGGAAAATAGTTGAAGGGTCAGATCGATCGCCTGCTCATCGAGCTGAAATAGCGAGGTCGTCGCCGCTGCCCCAGAGAGGGGATTATGATAGTTCCACGGCTCATGAAATATGCCGTGATGGCCGCGCCTGCCCCGAGCGAAAAGAACTTCAAATTGATGGAGTCGATCTCGAGAGATTCGGTTAAGCCCTTGTGCGATCGCCCCCCAGACCGGTGAGAGAAAAAGCATCTGAAAACGCCCCATTTCTCTTAGTGAGCGATTCCATTCCTGCGGGAGGGACGGAACGAGCTCGGGATCGTACCTGGTGACCCCCTCGGTGACCGCTTGGGCGAGTGCTTCATCGACGACCCGCAGGGTTGATTTCGATATCTCACCGAGCATCGTTTGGATCGAGACAGGCCAGGGGAAGTTCGTGCCGTGCGCACTCCGGTCCTCGTCGAGATAGACCTCAAATAAACGATGTCGCGCTCGCGCGTTGGATCGTTCCCGCTCGTCCACGGCGTAGTAATCCCCCGTAAAAAAGAATATCGGGGGGTGATAGATCACATCGACGGCATAATGCGAGAGCAGCCCCATGAGAAAGGCAATCCCCGCGTCGCGGGTCTCGCAGTCCTCTTGCAGAGACACGGCTGCTCCAAATGAGCTGAGTGGTCGAAGGGTATCGGATAGATTGGTGCTTCCGCCTATTCCATGAAGCAATGATCCGACCCATTCGAATCGCGAGCCGCCCCCGTGGCGATAGTAAGGGGCATCGTGCGCAACGGCCCCAAGTGCGAGACTCAGTGGGTGCGTTTGAGCGACCCGCACAAGATCCGGGTGACTCTTTTGCGAGAGTCTTCCAACGGCTCGATGAAGGAGGTCCCAATGCACTATTTCGCGAGGCATAAGCGATTCAGAAATTCACTCACCGTATGACTGACTTCGGTATGTCGGGGCCCTAAAGTCAGTTCATGCTCAGCACCAGGGAGCCAGACGGTGTCTACCTCCGTATGCTCGGCTGCTTCGATGAACGGGTCAACACCGTCCGGGTGGACAAGATGATCGTGCGGGTCTTGAACTATAAGAATGGGAATCCCCAATTCCGTAAGCTTCGGCATGATGAGCTCACGGAGCTTCACAAGGCGCACAATGCTCGCAACCGAGTGAGCTTCAAGACAGCTCCGAGGAAGCGAAAGGCGGCCCTCGCGACCTCTGTTTTTGGCGCGCGTACCGAGACGATCGATGATCGTCTCCGGGAGTTGCGCTAAGATTCGAAGCCGCGCTTCATCGAATCTCCGACGGAGCCTCAAGGGTGGGGCAAGTAGGACGAGCCCGTTGATAGGCCACCGTTGCAGGGTGGCGATGTAGAGCGCTAAGAGCGCTCCGAACGAAGACCCCCCAACAAAAAGGGGGCCCGCATCAGCGGAGATGGAGGCCAAGGTTCCTACCGCATCTTCAAGCCATACCTTCAGGTGGGTTCGGCGAAGGAGCTCGATATCGGTGTGGCCTGCCAAATGAGGAGTCGACACCTCAAAGCGATGTCCGCGGAGCACGCCGGTCAGAGAGCTCAACTCCTCCGGGGAGCTTGTGAGCCCGTGAAAGAGTATGATGGAGCCGCGTTGAGTCAACTCTCGCCGGTGTTTTTGCGACCACTCCACAGGTATCCTGTGGCCGGCTCTATCGGGGCGTCTTTGGATTTGCTCGACATCCAGTTGAATGAGGAGCCCTCTTTAACAACCTCATTGATATCGTCGACGAGGTCCGCGACGTTACTTTGAGTACATCCACTCGGCAAGTTGTCGAGTGCGGGCGCTTTGCCCGTCCACTTGATCGTCTCAATCCATTCGAGGGCGATCTTCCAACTGTGGAGATCCCGCGGTGCACCGTCCATCGACTCGTTTCGAAAGGCCCGGGTCATATCGTGCACATCGTTACGAAACCCTAAGGCGCGGATAAGACACGCGGTAATCTGGGCATGATCACACCCCCAGATGGAGCGCTCATACTCGAGATCGAGCGCCCGCCGTTTCGTTCGGCGGTAGCGAGTATAATGCTGGGGAGTCCAGAGGAGTAGGGTTGCCAGCGCTGCGTAGCGGATGCCGCCGATGAGCATTCCCGCAACGGGTCCAAGTTCGGGGAGAGTGGAGCCGGTCATGTGACCTAGCTCCATGTTGACGATGTACTCCTCGGAGAGCTTTGCCCAATCATCGTGGGTGACTATTTTGATACATCGCCGATGGAGATAAACGAGCCCCAGGATCGCCGCAAAAGCCCCCGGACCAAGGACCTGTAACAGTGCGACCGAGGCATCGTCATCGCTTGCTTTAGCGAACTCCTCAGGGTGTAAAGCCATCGCCGCAAAGTAGATCGGGGTTTTAAGCTTTGCACTTCTATCGACCTGACGTATCGCCAAGATCGACTCATCCCAGATAGCTGAGGAGCTTAGTGCGACGTTGTCGATGTGGTTGGTCCAGAGAGCCTGAATAGCTGACGAAACAGTGAAGGGTATTGGGTTAAGCAGGTTGGCGAATTGGCGCGCACGAACCCAGCTTGTCTGACTGTCTTTAACGTTTTCGAGCGATGGCTGAGACATAACCACCTCATAATCTAAACCGAAGGAGGTAAACGCGAAAGGTATTTCGGTTGGGCCCCCAATCAGCATCGAGCGAGAGCTATTTCCTGGACCAGCCCGCCGAGCGGGAAAGGAATTGGGCCTGAGCGCCGAGCGGGAAAGGAGTCGGGCCTGAGCGGGAAACCAATAAGAGCTTTAACGGATAAGAGCCCTTCGCCTGGCCATAATTCGAGTAGCCATAAAATGGCCTGCCATGAGCGAGCCCCGTAGGGGCGAGTCGAATGGACCCAAGCGGGATCGAACCGCTGACCTCTACAATGCCATTGTAGCGCTCTACCAGCTGAGCTATGGGCCCGAAGTGACCGGAAATACCCGGATTGCGTCGGAATCTTAGTTGGAAACAGCGGATTTGTATAGAGTCGCTAGGGCGAAAAAGTGCTTTAGACGCCTCCTATTTGGGGATGTATCCCCGCTCATTTGCACAATTTCCTACACTTGTATAATCTCCCCAGGCTTGAGCCCGGTTTTAGCCGAGCTTTAGCAAAGACCGGTAGGGTGTTCCCTTGGGTTCGCATGTCAGTAAGAGCAGAGCTCTTGAGACTCATGCGGATAACGACTTGATGGGTTCTCGCGACCATCAAGACGGCCCCAACCCGAGGCCAAATACCGGTGACCTTTCATTTCGGGCTGTGGCGCAGACTGGTAGCGCGTTCCCTTGGGGTGGGAGAGGTCGGAGGTTCAAATCCTCTCAGCCCGATTCGTTTTATGCCTAGCCGCTTATACCTAGCCGAACTCGGCGAAGCCGAGATTGGGCTGACGGGCAGGGCGAAGCCCTGCAGCCGTCTCGGTGAATCCCCGAAAAAGATTTGAACCGACGACCTCGCAGAGGCTGACGAGGTAGCGCTCACGGAGCGAGCGACATCTTTAGTAACCTATTTCGCGTGGCCGCCTCGCGAAAGCTCCCAAAGCTTCGCGTATTTCATGAAGACGTAATACGATTCGAGCAGCGCGACGATTAATCCAGGCAGTCCCTCGCGAAATCCCCGCTTCACTAAGTAAAACTTGAGAAACCGGGCCGGCGGATTGAACAAGAGCTTTATCATCGAGGCCTTCTTCCCGTTCTCGAACATCGAGCGGGCAGCGGTTGAGGAGTAGTTGTTCAGCGAACGAATCTGGTGTCCCATGTCGCTATAGGTGTAGTGGCGGAGCTCCCCCTTGAGCCGTTTGGTGCGCCCTACAACGGTTGCCTTTTCGTGTGGGTCTTTTCCTCCCCATGTGGTCGCTGCCCGACGGCAAAGCCGGAGGCGATATTCGGGGTACCATCCGCCCTTACGCCACCATCGGTTGAGATAGAAAACAACTCGGGAAAGCTGGAAACCATTCAACCCGTCCGAATGAGGGGGCTCAATGGCCCTCAGAATCTCGTCTCTCAGCTCTGGTGAGACCTCCTCATCAGCGTCCAAATTCAGAATCCACTCACCCCGACATTGCTCGAGGCCAAATTGCTTCTGAGCCACAAAACCTGGCCAGGGGCGCTCAAAGATACGCTGGGTGTATTCGCGACAGATTTCGAGGGTTTGATCGGTGCTACCGCTGTCGATGACGAGAATCTCGTCGCACCAGCGAACGCTCTCAAGGCAGCGCCGAATATTTCGCTCTTCGTTACAGCAAACGATGAATGCAGATATGAGCGGTGCGGTGGGCTCCATGGGAGTGCGAATAAACATCGGCGGCGAGGCTACCATACTTCGTATGGTTGGCGAACCGGCGGTTCGATTGGAGCGGCGGGGGCTTGAAAATCGATCCCATTTAAAACCTTCTTGGAAACCCACCGGTTTCCCCGCAAGCCTGAGATTTGCTAGGCGAATCAATAGCTTGGTCGATAAAGAGCTCTTTGCATCACCTCGACAAGCCCACCGAGACCGTGTATGACTGGAAAGCTCATAAAACTGGGCTGGAGATAGCAAAAAATCAGTCCTTCAAAGGGGGGAACTCTCCGGTTTGGTTCAACCGTTCTCAACTCTAAGTGGCTCTATGAACATACTGGGTATATCCGCCTTTTATCACGATAGCGCTGCGTGTCTCGTGCGTGACGGAAAGATCGTCGCTGCGGCGCAGGAGGAGCGGTTTACCCGTAAAAAACACGACTTCAATTTCCCGAAACACGCATCGGACTTCTGCCTTAAATCGCAGAGCCTCGAGGTCAAAGACCTCGATTACGTCGTTTTTTATGATAAGCCGGTGCTCAAATTTGAGCGTCTTCTCGAAACGTACCTCACTACCTCACCGCAAGGCTTCACCTCCTACGCAAAGGCGATGCCGTTGTGGCTGAAGCATAAGTTGTGGATTCCAGACACGATTAAGAACGAGCTTAATTACTCAGGCGAAATCCTTTTCACGGAACACCACCAAAGCCATGCTGGAAGCGCTTTCTACCCGTCGCCTTTTCAGGAGGCGGCGATCTTAACGATCGATGGCGTAGGGGAGTGGACCACGAACAGTCTTGGTATCGGTAGGGGTAACTCCTTCTCCCTCATCAAAGATATCAAGTTCCCTCATTCGCTTGGGCTCTTGTATTCAGCGTTCACCTATTTCACGGGATTCAAAGTGAATTCCGGCGAGTATAAAGTGATGGGGCTCGCCCCATACGGGGAGCCCAAGTACGTTCAGCCGATCTACGATAATCTGATCGATCTGAAGGAGGACGGCTCATTCCACCTCAATCTGAAGTACTTTAACTACATGGCCGGTCTCAGCATGACGACCGAAGAGTTCGGCGACATCTTCGGGGGGCCGCGGCGAAAGCCCGAATCCCCCCTGACCCAGCGCGAGATGGATCTGGCTCGCTCCATCCAGGAGGTGATCGAGGAGTGTATGTTGCGCCAGGCCCGTTTCCTTCATAAGGAGTCGGGCCTCGATAACCTGTGTCTCGCCGGCGGCGTGGCACTTAACTGCGTTGGCAACGGGAGGGTCCTTCGCGAGGGGCCGTTTAAGAATTTATGGATCCAACCTGCCGCAGGCGATGCCGGGGGGGCCCTCGGCGCGGCGCTATGTGTTTGGTACGGGTATCTCAACAATCCCCGTCTCACCGATAATCAGCGCGACTTCCAACAGGCGTCTCTGCTTGGGCCCGAGTACTCCAACGAAGAGGTCATGGAGAGCCTGAACAAACTCGGCGCGACTTATCATAAGATCGATGGCGACGGCCTCTACTCAGGTGTGGCTGACTTGTTGGCTGAAGGGAAGGTCATCGGGTGGTTCCAAGGTCGGATGGAGTTTGGACCTCGTGCGCTGGGTGCGCGGAGTATCCTCGGCGATCCGCGCTCATCCGAGATGCAATCGAAGATGAACCTCAAGATTAAATTCCGCGAATCGTTTCGACCGTTCGCTCCAGCGGTGATGCGGGAGCGGGTATCCGATTATTTTGAGCTCGATGCGGATTCCCCTTACATGCTCTTGGTTGCGCCGGTAAAGCAGGAGCGGCGCCGGGCAATGACACCTGAGCAAGAGAAGCTTTTTGGAATCGCAAAGCTTAACGTGCCCCGTTCTGATATCCCAGCGGTAACGCACGTCGACTACTCCGCCCGGGTTCAAACGGTGACGAAGGGGGAAAACCCCAATTTCTACCGGCTCCTTGCAGCCTTCGAGAAGAAGACCGGTTGTGCCGTTCTCGTGAACACAAGTTTTAACGTGCGCGGTGAGCCGATCGTTTGCACCCCAGAGGATGCCTACACATGTTTCATGCGAACAGAGATGGATTGTCTGGTGATAAACAACTTCCTGATGTTGAAGGAGGAGCAGCCCAAATGGCAGGACAAGGTGGAGTGGCAGAAGACATTCGAGCTAGATTGACCCCAACGTCGATTGCGGTTGTGGCGGCTAAGCCTGTCGACCCACTGGACGAGTTGTCGTTTCGTAAGCCGATTCGGCAGCATGTTCGCGAGTTCGGGGCGCTCATCGGGTTGATACTGGTGCTGGTAGCGGCATACCTCGCGTGGCGAGAGCGCTCTCTTGCCACCGCGGGAGCGCTGGCCTTTGCCGGGTGCGCCTTATATGGAGTCGGTGCGCGCGCGCCTCAATTGCTCGTTGGCGTCTGGCGTGGCTGGATGCGATTCGCCGAGAAGATCGGTGTCGTTATGACGACGCTCATCCTCTCGGTTGGTTGGTTTCTCGTTGTTGTGCCGACGAGTATCGCGCTGAGGCTTTTTCGGATTAAGGTCATGGATACGACCTTTCGCTCCCCAGTACCCTCCTATTGGGAGACTCGGAACCCCAAGATGGACGATTTTAAGCTTCTTGAGCGTCAGTTTTGACGGATTAAGACGTATCCAAGGCCATGCGGTACAGCAGCTGCGGGGCCGAACCGGCGCGAAATAAACACCGTCTTTTTGCCGAGTGAGTCTATAGTCTCATAGAGACCACTTAAATCTTCTTTTTTGTATCGAGGAGCAGTTTTGATTGAAATGCTCTCCCACTGTCGAGTAGAACCCTCATCATCTGATGTCGCCGCACCGGGCGACTTTATTTTGAGGTGTTATGGGTCAGACGGCGCATATCGGAAAGCTTGGCACATACGACGGGGGAGTTAAGCTTAAAGCTATGACTGAGCCGGTTATTAAGGTCTTGTGTGTTGACGATAATCTCGCCGTAGCCGGGATGTTTGCTCTTTCCATCTCTCAAGAGCCTGACATGGATCATGTCGGCACTCTGCATTCAGCTGATGGGCTCGGGGCTGCGATAGCCGAAAAGAGACCCTCAGTGGTGCTCCTTGATCTCTCGATGCCGGGCCGCGAACCGCTTGAGGTACTGGCGGAGGTTTCAGCAAGCTATCCCGATACCCGGGTGATCGTCTGCACGGGCTATGAGGACCCAGTCCTCGTTAGTAGAGCGATTGAGGCAGGCGCCTGGGGCTACGTCTGTAAAGACTCGACTCCTGAGGAGATCATGCGGGCGATTCGCGAAGTGAGCGCCGGCAGATTTGTGATGCCACCGGCATAGGATGCAGTTGTTTCATCTTCTCCCGCATTTTTAACATTCCTTTCGAGGGAAGAGGGTGATGTCGCGGTCAAGCACACCCATCAACATTTCAGTGTAGCGCTCGCGCGGAACCTCGACCGCGCCAAACGAGTGAAAGAGGGGCGTCACCATTTGGCAATCGATCCATGAAACGTCGAGCGATTTGAGGTGGTCTACCAACCACCACAGCGCGAGCTTTGAGGCATCGGATCTTTTAAAGAACATCGATTCTCCGGCAAAGAATCCCCCGATCGCGACCCCGTAGAGACCACCGACTAAATCGCCCTCGAAATAGCTCTCCACACTGTGGGCGAAACCAGCGCGGTGAAATTCGTTGTAGCCGCGCACCATCTGCTTGGTAATCCATGTCCCGGACTGTCCCGGGCGATGCGAGGAGAGCGCGCAGGCGGTGATTACTTCATCGAACCTCTTGTTGAATGAATACGACCAGCCCGGACGATTTCGCACCTTCTGGAGGGTCCGTCCGGGGCGGAAGTCCTTGAGGAAAAGCACACCTCGCTGGGGAGGGGAGAACCAGGCGAGCTGCCGCTCCCGAAGGGGCCATGGAAATATTCCGTTTCGATAGGCGAGCAGTAACGATTCAGGCTCAAGGTCGCCCCCCACAGCAAGAAAACCGTTCTCATCGGCCTCGGAGAGGGGGGGAAACGCCTCGATAACCATACCGCACGTTCAACTCGTTATGTTTGATGTCCTCTTCTTAGGCTATACTAACTGTACCCGGTTTGCTTCTCCGGAGGGAGATGCAAGATGTTGGCAAAAGTAGGCACCGCTAATGCCCAAACACGAGTCAGGCACCGAAACGGTTTCGAGGGAAGACACACGGATTAAAGAGCCGAGCCTCTTCCGCGTCATACTCTTGAACGATGATTACACCACGATGGATTTTGTGGTTGCTATCCTTGAGACGGTCTTTAAGAAATCTCCGGCTGAGGCGGTTCAGATTATGCTTCAGGTACATCAACGGGGTCAGGGGGTTTGCGGTGTTTTCCCGAAACAGATCGCCGAGGCAAAAGTCGCCCTGGTGCACGACCGGGCCCAACGAGAGGGGCACCCTTTACGTTGTATCCTTGAGGAGGCGTAACGATGTTCAGTGCAGAGCTGGGCTATACCCTGGAAGCGGCGTTTCGAGAGGCGGCGAGCCGCCGCCACGCCTTTTTCTGTCTGGAACATATTCTGTATGCATTTCTTTTCGATGAAGAGATCGCTGCGATCTTAAAAAAATGCGGCGGCGATATTGTAACGATAAAAAAAGACCTCGAGGATTTCTTTGACCATCACGTTGAGAAATCAACTCCGTCGAGTGGGGTTCAAGCGATGGCGGATGAGGCCGAGCCGATCCAGACTCCGGCAGTGAAGCGGGTCCTCCAGCGAGCTATTCTTCATATGCACTCCGCCGCGAAGGGGTCGATAACCTCAAAAGAGGTTTTAGTCGCCATGTTCTCAGAGGAGGACTCGCACGCGATCTTTGCCCTTAAAAAATACGATATATCGAGGCTCGATGTCTTGAACTGTATCACGCACGGCGTGTCGAAAGTCGGAGCGGATCTCGAGGACGAGACAGCAACAGAGTTCGGTGACGAAGATGAGCTGGGGAGTGAGGGAGAGGAGTTCGATGAGCCACGAGAGCCGAAACGGGGCGCCCTAAAACGGTTCACTGAAGACCTTACGGAGCTTGCCGCCCAGCATGAGCTCGATCCGATTATTGGGCGGGAGGGCGAGATTGATCGCGCCCTGAAGATACTTGGCCGACGACAAAAAAATAATCCCCTTTTTCTGGGCGATCCTGGCGTGGGGAAATCGGCCATGGCGCATGCGATAGCACAAAAGATAGCTGGTGGCGATGTTCCCGAGTCGCTCAAAGGTGCTCGGCTATTTTCCTTAAGCCTGGGTTCACTCATCGCCGGGACCAAGTTCCGTGGAGAGTTCGAGGAGCGGCTCAGACTCATTGTGAAGGAGCTGGCGGCCATACCGAAAGCGATTCTCTTCATCGACGAGATTCACACGATCGTCGGCGCCGGAGCCACAGGTACTGGCTCAATGGATGCAGCTAATCTCCTTAAGCCGGCCTTGGCGTCGGGTAAACTTCGCTGTATCGGAAGTACCACCCATGAAGACTATAAAAAGACCTTTGAGAAAGATCGGGCTTTAAGTCGGCGCTTCTCAAACATTGACCTGCGGGAACCAACCATCGCTGAAACGGTTGAGATTCTGCGAGGGCTGAAAGAAGCTTTCGAGAAACACCATGGGGTGCGCTACTCCGAAGCGGCGCTGAAGGCAGCTGCGGAACTTTCAGCGAAGCATATTAACGACCGATTTCTGCCCGATAAAGCGATCGATGTAATCGATGAAGCGGGCGCTGCGAATGCCCTCAAGCCTCTCGCAAAGCGAAAAAAGGTTCTGGTTGAAAAAGATATCGAATCGGTCGTTTCGGCGGTGGCGAAGGTTCCGGTGAAATCGGTTAGCTCCTCGGATGAGGCTCTACTTCAAAATCTAGAGTCCAATCTCAAGGGGCGCGTCTTCGGGCAAGAAAAAGCTGTTGAGGCGGTCACGCGAGCTATGAAGCGGAGCCGTGCGCAGTTAAAAGCTGATAACAAGCCGGTCGGATGCTTTCTGTTTGCCGGGCCGACCGGCGTCGGGAAGACCGAGCTTGCAAAGGCGCTGGCCGGGGAATTGGGGGTCCAGTTTCATCGCTTCGATATGAGCGAATACATGGAGAAGCACGCAGTAGCACGGCTCATCGGCGCGCCCCCAGGGTACGTCGGGTATGAGGAAGGTGGCATACTCACCGATCTCATTCGAAAGCAACCGTATGCGGTTCTTCTCTTCGATGAGATCGAGAAAGCGCATGAGGATATCTATAATATCCTGCTCCAAGTAATGGATGATGCGACCTTAACCGATTCGCACGGCAAGAAGGCTGATTTCCGGAACGTCGTTCTTATCATGACGACCAATGCGGGTTCGGAGAAGGCCGCGGCTCTCGGGTTTGGACAAGCGGTTTCATCAGGGAATCAGGACGCCGCCATAAAGCGGCTTTTTAAGCCGGAGTTCCGGAATAGACTTGATGAGGTGATTCATTTTAATCCGCTCTCGCGAGGTATCATTGAGGAGATCGTTCTCAAGCTCATTGGGGAGCTCGAATTGCAGCTCAAAACTCGTGAGGTCAAGCTCCATCTTGCCGACGCAGCTCGTGGTTGGCTCGCTGAGAACGGCTTCGATCCGTTGCTCGGTGCTCGACCGATGGCACGGCTGATTCAGCGGGAGATTAAGGACCATTTGGCGGATGAGATTTTATTTGGAAAGCTTAAAAAGGGAGGTCGTGTCTCCATCGATCTTCAACAGGGGAATCTTCATTTTTCGTTCGAGTCTAGTAACGCTTCTCGATAAATACGTTCTCCTCTCCTCGCCTCGTCTTGTGTAGACTAATACAGTCTTCCTCCTTACTGGGTACGCCATGGCTCGAAAACAAGTCGTCACTATCTCCGGTATCCGACCGGATTTTATTCGCATGTCCGAAATATTTCACAAACTTGATCGAGACTTCGAGCACGTTCTTATCCACTCGGGGCAACATGTCGATTCCAATCTCTCAGATGTTTTTTTTAAGGGCCTCCAAATTCGTCAGCCCGACTTCAACCTCGGAATCGGGGGTCCAGGGAAGTATCACTATCATCAACTTGCAGAGATCTCGGTAAAGATCGTTGAGCTATTTGAAAGAGAGAAGCTTCATCCCGATGTTGTCATGTTTCTTGGTGATAGTAATTCAGTGTTAGCGTCGGTGGTTTTAAAGAAGGAGGGCTACCGTATCGCGCATATCGAAGCAGGTATGCGGAGTTACGACTCGCGTATGCTTGAGGAGAATAATCGCGTCGTTTGCGATCACATGAGTGATCTTCTGTTTGTGTACCATGAAAACTACAAGACCAATCTCCTTAAGGAAAATATACCGAGTGAAAAGATCCACGTTGTGGGAAATACGATCGTCGAGGTTGCTCGGCGCTGGATGAGCGAAGTCGGGCCGCGTCAGAGTGAGCATATCCTCGTCGATATCCACCGCCCTGAGAACTTCCGTAGTCCCGAGCGGATGCGGGCGATCGTCGCGTACATCGACGAGCTCGCCCGTCAGGTTCAAAAGCCGGTACTTTGGCTCAACTTCCCTCGAGCGATGAGCGTGATGGCGGAGAGTGGGGTTACATTGCCCGGCTCCTTCCGGGTTGTTCCACTGATGGGGTATATCGAGTTTTTGACCGCGCAGCGCCGTAGTTACTGTATGGTGAGCGATAGCGGCACCGCTCAAGAGGAGCCGGCCATCCTCGATGTGCCTGTGCTGGTGCCGAGGGATTTCACAGAGCGGTGGGAATCGGTGCGGTCTGGAAACAGTGCGATGGTGGACCTGGCGCGGCCCTGTCATGAGCTCGTCCGAGAAGGGATAGATTTTGTAACGAACTTCAAGACGCCGGCTGATACGGTGTGGATGGGGAGTGGTAATACGGCCGAAAGGATTATTTCAGTTCTCGACCAAAAACTGTAATGCCAACAATAGGATAGGTAATATCTCTTAAGCAGCAAAGCCAGCGCGGGGAGCATCTAAATGAGTATGAAAGGGAATGAAGAGGGACCGTCGATTACCAAAGGTGGCCTCGCGGTTGATGACCGGGGCACGTTACGCTTCGTCAATGATTTTAACTTCGATGGAGTGAAGCGTTTCTACATGGTTGAGAACCATGCTGCTGGGTTCATTCGTGCTTGGCACGGACATCGGCATGAAGCTAAGTATGTCTATGTTGTCTCCGGGGCTGCGCTCGTCGTGGCAGTTCGCCTTGAGGATGCCCGACTCGATCTTCCGATAGAAAAAGCCTTTCGCACCGTTGTGAGCGACAGCGCGCCGGCGATCGTGCGTATCCCGGGTGGGTATTATAACGGATTTAAAACCTTAACCCCGGGTTGTCGAGTGATCTTCTTTTCCGATGCATCGCTTGAGGAGAGTAAGTCCGACGACCTCCGCTTGCCGTTCGAAGCCGTGAATGAAAAAATCTGGGAGATAGCTTACCGATGAGACGGATAGGAGTGTTTGGGGCCTCAGGAATGCTCGGGGCCTACGTTGAAGCGTATTTCCGACAGAATGATTTTGATGTCATGTCTCTCTCCCGAGAGGACGTGATCACCGATCCGGCGAAGCTGCGAGAGCGACTTGGGGCGCTCTCTTCGACCCCACTCACTCTCATAAATTGCGTCGGTGTCATTAAGCCGCAGGTGAGTATTCAGGGAGCCGCTGAGACGATTCGGGTGAACTCTCTTTTCCCCCATATCCTCGCCGTGGTTGCGAAGGATCTCGGTCACCAGGTTCTTCATATCACCACTGATTGCGTCTTTTCAGGGCAAGAGGGCGGCTACACCGAGAAATCCCCGCACGATGAAACCGATATCTACGGGCGGTCAAAGAGTCTCGGCGAATCTGAGGATTGTATGGTGATCCGCACCTCGATTATCGGAGAGGAGCGAACGCATAAGCGCTCGCTCATCGAATGGGCGAAGAGCCAAGCTGGCAAAGAGGTGAAGGGGTTCACCAATCACACTTGGAACGGCGTTACGTGCCTTGAATTCGCCAAGATAGTCCACCGTCTAATTAACGCGGGGGTCTCATGGCAAGGTGTCCGCCATGTATATTCACCAACGGCGGTCAATAAGCTTGAGCTTCTCCAGCTCATTGATGATGCCTTCGGATTAAACCTCAAGATTCAATCTTTTGAGACACCGAGTCCGTGTCATCGTACTCTGGCAACAGACTATCCTGAGATTCTCAGCTGGTGTGAAGTTCCGGAGCTACGGGAACAACTGCAGGACCTAAAGACTTTCAAATGGTAGTCGCTCCTCAATCGATCGACCTCGCTGTTATCGGTGGAGGCCTTGTCGGTCTCGCCACCGCGTATCAGTACCTACGGGCCTTTCCTGGTGCAGGGGTAGTCGTCCTGGAAAAGGAGGAGGATGTCTGCCGCCATCAAAGTGGCCGTAATTCAGGGGTCATCCACTCGGGCATCTACTACAAACCGGGAAGTTTGAAGGCGCGAAACTGCCTCAGAGGCAAAGCTCTCCTAGAGGAGTTTTGTACCGAGCACAATCTCCCGTGGAAACGAACCGGTAAAGTGATTGTCGCCTCCTCAGCAGCTGAAATTCCACGACTGGAGACGCTCCTTGAGCGGGGGCGCGCCAATGGTGTTCCGGTTGAGCGGATCTCTCAAGAGAGGCTCAAAGAGATCGAGCCAGCAGTTGCAGGAGTCGATGCGTTGTATGTATCGAGCACTGGAGTGGTTGATTTCAAAGCGGTCGCATACAAGCTGCGGGAGCTCATCGTATCGATGGGGGGGCAGGTTGTCTGCTCGGCGGAGGTTAAAGCGATTGACAGTGCCAGGACACCGCTCCGAATCGTGACTACTGTCGGAGACTTCGAGTCGGAGCGATTGGTTAATTGCGCGGGACTGTACAGCGATAAAATCCTGGAATTATGCGGTGAAAAGCCGGAGATGCGGATTGTCCCGTTTCGGGGAGATTATTATTTCTTAACCGAAGCCGCGGCAGGGCTGTGTCGCACCTTGATATATCCGGTGCCGAACCCTGATTTTCCCTTTCTTGGGGTTCACTTCACACGCGGGGTGCACGGAGAGGTCGACTGTGGCCCGAATGCTGTCTTGGCCTTCGCACGTGAGGGCTACACCCTTGGCGATATTAACTTGCGGGAGCTCTGGGAGTCCCTCTCTTTCGTCGGGTTTAGGCGCCTCGTGAGATCTCAGTGGCGCGAAGCTGCCCGGGAGCTCAGCGTTAGTATATCAAAGGCGCGTTTTGTCCGAGCGGCGCAACGGCTTGTGCCTGATGTCACGACGGCTGATCTCGTCCCGGCCCCATCTGGGGTGCGAGCTCAAGCAGTTTCTCCGGATGGGCGTGTCATTGACGACTTTGTCGTGAGGTATACCCCGAATGCGGTCCATATTCTTAACGCCCCGAGTCCAGCAGCCACGAGTTGCTTGAGTATAGGGTTGACGGTGGTACAGGAGGCTCTTTCCTGCGGGGCGGCGAGCACGCTATCCGCTGCGGCAAACGCGCGGGTTGGCGAAGGCTTCGCCTGAGGTTAGATGGCGTAATGATTAGGTTTATAGCGTTCGAGATTAGTGGGAATACTAAACCACTCGATCGTCTGCTTGAGGCCCTCCCGCAATCCTTCGAGGCCTCCAAAACGCGGATACCAACCCAAGAGTTTTTGAGCCTTCTTGGTTGAAGCCCAAAGGCGCGTCACTTCGCTTGCCTCCGGCCGTATTCGCTTGTCCTCGGAACGAAGTGAGACCGGTGAATCTGGAGTATCTGCTCGGAATTTAGTTCCACTATCCTTTCCATTTCGATACCATCGAGAGGTATGTCGATAAGCGCGCATGGAATCGGCTCTGTGACGGGGATGAATAGATCGTCAGCAACGTGAGTATCTCAAGACTGAGGATGGACGAGGGGTGCTCTGCTCCGGGCGTCGGGTGTCGTTTCCACCGACCAGCCCGCGTGAATCGACCCAGAACCTGGCGGCAGCGGAGAGAAAAAATCAGGATGGGGTAGCGCTCGTTCAAGCGGGACGTCTGGCTGAGGCGATGGAGATATTTAAGGCGGGGCTGGTGCTAGCACCTATTCGCGGCGCCCTCGCGACCAATTTCGGCGTGACGAGCTGGAGTGCGCGCCAGGAAGCGGATGCCGTTACCTACCTTTCGCTGGCCCTCTTGAGTGAGCCCGAATAACCGCCAGTCGGTGCTCAATCGGTCGTATGTACCCGTGAGCCTTGGCGATTGCGAAGCGACTCAAACCGTGTGCTTCGGGTACCTTCAGCGGCACGCCGATGGCGCCGGTGTCTCCGAGTTGTGGGGAAGCTTGCAGGGCTGATTCTCCGATGGAGAGAGAATTTAAAGAGGACGCCCGGTGAACCGCTTTAACTTTAGGGGAGCGATGACGGGGATCGTAGTCATCGGTTCCGGTCCCAGCTTGGTATCGGACGATGTGCGGATGGTGCAGGAGTTCCCAACTTTTGCATTCAATCGGAGTTATCTGATCTTTGATGCATGGGACTTCCGTCCGACCTACTACGCCGCGCTCGATCCGGTAGCGCTCGAGCGGGTGAGGAGCGATCTAGTGTCGAAGGTGTTTCCGTCTGTTGGTCAAAAGGCCTTTCTGGAAAGGTGTGGTGGAGAGTCGTTCGCGCTTCTCCCGCGCGTCGCCCTCGTCGATTACGACGCGGCGACCTCACCGCGAGTGGCTCTCGATCGAATCGCTGACTGCGGGACGGTGGGGGCGTCAAGCCTCCAGATCGTGGCGGCGCTCGGCTTTAAAAAGGTACTTCTGCTCGGAATGGATGCACACTATGATCTAGCAGACGGCGTACGGTCGCTCAGTTATTTCCACCCTGAGTATGCGCGTGGGGCTGCGTCGTATGACCTCGCGGACCAATCTTTCGTGCTTCGGGGCTGGGAGCGGATAGCAGCGCTGTGCGCTGAGCAGGGTATCGAAGTTATCAATGCCTCGCGGCGAACGCGTTTGACCTGTTTCCCACGGGTCTCGGTTGAGGAGGGGGTGACATGGCTACGAACGTAAAAAGAGTAGCGCTCATCGGCGCTGGGTATATGGGCGCAGAATACGCCAAAGCCCTCACGCAGGCGG
>JBILDU010000148.1:0-5219 GCA_044352465.1 Bdellovibrionota bacterium
AAGCTGGGCCAACGCTTTAAACCGGTGACCGACGAGCGAAACAGACGAGTCGCCTGTAAGCGCCGGTGCGATCCAATGAGGCTCTGACACGACGAAATCCTCAACCTCAAGCTCAGAGCGCGCCCCCACGATGACGTTTCGACTTTCCGGCTCAATAGCCAAGACATAAAGCGGCTCAGCCGTGCCACCGATGCCGAGGCCCCGACGTTGTCCAACGGTGAAGCCGTGGATGCCGTCATGCTCACCGAGCTTTTCTCCCCGTCGAGAGACGATCGCGCCACGCCGCGCATTCCCCTTCCCGATCCGTGCAACGAAGTCTTTCGCCGAACCGGACACAAAACAGATATCTTGGCTCTCCGATTTTTCAGCGGTTACGAGCCCAGCCTCACGGGCCAATTCGCGCACCTCACTTTTGGTAAGATGCCCCACCGGGAAAAGGGTTTTCTTGAGCTCTTCCGGGCGAATTCCGTAGAGGAAATAGCTTTGATCCTTCGCTGCATCTACCCCGCGCAGCAGATGACTTCCGGTTTCGTCATGAACTACGCGGGCGTAATGCCCCGTCGCGACCGCGCCACCTCCAAAGGTAGCCGCGCGCTCACGGAGTTCGCGGAATTTCACTTTATTGTTGCAATCGACGCATGGATTGGGGGTCTCTCCTCTTTCGTAGGCGGCCACGAATTTGTCGATCACTTCACGTCGGAAGGTGTCCTCGAAATCAAACACATAATACGGAATACCGATGAGACTCGCGACTTTACGGGCATCGGTGAAATCGTCAGGCGCGCAACAGGTAGCTCGCGAGGAAGAGCCTCCATGATTGCGATAATCCCATACCTGCATCGAGACACCGATCGCGGGGTAGCCGGCCTGATGAACGAGGAGCGCAGCGACAGAGGAGTCAACACCACCCGACATCGCCACGACGACCGTGCCGTCCGGTTGTACCGTCGGATTCCTCTCAAATAGTGGGCAAACAGTCATCGAACTCTCCCTGCTTTGACAGCTTGCGATATCGCTTTGACTGCACGGCTCAACTCCTCTTCCGTGTGGTCAGCACGCAAACTGATTCGAATAGTCGCCCGCGCAGCCTCATCGGTCAGACCAAGCGCTTTGAGCACGTGCGATGGCTCCGGTTTCCCTGAAGCACACGCAGCCCCCGAGGAGACAAGAACACCTGCCAGGTCGAGAGCTACCACGAGGTCGTCGGCGCGCAATCCGGGGAACGTCACGTTCACCGTATTGGGTAATCCCCCCTCGAGCGGATGATTAAATACGAGGTGCTCGATTTCGCGGCGTAGCTCCGCTTCAACGAAGCGCCGGTCAGCGCGGAGTTTCTGAATTCGAGCGGAAAGGCCCCTTTGTACGATTTCAGCCGCAAGACCAAAAGCAACGATGCCGGGGACGTTTTCCGTGCCAGCGCGATGCCGCACCTCTTGTGCGCCTCCCATCAGAAGGGGTTCGAACGGCATTCCGTCTCGAATAACAAGCGCACCGACTCCTGAAAGACCCCCGATCTTGTGGGCGGAGAAACTGGCTGAGTCGATCGGATCGTCAAATAATCGGGTGTCGCTCTTCCCGAGTAGTTGGACCGCATCAACGTGAATGAGACACTCTGGACTGTGGCGCTTGATCGTCCGAGCCACATCCGAGATTGGCGAAAGGTGCCCCGTCTCGTTGTTGGCATACATGAACGAGATGATGCGAGTCTCCGGAGACAGCCACGCCGCGACACTTTCGGGGGTTAGAAAGCCGGCCGGGGCAGATAAAATTTCGCCCGGAAATCCCATCCGGGACAGCCGTGCAAACGGCTCCAGAACGGAGTGGTGCTCGAGAGCCGACGTGAGCCAGAGGGGGGGGCCTCTCTCTCCCGCCTTTGCCGTGGCGAAGGGAGAAAATAGAGCGGTGGCGTTCGCCTCGGTGGCCCCCGAGGTGAAGATGATTCGCTCTTTACGGCGTAGCCCGAGCAACGCCGCTACGCTATCCCGAGCGCGTTCAATAAGCGCCCTCGCACGCTGCCCCCCAGCGTGGATAGAGCTCGGATTCAGAGCCCCCAAAGCTTCCCTAACCCCCTCAATAACCTCGGGTAAACACCCGTAACTGGCGTTTGCATCAAGGTTTATCGGTTGAGCGCCGTGCACAAAAAAGCCCTAAAGTTTTTGAGTACCTACGACGAAATAGAAAATGTGTAGGTGGAGTGTCCGGTCGAAACGATCGGGCGGGATAGTACTATGCCTTCAGTAACTACGCAAAATATCGGGGCTGCCTCAGCGCAGACCGTTCCGACCAACACCACGGGTGTAGCGGCGCAACGCGCCGCGGCGAACAACGTCACTGCCAACCAGGTGGCCCAAGTAACTGCGATAGCGGCCGATAAAGCGACTATTAGTCTCAAGACAAAAGACCACAATCGCTCGACCTCTGTCGCCAAACGTGCCGAGGGCGCTTTTCGACCCCAAGAGGACAGACCCGAGACAGCCAAGGGCGAAACCCCACGAGTTTCTCGCCGCCGCGACCCCGGCAGCCTCGACATCGAAGCCTAACCCCACCTCCAACTCTCAGAGACCTGGAGGTACCGATTCACCGTTCGCCATCCCTCAACGTCTCAGAGACCTGGAGGTGCCGATGAGCCGCTCTCCATCTCTCAACGTCTCAGAGACCTGGAGGTAACGATTCACCGCTCTGTACCCGGCCTCATGCGCTATATTGCCGTATACTCGAACTTTTTCGCTCCCCCACGCCCAACTCATACCTCCAACTCTCAGAGACCTGGAGGTGGGGATCCGAGGCTGATTTGGGGAGAATTAGGGGGTCAGGCAACGATGGGTGGATAGTATCGATTACGGGATCATGGCACGGCGTTACCTTCTCCTCATTCTGGTGATCTTCGGAATCTCGCTCTATCGACTTTTGGTGCCGAAGGGGCACCCATCCTCGGTACCGGAGGTGGAGGTCGCTCGTCTACTACGGGAGGGGGACGGCGAAAGTCTCTTGGCTCTCGGTCAGCCGATTCCCCTCTCACGAGCATCCCTCTATGACCTCGAGCTCATAAAAGGGCTCTCAGATCGAACAGCGGGGCGAATTCTCGAGCGAAAGGGGGAGATTCTGCTACAGGCAAGCCTTCTACCCGAAGGAAGGAAGTGGGAAGCATTAACGCTCGTCCAAGGTATCGGTCCAAAAAATGGTAGGCGCCTCAGCGAATTTATCGCCCTGGAATAGTTTCTTACCAAGCGGGTACGACAACCCCTTGCACTAAGCCAGTTTTGAAAGGGTCCCCTCGAGAGTGGGGCTTTTGAGCGTGCCCTGCTCGCACTCCGACAAGAAAGTTTTTTCACCCTGAAAGAGGATCCTAACTTCGCCGGCAGCAAGCCGTGGAGCAGCCCCTGCGCATCGCTCCAGTATCTGCGCCTCGAGGGGCCATTCACCCTTCAATAAGCGAGGCTGTGATACCACCGACACGCAAGCCGGTCCCCTCATTCTTCACGATCATTTCTAGTTTATGAGGCAATGTTCGATTTTGGGGCAGCGAATTTTCCCCTCTTGAGGCAGAGACCGATATAACTCTCGATAGCTTTGTATCCACGGAACGCAGCAGGGTCTATAACACTGGTATCCCGTCCGGCACGTTTTTTCACCCGAGCAGCCCCTCGGCACGAGCGAGAGAACCTATGATTCATCACAACTGGGGTCAGTGGAGCAACGTATTGAGTGAGCTCCAGTTTACCCCACGCAATTACGGTGGCACCGAGGCCTCTCACACCGTGCAACAGGAGGAGGCGCATCGGTATCTCCAGCTCGATCGCTTCTCATCTGCTCAGCAGGCGAGGTTACTTTATGAGGTCACAAACTGCCACGCCCCTCTCACTGCCGACTCCTTTCTCGGCCCCGAGTTACGTCAGTTTCGCTGGAACAACGGCGTTTTGGGGGAATTCGACCCGAACAAACTGCAAGCGATAGTCAAAGGTGTCCGCTACGAGCCGTACGAGCGTATGGCTCCATTGGCATTCAATTCTGCAACACTCGCGCCGCCTCTCATCGAGGCAGGTCGCGCAGCTTTCATCACGGCGACCATACTTCAGCATTACGTTACCCAAGGCTCGACTCGAGACGTCGAGCGCCTTGTGGCTGATGTGAGCCGTACAGCATTCGAGACTCTCTGTCGGCGGTACGGCGTTGACACACAAACAACCGAGGCATTCTTCGACGATAATGCCACGATGGCCCTCTTTCAAGGGCTCGGCCATACGCAGCTTCGCGGAACGCTCGCAACCAAGGGAGCAGCTTTGACCTTCTTCGACACAGGTCGGGTAATGCCGGTGGCTCTCGAGGGTCTGAACCCAGAGTTCGAAAAACACAACTTTCATCCCGCGATCGACGTCTGGGGAAATAGAGAGCGTGTGCGATGGGAGAACACGAATCTAGCGCCGTGGGAGTGCGACCTCATCGTGCACTATAACGATCACTATCTGTCAGATGAGGAGATCGCGCATCAATCTTTGCTGATGATGGAAACGACGCGCCCGGAAGTGATCGTCATTCCAACGGTAACCCGTACGGGGAGACGAATCGCATTTATCGAACTGTGCGAAACTCTCAGGGCGCATAGCCAGGCTCTCGGATACGATCCGCTCATTATCCTCGATGATGCTCAGGGGCTCGGTCGAATGATGCCGAGCCGCTACCACACCCGAACCGACGGACGGTTCGTAAACCTGTGGAGCTACGCTGATGGCGTGCTTCTCACCGGAGCCAAAGTTACCGGCGCCTTGATGGGCTCCGGAGCGATGCTCTGGAGCAAAGATGCCTTCCAACGGCATCAACTCCCCTTCGGAATGTCGCCGCTGCAGTACCGTGCCCGTCAGTACGCCTTCATGTCCGATGATGAGTCGCGCGTCGCGGAGTACAACCGCTCCGCACCGGGGATTGCGCAGACACCGGAGATTGCGTCTCTCACCGCGGCGCTCGGGCAGTTGCCGAAACCTGAAGCGGTGAGTAATCTTATGCGTTCACTCCGAGAGCTTGTCGTCGACCAGCTGAAACGGGTACCGGGCATCAAAGTCCTCGAGCCGGAGAAAAATACCACGGTGCGTTTTGAGGACAGCATCGTTGCCTTTTTCCTGGAGAGTTATCCGGAGGAAAAGGACGTACAGCGCTTTAAATCGCTCCTCGCTGAGCCCCGTTCGCTCGGCAAACCGGATTGGGACGATCTCCCGATTACGTTG
>JBILDU010000068.1:0-17035 GCA_044352465.1 Bdellovibrionota bacterium
TGCCGGCGATTATCGCAGCCTATCGACGCCACTACCTACGTCTCGCACTCGATCCCGCACGAGCCTTAAACGATGAGGCTTACTTCGTCAAAGTCCTCTATGTGATTGAAGCGATGAAGAACGTCATGTCGACCGGGTTCCCATCGCAAACGCCTTAATCGGATTCGAAGCGTCGCGCTGATACGGATTAGCGCTCTTATTTCGTGCCCATTTCAGCAAGATTTTTCACCTTGTTTGAAGGTTGGACGGCACTAACGCTCAATCGCCACATCGATCTCAGAGTTGCCCTCGAGGAACGATTCATGCAGCGCACGCACCGCCAATTCGCAGTACTTACGCGGTACGACAACGGAGATTTTAATCTCTGAGGTCCCGATCATCTGAACCTCAATCGATTCGTGAGCGAGCGCCTGAAACATCTGTGCGGCAACCCCGGTTTGATGCTGCATCCCGATACCGACGACTGAGATCTTTGCAATATCGCGATCCACCGAGGCTCCCCCCGCCCTAAGCTCCCCGACGAGGCCACGAACTACTTCGAGCGCCCGAGAACTCGCCTCATCAGCTACCGTAAAGCTCACATTCGTCTTCTCGGAGATAAACCCGGTCTGGCTTATCATATCAACAAAGATACCCTCATCGTGGAGCGCTGAAAAAATCCGACTCAACGAGTCCGCTCCACCGGAGATTTCACGCACCGTAATCTTTGCTTCATCAACTCGATGGGTAATTCCAGTCACAACCGGTTTTTCCATAAGATCCTCCTCCGGAACGATCCAGGTACCTGGACCGGGCTCAAACGTCGATAAAACTACGAGTGGCACACGGTACCGCATCGCAAAGTAGACGGACCGGGGGTGTAATACCTTCGCACCGAGACTTGAAAGCTCCAGCATCTCTTCGTGGCTCACCCGATCGAGAAGTTTCGCTCTTCGACAAATGCGTGGATCAGTCGAGTACACACCCCGTACGTCGGTATAGATGTAGCAAGCAGCGCCCCGCAGAGCTGCTGCAACCGCCACCGCCGTGATATCAGAGCCGCCACGACCCAGTGTCGTCAAATCGCCCGTATCGGTCATACCCTGATATCCAGCCACCACCGGAATCTCCCCCGCCTCGAGGATCTCGCGAATAGGCCGTGCATCGATGTCGAGAATCTGAGCGTTGGTGTGGTTTCTGGTCGTCGAAATGCGCGCCTGATTTGCCAGCAAGCTCTTCGCTGGAACTCCGAGCTCGCGCAGTGCCATCGCAAGCAAAGCCACTGAGACCTGTTCCCCCGTGGTAAGAACGACATCAAGCTCACGGGGATCGGGAGCATTGACGCAGCTTTTAGCAAGCGCCAGGAGGCGATTCGTCTCTCCCGCCATGGCCGAGGCAACGACGACGATTCGGTCGTCGGGATGGGCACGCGAGTATTCGGCCACGAGCCGAGCTACGTTCTTGATTCGGCTGACGTCCCCGACCGAGGTCCCACCGAATTTTTTGACGACGATTCCCATGCCCTGGAGAGTATCAGCTCCCCCCTCACTCATTCAAGGCTCGCCCCCCGGATTCCGGACCATCGAACCTCGCGACGCCCCTCATCAAGCGTGGAAAATCGAAGCACCAGCTCCGAATGCTGCAGCAACTCGGGAAACTTGTCGGCCCACTCGACCAGCCGAATCTCCCCTGGAGTTGGTGGTTCACAAAGTTCCAAAGGGGGGGCACCGAGTCGGTAGAGATCCCAATGTCGCACCACAAACCGGCCCGGAATCGGATACTCGTGCTCCAAGACGTAGGTGGGCGAGGTCACATCGGCGGGTCCACCGAGCGCATGTACGAGCGCCCGGGTGAAAGTGGTTTTACCAGCACCGAGCCCACCGATGAGCGACACCGAATCGCCCGGCTGAATGACCCTCGAGAGCGCAGCGGCAAAACGCTCCGTCTCCTCTAACGAATGTAAGACCCGCATCGCCCCACTCACTTAAAACTCACCGTTCGACCGACACCGTCGATAATATCCGAAGCCACGAGGTAGCCACCCCGCACCTCATGAATATGCGTCCCCGTCAGCGCGTGAATTACAACCGCACGACAGGCGGCATCGATGGGAGAATAACCCTGCGCAAGTAGGGCACCGATAAAACCCGCGAGAACATCGCCGCTCCCAGGTATTCCAAGGTATGGGGTCCCGAAGGGACAGACATAGCCTCGCCCTCCTCCGTACACTATCGTCCCTGCCCCTTTCAGCACGACCACACAGCCGAAGCGAGTCGAAAGCTCCCGCGCCGCGCCGAATCGGTCGCCTTGGACATCGCTCGAGTTACAGCCAAGAAGGCGCCCGGCTTCACCGGGATGAGGGGTCAAAATAAACCGCCCGCTGTTGGCTTGGGAAAAACGTGACTGGTCACTCGCAACAATATTAAGCCCATCGGCATCAAGGACCGTCGGAATCTCCGCCTGGGCAACTGCTTCCACGATTCCCACCAAAAGCTCGGCAACTCCACGACCAGTTCCAAGGCCCGGACCTACGACAAGGGCTGAGGCTCGCTTCAGCGCGGGCGCAAGAGCAGGAAGATCCTGCGCGTGAAGCTGACCATCCTTATACTCATGAATCGGGACCCTCATGAGCTCGGGCTCGAGAGGATAGAGAACCGGCTGAACCAACGACACCCAACCAGCACCCAAACGAAGGGCCGCACGCCCGGCGAGAACCGGCGCACCCGGCATAGCTGCCGATCCTCCCACCACAAGGACATGGCCGAAGTCCCCTTTGTGGGCATCGCCGCGTCGCCGCGGCAAGACAGCGCAGCGCTCACCGAGAAGCGTAAACTCACATGACGAATCAGGCGTGATACCGATGTCGATCGTCTCAATTGATCCACAAAGATCACGCGCTGGAAACTGGGTGAGCCCCCTTTTGACGCACTGAATCGCAACCGTTAGGTCCGCCCGCACCGCCGGAGCGTAGACGCTCCCACTATCGCCGTCGACCCCCGAGGGGATATCCACCGAGAGAACAAAGGCCTCCGCTGAGCGGCGCCCCAATGACTCGATCAGAGCCGCAAGCGCGCCCTGCGGTGCCGCACGCTGCCCGGTCCCCAAAAGCGCATCGACGATCACCGCGGCCGCTGCGACCCGTTCTCCAACCTCTGCGGCGCTCACCGAATTAACAGGAAAAGGCGGTGCCGCACCGTCCTGAGACAGAATAAGTATCGATTCCCCCATCGCCACAAACTTTTTTCCGTTTGTAACGAAATCGTCCGAATATCGCCCGGCACCGGCCATAATGACCGCTACGGAGGCTCCCCGCTCACGCAGGAGTCGGGCCACCACCAGCCCATCGCCACCGTTATTCCCTGGACCGACCAGAACGACGATCGAACTCGTGAGAGGAATGGATCGGGTTGTCGTAAGACGATCGACAACTCCCCGTCCAGCTCGCTCCATAAGCTCTAAACTTGAGGTCCCCGCAGCGATGGTGCGTCGATCCCACTCGGACATCTCACGGGGACTTGGCAGCGGGGCAAGTTCGAGTGGTTCTAAAGGATTCATCCGAGCCGATCCTGTCTCGTCAAATTAAGCCAAGTGGGACGCCGCGCCCCCCGGCCGAATCGGGAGAAAAGCGGAGAATACCCATGACCGTATCCTCTTTAGCGAGCCGTCGACGCGGCTCCGATCTCTCGCTCGATGACAGCAGCGATATCGTGCGCATGTCGGGTGCACACATCTTCATGCTCACACTCGACCATGACGCGACATTTATTCTCCGTGCCCGAGTACCGCACCAAAACCCGCCCTGACTTACTCAGTTCGGTCTCGGTCCGCTTAATGATATCCCGAATCGGATCGACCGAATCGAGCGCGGGCTTATGGCTTACCTGAATATTAATGAGCGTCTGGGGAAAACGAACAAATTCAGCGGTAAGCTCTGAAAGCTTGCGGCCGGTGCGGGTCATAATCGCCATAACGTGCAGCGCGGTCAGTATCCCGTCTCCGCTCGTGGAATAGTCAGAGAAAATGGTATGCCCCGACTGCTCTCCGCCCAACTGAAGACCGAGTTTAAGCATCTCCTCGAGCACATATCGGTCGCCGACGCCGGTGCGAACGACGGTGATGCCATGGCGGTTCAAAAGCTTTTCCATGCCGAGATTCGACATGACCGTGGCCACCACTTTGGGCTCACGCAGAAGCCCCCTCGATTTAAGATCGATAGCGCAAAGCGCCAGGATCATATCACCGTCAACGGTGCTACCCTTTTCATCGGTTAAAATAACGCGGTCCCCATCGCCGTCGAGCGACACACCGATATCGAGCCCCTGATCAACCACAAGCTTACGCGCGACCTCGGGATAGAGACTCCCGAATCCCGCGTTGATATTACGCCCGTTCGGACTCACCCCCCGCGAGACGACCTCAGCGCCGAGCTCAACGCAGGTCTGCGGCCCAACGACGTAGCCCGCACCGTTCCCGCAGTCGAATCCCACTTTGAGCCCCTCGAGGGTGCATTCACGGGGAAAGATCCCTTTGAGATAGACCGTGTAGCGCCCTACAGCGTCATCGATACGAAAAGCTTTCCCGATCTCGGTGGGCTTCGCCGACAGTTGCCGGATCTCCTCCGAGTCGATGAGCCGCTCGATCTCCATCTCAACATCGTCGGGGAGCTTATAGCCATCTGCTCCGAAGATCTTAATGCCGTTATCCTCGAAAGGGTTGTGAGAGGCTGAGATAACGATACCGGCATCAGCGCGCATGCTGCGGGTCAGATACGCCACCCCGGGGGTAGGAAGTGGCCCGACCAGCATCACATCGGCGCCCATACTGGTGATTCCGGCAGCCAGCGAGGTTTCAATCATATAGCCGGACAGGCGGGTATCCTTCCCGATGAGAATCCGGTGGCGTCCCCGTCGACCGAGGAAGTGGTGCGCAATGCTCTTACCAAGCTGCACCATCGTGTAAGGATCAAGCGGCGCCACCGTGGCGACACCCCGAATACCATCGGTGCCGAAATACTTGCGCTTGCTGGCCATAGACGTGCCCCCGAATTACTTAACTTTTTTCTCGCTCCGTCGCGATCTTATAATCTCAACCCGCGGGGGATCAACTCGCTCCAGGGTGATTCCTGTTGGCAGCTCCACACCGACCTCAACCAACTCCCGCTCCCGATACTCTTTACCCAACCTGACGAAGGGGATCACATGATCGCGCTTCAGTCCCTCGAAAATCTCCCGCCGACCGCGCAGCGTCACTCTCACGACCGGAGGTTCCAGGGTGTAGGTCTCCCCCCCGACCGAACGAACCTCTACCGGCATCCGCTCTAGCTCGCGCCGGGTCTCGACCGGCGCGATACGCACCTCAACGGAGACCTCGTTTACCGAACTACCGAGAATCCCCTCCGGTAATCGCAGCGGCACCCCCCGTGTGACGGTCTTCTTAAGCTCACGAACGTCGACCGGCTCGGTTTGAATCGCCGAAATGCCACCAATCGCCCCCTTCGCCCCCCGTAACGTCACGCTCTCGGGATCCACCACCACCGATTCCACTCTGTGCTCCGTGGCGACCGGTCCGAGTAGCGGAGCTTTAACCGCAACTTTCAACTCAACCAGGTCATCAAGATGGAGCTTCAACTCAGCCGGCTGAATCGACACGATATCCACGTAAGGGGGCAATGCCAGTTCATTGCGGCGCAGCTGAACCTTTCCCTCAACCACATCGCTCGCCGAAACCCTAAACACCGGCGGTGCTGCCGGAATTCGTGACAGCACAAACGACGGGCCCCGAATGGTAACCTGCGCCTGGAGCCTTTCGTTCCCCGGAAGCACTTTTCCGGCGGGAAGATCGCGTACCTCGACGGGAGCAACAAAGGTGAAAACCGTGCTGTTCTCCTCACTATTGACGAAATAGGAGAGGAGCAAGGCGATAAAAAGAGACAGAACTTTGAGCGCGGGATTCCTCATTTCGCGCCCTCCTCAGGTGAACGGGACGCCACCTCGGACGTTAAAAAGCGATGGAGTGAATCGCGCAGGAGCGCGGCATCAAGGTTACGAACCAGTCGGCCCTCTCGCGCAAGCGAAATAGCCCCGGTTTGCTCCGAGACCACAACGATAACCGCATCGCTTCGCTCCGAAAGCCCGAGCGCCGCACGGTGGCGGGTCCCGAGGTTCGGGTCGAGGTCGGGATTGAAGCTGAGCGGCAAAAGGCAACCAGCGGCCTTGATTCGGTCCCCTTCAATAACAACCGCGCCATCATGCAGGGGCGATTCCCGCACGAAGATGCTGAGCAGAAGCTTGCGGGAAAGACGCGCATCGAGGAGGACGGCATCCTCGACGAATTCATCGAGCCCGATCTCACGTTGGATAACGATGAGGGCTCCGACCTTGTCTTTCGAAAGCCGCGCCGCGACTGTGGTAACCTCCTCAATCGAGCGATCGACCAACTCCGTCGAACGGCGAAATATCGGCCGTAGACCAACTTTCGTAAGCGCCCGACGAATCTCCTCCTGAAAGAGCACCACCACCACCACGATGATGGCGCTCAAAAAATTGGAGAGGAACCACGCCAACGTCACCAGACCGAGCGGCACCGCCACCAGATAGAGGAGCACGATGAGGGTGAGCCCCCACAACATCGGCACCGCACGCGTCCCCCGGATGAGGAGCAGCATCCGATAGATGAGGAACGCCACGATCGCGATATCGAGGGCGTTGCGTAACCACCCCTGGTGAGAGCCGAGGATATCCATCGAACGTTCCGCCTAACGAAGAGAACCTATGCCGACTGCCCCGGCACGATTAAGCCGCAGCAGGGGCATCGGCCGGCTTCGAAAACTGGTCGCCACCACCGTTACCACCGCCCGTCGGTCCGCTAAAAAAAGGCTCGCCCCGTACGATCTTCTCGATATCCTCTGCGTCGAGCGTCTCTTTGACAAGGACCGCCCGCGCCAGCTTATGGAGCGTGTCGAGATTCTCGCTCAGAATTTTTCGCGCAACGGCGAGCTGCTCTTCAATAATCCGCCGAACCTCACTATCGATTTCGAGCTGAATCGCCTCCGAATGCTCCTTTGGCTTGCCAATATCACGCCCTAAAAAGACATGCTCGTCTTTGCCGCTATAGTGAATCGGGCCGAGCTTCTCGCTCATTCCCCACTCGCACACCATTCGACGTGCGATATCGGTGGCCCGCTCGATATCGGAGCTCGCTCCGGTATTTTGGTCGTTGAAAACGATCTCCTCAGCCACTCGCCCACCGAAGAACACGGCCAACTGATCGAGCCAGTAAGATTTCGAGTAGGTGTGTTTATCGTTTTCGGGGAGCTGCTGCATAAGGCCGAGCGCCATACCGCGCGGAACGATGGTGAGCTTATGCACCGGGTCCGCATGGGGCAACATCTTCGCGACCAGCGCATGGCCCGACTCGTGGTACGCCGTCGTCTCCTTCTCTTTTTCAGTGAGAAGCATACTGCGACGCTCCGCCCCCATCATGACCTTGTCCTTAGCGTACTCAAAGTCTGCGCGAGAGACCTTGTCTTTGTTTTTTCGCGCCGCATAGAGAGCGGCTTCATTGACAAGGATCTCCAGGTCTGCCCCTGAAAATCCCGGGGTCCCGCGCGCGATCGTCTCCAGGTTCACATCGTCAGCCAACGGGGTCTTCTTCGCATGAACTTTAAGTATTCCGAGCCGACCTTTCAGATCCGGCCGTGGAACCACGACCCGACGATCGAAGCGACCGGGGCGCAAAAGCGCCGGATCGAGGACGTCAGGACGGTTCGTCGCGGCGATAAGAATCACCCCTTCATTGCTCTCGAATCCATCCATCTCGACCAAGAGCTGATTAAGCGTCTGCTCACGCTCGTCGTGGCCACCACCCATACCGGCACCACGGTGCCGTCCGACCGCATCGATCTCATCGATAAAGATGATACACGGCGCGCTCTTTTTTCCTTGGATGAAAAGATCGCGCACCCGCGATGCGCCAACACCAACGAACATCTCAACGAAATCAGAACCGGAGATGCTGAAAAAGGGGACCCCCGCCTCACCAGCGATAGCCTTCGCCAGCAACGTCTTTCCAGTACCCGGGGACCCCACGAGAAGAACTCCTTTCGGAATTCGACCGCCGAGCTTGGTGAACTTCTTGGGGTCTTTCAAAAACTCGATGATCTCTTCGAGCTCGGATCGAGCCTCATCGATTCCCGCCACGTCGTCAAACGTGACCCGCTGCTGACTTTCGGTGAGAAGCTTCGCTCGCGATTTCCCGAAGCTCATCCCCTTACCGGCGCCTATCTGGACCTGTCGCATGAAGAAAATCCAGATACCGACGAGCAGGATCATCGGGAGCGCATTCACGAGAAGGATCAGGTACCACGGTTGATCCTTATCCTCCTTCACGGTGATCTCGACCCCGTTCTTCGAAAGAAGATCGATGAGCCCCTCATGCTTGGGAGCGATGGTCTTAAAAGGCTCAGGGCTCGAAACGAACTCACCGTATATCGTGTTGTTCTCGATACTGACCCGCTTGATATTCTTCTTTTCAACCTGGCTCAGGAAGTCCGAGTACGAGAGCTCCTGGCCCCGTTCAGCCCCCTGCTTGACCACGCTGTAAAGGGTCATAAAGAGGAGGACAAGCACCAACCAGAAAACTGCGTTTCGAGAAAACTGATTCAATCGACACCTATTGGAATACAAACAAAATAATAGGGGCTATATCGGTGAAAGTATAGGAAACCACCCCGCGGTCTGCAACGTATCGCGTCCGCCCCGGGCACTATTATGACGAGCCAGCAAAGCCGGGCGGTGCCCCCAAAAAAGCCCAGCCAGGCCTTCCCCTTACGGAACCTCGCGCTCTATGGAGTCCACCACAGAGAGTCCCCCGTCCCGGCGAATAAAACTCGAATTACCCGGGAGCTCCAGGGTCGCCCCATTTCCCAGAATAAAATCGACTAACCGCTCGGCGTGAACCCGCCCCACTCTAAAACCCAGTTTTGAATACGCGACTTGCTCGGCTACCCGCCACCGCACCGCCGCCTGAGCCCCCCCAAGGATACGGCGGATCTGCTGGAGCCATTCGCGCTGCCCCCACGGCGAGGATACATCTGCCAGAAGCCGCACGGCCTCATCCTCAAGGCAACCATCATCCGCAGCGATAGCCTCGGCGCGGATGGCTAAGACCTCAACGATCCGCTCATCAAAGACCCTTAATACGGGCATGAGCTCATGGCGCACCCGGTTTCGTAGAAAGGACAGATCCAGATTCGACGAGTCTTCCCGCCAAAAGACCCCGTGCTCGCGCGCATAGCGCACGATCTGATCGCGGGTGACGGAAAGAAGTGGCCTGAGGAGGCGCGACCCTTCGTCACGCCGACGAATGGTACGCAGCTCCTTATTTGACACCAGCCGCATCAGGAGGGTCTCAGCCACATCGTCCGCCGTGTGCGCGGTAAGAACGTATTCGAGGGAGCGGGTAGTGCGAACCTCCTTGAAGAATTCGTAACGCACCCGCCGTCCCCACGCCTCGATATTAATTCCACTGGGCGGTGGGCTTACTCGGCGACCGTGATAAACCAAGCCGAGCTTTTGTACGGCCGCGGAGACAAACGCTCCGTCCTCGGCGCTGTCGGGCCGCAGGCCGTGATCGAGATGGGCAACCTCAAGCGTGAGTCCGAGCTCCTCCTGGAGCGACCAGACACCGTGGAGAAGCACCATACTATCGACGCCCCCCGACACGCCGAGGAGGAGCCTCGCGGCGGGGGGCAATTCAGACTGCAGCGCTTTCTTGACGGTGTGCCGGGGGCGAGACATATCCTACAGGATGACCCGAACCCCCGCGCGATTCAAGCCGCGTTGACGGCGATCTTTCGGGGCCCCACCTCAGCGCGTGCCGGAATCGCAACTTTTAACACCCCATCTTTCAGCTCGGCACCCACTCGATCAACGTCGAGCCCCTCAGCAAGGGTTATCCGACGCCGCATCGGCTCGAGGCGAAACTCCTCGTGTCGAAGTGCCATATCCTCTGCAAACGCCACCGAGGGCGTCGCCGTGATAGTGAGAATGTTCCGCTCAACAGCGAGCTCCACGTCTTTGTCGAGAACGCCGGGAAGGTCAACGTAAACCGTTACCCCCTCCTTGCCGCTTAACACATCGGTGCGGGGCGAGAACCATCGCTCAGCTCTTTTTTCCATCTGACCCTCCCTTAAAATACTGCTACCGTTTGTTTACTCACTCCGAATCGCGACTTTACGTGGTCGCTCACTCTCGAGGCGGGGCAGTACGAGGCGTAGCACTCCCGCACGATAATCAGCGCTCACCTTATCGGGGTCGAGCCCGAAGGGAAGCTCAAACGTACGGCTGAAAGCTCCTCTGGGCCGCTCTCGTCGTGCTAAAGCCTTTCCGTCCTCGCGGGGCTCACCAAATTCGCCTTGGACCGTCACGTGACGCCCCTCAACCCGAACATCTATCGTGTCCGCGGAAAGTCCAGGGAGCATCGCCGCAATAACCGCCCGATCATCGCTCACCCACACATTCATCGGGGGAGCGCTGGCATCGCTCGAGGGCGCACCGAGGATATCGCTCATCCGCTCCTCCAAGGTGCGAAACTGCCAAAAAGGCTCAAAAATACCGCCGAAATCGTTTTGCCTTGACCACAACATAGATCTCCTCCGTCGCTTACTTTTAGAGCGTCACCGACTCGCGTCGTTACGTTTGTCTTTCGTATAAAAATTAGATAAGCACGGTTGCGGAAATTTCAAGTGGCGAACGGAGCCGGCCCGAGCAAAAAGACGCGGGGGGGAGGGCGCCTTTCTCAACCGGTCAGCGGAATGAACCTAATCGGCTTTCCGAAATCGATCGACGCTCCACGCCCCACTTCCGGTATAAAGGAGCGAAACTGCCGCGGCGAGAAAGATAAGATCCTTGTTGAACAGGTGAGATCCATCGGGATAGAGCCCAAACGCAAGAACGAAAGAAAGCAGCATCGAGGAGATAAGTCCCGCGGCAAGGGTGGTCCACATCCCGATGATAAGCAGGCCCCCCGCGGCGATCTGCACATACGGCAACATAATGGCGTAGATCGTCCCGGCATGCGGGGGGAGGATCTTCATGTTATGAACCTCAGCAACGAATCCGGTTGGGTCCTTCAGAATCAACAACCCCGCCAGGACAAAGTATATCCCAACCGGCAACCTCACCAGTAACGGTCCGATCGAAGCATCCCCGATAGGTTCATTCATTTTCATACCCCGCTCCTCGAACGGGATTTTAGATCCTCCCCACGAACCTGCCAATGGGTCAAATAACTCACGAAATCCACCATTGAGGCAGCGTCCAGAGCGCCGTAGTATCGTTGAGTCATCTCGGCAACGGAACCCTCAGCCCGCCATAGAGTGCAGTTATGAATTCAACTACCCGCCGTTACAAGCGCGCCGCATTCGTCTTTCGCCGCGATCTTCGCGCTTTTGATAACACCGGCCTCATCAAGGCGTTGAGTGAGTCACAAGCGGTGTTGCCGTGTTTTATCTTCGATCCCCGACAGTATCGCGAACACCCCTATCGGAGCCTTCCCGGTCTTGAGTTTATGCTCGAGTCGCTCCGGGAGCTCCACACGGAGCTCGCTGCGCACGGAGGGGAACTCACGATCCTCGAGGGGGAACCGAGCGAGACACTTCTTGAGCTGACCGCGCGCGAAGAGATCGAGGCCGTCTATTTTAATCGTGATTACTCCCCCTTTGCCCGCGCCCGTGACCGAACGATCTACGAACGGCTCACCGAACGGGGGGTTGGGGTGCACCAATTTAGCGACATACTCCTTAACGAGCCCGAGGAATGCCTCAAGGATGACGGCACCCCCTACTCGGTCTTCACTCCATTCTACAAACGCTCACGCAACCTCACCGTTCCGCTCCCCCGCGAGCTCCCCCGGGGTAGTTGGCTTTCAAGTCGTCACCTCGTCAGCCGGGGCCTCGACTTCCTCACCGCGGTGCATCCAGGAAAGATGCCCTCCCGCACCGAGATTGGCGGCCGCCCGACCGGACTCACCGTGCTCGCGCGGGCAAGCGCGCTGGAGGATTACGCCGGAAAGAGGGACTTCCCCAGCGTCGCCGGAACTACCCGACTCTCGGCTCACCATAAATTCGGAACGGTATCGATTCGCGAGGTGTATCACGCGCTCCACAAGCTCGGAGCTGCGGCCGAGCCGCTCGTCCGTCAACTTTATTGGCGTGACTTCTTCACCCACGTTGCGTTTCACTGGCCGCACGTTATCGGCAAAGCGTTTAAGCCGGCGTTCGATAAGGTCGAGTGGCTCCACGATGAGAGCACCTTCGCGCGGTGGTGCGAGGGAACGACCGGATTTCCTATAGTGGACGCGGGCATGCGCGAGTTACGCGAGACCGGATACATGCACAATCGAGTGCGGATGATCGTGGCATCTTTTCTAACCAAAGACCTTCATATCGATTGGCGTTGGGGGGAGCGGCACTTCGCCCGACACCTAGTAGACTACGATCCGTGCGTCAACAACGGGAGCTGGCAATGGGCCGCCTCAACCGGGTGCGATGCGCAGCCTTACTTCCGTATCTTTAACCCGTGGCTCCAGCAGGCCAAATTTGACCCAGCCGCCGCCTATATCCAGCGTTGGGTGCCTGAGCTTAGCGGCCGCACCGCAGCACAGATTCACGCCATGGGCGATGGCGGAGGTCACGGTCGCTATCCGCCACCGATGGTTGACCACGCCACCCAGAAGGTTATTACCGAAGAGATGTTTGAGGTGGTGAAAGGGCCGTAACGCCGTCTATTTTCTTGCGCCCCAGGCAGCAACGTTAGAATATCGGTGTTGCCCTCGACGGCGTATTCTCAAGGGAATCCGCTCACCGGGCACCGTCACAACCGGCACGAATTGGGGCACGAGAACGGCGCTGTAAGGGACGCCCAGGCTTCCCGAACTTTGACGACGAGCCCGTCATTTCGTTTCAGGTAGCGGCGCGCCAGCGCTACGGAAGATGGTCGGTATTATTGGACGAATATCCGTCTTTAATGGAAACGTGAGGCAACCTGCCCCGCGAGGTTGAGGAGCTGCTATGACAAATGCGGAGAGCGCCACCGAGTCCCCCTTACGGCGTCACTTCATCCGGCTCGCTGGTGAGATCGAGAAGCAGATCGTCGGACAACATTACCTCATTGAGCGGCTAATGGTCGCACTCATCTCCGACGGCCACGTGCTACTCGAGGGAGTTCCCGGACTCGCAAAAACCAAGACGCTCACCGCGCTCTCCGCAGCGCTCTCCGCCGGCATGAACCGAGTTCAGTTCACCCCCGACCTCCTCCCCTCCGACCTCATTGGGACCGAGGTATACCGCCCCCAAACCGGCGAATTTGTAATCCGACGAGGCCCCGTTTTCACGAACATTCTCTTGGCCGACGAGATCAATCGCGCCCCCGCGAAGGTTCAATCCGCTCTTCTTCAAGCGATGCAGGAACGTCACGTGACGATCGGTGAGGAAACCTTACCCCTTCCCAAACCCTTTCTCGTCCTCGCCACTCAGAATCCGATCGAACAGGAGGGTACCTACCCACTCCCCGAGGCGCAGGTGGACCGTTTTCTCATGAAGATAAAAGTCTCCTACCCATCGTTGAAGGAGGAGGTCGAGATCCTCGCCCGCGCCGACCGTGAAGCCACCGAGACCGTGGAGCTTCAAAAAGTCATGACACTCTCTGACCTGATAGCTGCTCGGCGAGCCGCCTACGATGTCTATGTCGACCCGAAGCTCGACCTTTATATCGTCTCGCTCGTTCAAGCGACCCGTTCTCCCGACGAACACGGATTGAAAGGTCAGGTCGAGTGGGGGGCGTCTCCCCGGGCGAGCCTCGCCCTGAAAAGCTGTGCCCGCAGCCTCGCGTTCGTACGCGGTCGGACCTTCGTGACCCCGGACGAGATTAAAGAGATCGCCCCCGATGTCCTGCGTCACCGCCTGCTCACCTCGTTCGAGGCTGAGGCCCGCGGGGTGACAAGCGACGACGTGATCAAGGCCCTTTTAAAGAGCGTTCCGGTTCCATAGATATCGGTATGAACTCCGAATCTCCGCGCCCTGTGCCCACCACCGTCGAAGAGCTTGTGCCGGCGGCGCTTATCGCTGAGGCTCGGCGTCTGGAGATCCGTACCCGCCGATCGATGAACGCGGAAACCCTGGGGGCGTATCGTTCGGCATTTCGCGGTTCCGGTCTCACCTTCGCCGACCTCCGCGCGTACGAGCCCGGCGATGAGGTCAAAAATATCCATTGGAAAGCCTCCGCCCGTACCGGAAAGGTACAGGTGAAAACGTTCGAGGAGGAGCGACAGTTAAACATCCTCGTCGCGATCGACACGAGTCTGTCGACGGTGTTCGGCGCCGAGAAAAAAAATCTGCAGAAAGCCATCCAGTTCGGAGCGCTCATGGCGCTCCTCGCGCGCGCCAGTGGCGACGCGTTCGGCCTTTGCCTCTTCGGCGGAACGGTATCATCTTTTACGACTCCCGCACGCCGCCGCACCGAGCTCCAACGATCGCTCGTCACCTTACTCGGCGTGAAGCCCACCGGGGGCGGCACGAACATCGGTGCGGCGCTCCACCATATCAACGCACGACAGCGCCGACCGGCGGTGATCTTTGTTGTTTCCGACTTCGTGGCCCCACCGTTTGGCGAGGAGTTAGCGCTGCTGAGCGTGCGCCACGACGTCATCTGTGTCGCGCTCCGAGATACACTCGACGTGATGGTGCCCCGCGCCGGGCTCGTCATGTTTAAAGATCCGGAATCGGAGCGATCGTGCATAATCGATACCTCATCCCGTTCGGTGCGTGAGGCGCTGGCATTCGCCAACGAGATTCGCCGCGAATCGCTCCGGCGAGAGTGTCGCCGAGTCGGTGCCGCTCTCATCGAGATCGACGACGACCCCCTGGGTCCCCTGCAAGCGCTGATGCAGCAACGGTTAACGAGGAGACGCTAGTGTTACGCCGCCTGCATCGCCATCCGAACGAACTGCATCTCTGGAGGGAAGCCTAGGCCATGCCGCCACTAACGCCGACCCCGGTGACTGTAGCTCTGAAGGACATCCCTCCCCTTCCTATCTTCGCCTATACCCCATCGCTATGGGTTTGGGTTGGCCTGCTGTTGATAGTCCTACTCCTCGGATGGCTCGTCGGGCGCTCCCCCCATCGGTCCGCTCAAACTCCCCCTCCCGCGCTCGACGCGATCGAAGCTGAGGTGGCGCGGTTAATCGCCCGTGGAGCCCCCTGTCGTGATGGGCTTTTCTCGATTTCGCGGGCCATTAAGGTCTTGCTGCGCGCCCGGGGGCTCGGGGATTTTACCGCGGCAACGCCGGGCGAGCTTGCAACGGGGACTTGCCCTGCAGGCGAGGCATCCCTGGGCCGGCTTCTTGCAGCGCTGGGTCGAATAGACGAGCTCAAGTATCAGCCCGATACCCCCACTTCGTTAGAGCACCTCACCGAGCTGCGACGCCTTCTCCGCCCGGCGCTGACGCCCCCTCCTTCTTCAGACGGAGGCAAAGCACCGTGACACTGTTCGGAGCATCGCTCGCTTACCCACTCTTTCTTTTTGGCCCTCCCGTCATCGGCGTGGTGGCGTACCTCACCCGCGCCCGAATCATCAAGGCCGCCCCCTACCCCGCCCTTGCAACGCTCGAAGCCCTTCCCCGCTCGTGGCGTCAAAGACTACGCCTTCCGCTTCTTGGGGCGCTTATCACCACGACGATTGTGGCATTATCGGTTGCAGCGGCTCGCCCCCAACGCACCGTAACGGTGGAGAGCCCCGCCGAAAGCCGTAGCCTCGTTTTGTCGCTGGACATCTCCCGTTCAATGGCTACGAGAGATTTCCAGGGTTCCATCGGTCGTGGAACGGTCTCCCGACTCGAAGCGGTGAAAGGGGTGGTGCAACGATTCATCGAAGAGCGCCGCGACGAGCGGCTCGGCTTAGTTGTCTTTGGGTCGAACGCCTTCGTCCAAGCTCCTCTTACCCGCGACCATCGTGTCGTCGCCGAGCTTGTGGCGCGGCTTGAAGTGGGTATGGCCGGGGACGGGACCGCGATGGGCGATGGACTCGGGTTGGCGCTGAAGCGGATCGCCGATGTGCCAGCCCCGGCAAAGGCAGTTGTTCTTCTCACCGATGGGGTCAGTAACTCGGGGCAAGTCAATCCGCTGAAAGCGGCTGAGGTTGCCCGAGATCTCGGGGTAAAGGTCTACACCATCGGTATCGGTGCGACGAATTCGGGCTCTGCGGGCCCGATCCAACGCAGCGCCGAATTCGATGAGGCTACCCTGAAAAAGGTGGCCGACATCACCGGAGGTATGTACCTGAACGCGAGTACGGTCGAGGGGCTTGAAGCGGTTTATCGGGAGATCGATCGACTCGAGACCGCGCAGTTCAAGGAACCTGAGCGGCGGGTCGTTGAAGAGCTTTTCCCCCAATTCCTCTGGGGGGCGCTTGTCAGTTACGTCGCCTATCTTGTCCTTGGTGCTTCGATCTTCCGGAGGTTGCCGTGAACGACGTTGGTGCCTTGGCCCCACTCTCGAGCGCACTCTGGCTCGGTGTCGTGATGCTCGGACTATTTTTGCAACGGGCAAGGCGTACTCGAAGAGACGCCCTTATGGCTTTGGGGCTTGCCCCGAACAGTCCTGCCTACGTAGCCCCGCTGCTGGCCGTGTTCCTCATGACTATCGGGCTCACCCGACCGTATTGGGGCTTTAAAGACTCTGCGGTCGAGGGAGTAGGAGCCGATATCGTTGCGGTCGTGGACGTGAGTCGAAGCATGTTGGCAAGAGATGCGAGCCCCAACCGCATGGCGGTGGCTAAACGCAAGATCGCCGATCTCATCGAATACCTCGCTCAGAGCGGCCGAGGAGACCGGATCGGCATCGTCCTCTTCGCGGGAGAGGCCTATTTTTTCCTCCCCCTTACCGCCGACTACGGAGTCGCTCGTTCATTTGCAGGCGCCATATCTACAGAGCTCATACCAGCGGGTGGCTCGACTCTTGGGGATGCCCTGACACTCGTGGCGAAGACGTTTGAGCGCACCG
>JBILDU010000104.1:0-9822 GCA_044352465.1 Bdellovibrionota bacterium
GAGGGTTTTAACCACTATTTCCCGCAACAACGGGTAACTGAGCTCGATAACCGGATAGGAGCGGGGACTCGTGCACTGCGCGACCGCCCTCGGCACTTTATGGGAGCATGGAAATCTCCTCGCTGCGCTGCACCCCGCCGGCACCGGCCACCGCTGAGGACAGCCCCGGCCACGTTATGGACATTATGATTGACTGGACATTAATAATGACCAGTTATAGAATCAAAGGATGAAGAAGATAAATGCGAGTAAATTCAAGGAGCAATCGCTCTCGATCTTGGATAATCTCGATCCCGAGGGGATTATCATCACCAAACACGGGCGGCCCGTTGCAAAACTCATCCCCATCCAGGAGCGGTCAGCGAATCTGATCGGGGCGCTGAAAGGTAAAATTCGGATCGTCGGCGATATTATGTCGACAGGGCGGAAGTGGGATGCTGAATCTTGATACTCATATCCTCATTCATGCCCTCGCGGGGGAACTGACCCCGGCCGAGCGAAAGCTTCTGCGGGGTGACTCATGGGGCATTTCAGCCATCGTGCTCTGGGAGCTTGCAAAGTTACAAGCCCTCGGCCGAGTCGAGTTCGAATTTGACTCGATTGAGTTTGGGCGGATCTTGGGACAAGTCGAAGTGCTCCCGATTACCCTTCCGATCTGTCGCCAGAGCACGAAGCTCGATTTTGATGCAGACCCAGCCGATGAGCTTATCGCTGCGACGAGTGTCGTCCACAAAATCCCACTGGTGACTCGCGACCGGAAGATTCGCCGATCAAGGATCGTGCCGCTCGCGTGATCCGTAACTGATGCTCGGAGGCCGCAGGGTGGGGATGCTCCGCCCTTGCGAAGCAGCCTACGATCGCTCGTGAGAGACGGCGGTATCATGGGGCAGCGCGGGGCGAAATGAAGTTCACCCCATTCCAGATCCCTTTACCCGGGGCTCCATCGGTGCCCCCTAAAAAATCGGGCCAAGTCTATGCAGCCAGATGCCACCAGCGCTGCCTGCCTTCACGCCGCCGCCGCACCGCTGGCGTATCGGCTCATTCCAAACCCTGTGCTTCGGAAGGCCCTACCCCCGTCGCTTGGATCTTCTCCTCACTATCCGTAGGCTCGCCGATGAGGAGAACGCCCTACCAGACGTGGCTGCGCCAAACGCTCGCTAGGGCGGTGAAGCGCCGGGCTGCATAAACTCCGTGCTCACTCACTTAATCTTTTTACACCGCACCCCACACGCTTTACGTAATTTCTTTACGAGCGCCACCTGCCTCTTATATGCATTAAAATTCACCGCACTCTGCGTTTCACTTAAATAAAGCGTCTCGATAATCGCCGTAACCGGTGTGCCGTAGAGCCCGATAAGCTGCTCACGGGTCGCCGTTCGGTTATCGAACCACGAATAGAAGCCATCGCTCGAGGCGTGACACGGCGGGGGCGCGTAGTTGATTGTCGGATCAAAGAACCCACTATACGCCTCGCGCCACGCATCGGTGACGTAGCAGCCAGACGGCAGCGGCTCCGCCACCGCGCTGCTCGAAATAAAAAGAGTCAAAATGAGAAACCGCGCCGAGAGCTTTTTCATAATCGATCCTTCCTAAAGGAATAAGTCAGCTGACCTATGCCCGAATCGCTCCCCCTAGTCACGGAGCCGCCCCACGACATGGGGCGCTCCTCTCGCCCCTACATCCGCCCCACATCGTGAGGCACATGACTGCAATCACCTCGACTTTCCACTAAGCTCCTTGCGACCCTTACGAACAAACTTTGTCATTTACGATACCGCGCTATGAATACCCCCCTGTTTCGATCCCTCCTCGTCGTAGCTCTCTTTTCACTTACCGCCTGCGGCGGTGGCGGTGGGGGAGGGAACGGCGGCGCGTGCGGCTCAATCCAAAGGATCGCGGGCGGTGACTCGTGCGGCTCAGGCGCTGCCAATATCGCGGTCATCGTCACTGATTTTCAAAGCGGCGAACCCTCTCAGTGTACCGGCACCTATATCTCAAGGACCAGCGTCCTTACCGCCGCCCACTGTTTCCGCCGTCCCGTGCGCGCCATAGCGGTGGTGTCGGAAAATAACTTTCGAGAAGGTGTTCAGATAATCGGACACCCCCTCTATAACGGCTCCGTCGATTCCCCCTTCGATATGGCGATAGTGAAAGTAGATACCCCCCTAAACGGCGGGCCCGTTCCGCTACAACTTAGCACCACCCCCGCTGTTGGAGCCGAGGTCGTAGCCTACGGTTACGGCCTCGATCAAAACTATCAAGGCTTCCTAGAACGTATCGGTGCTGGGGACACGCCCCTAAAAGCCACCTTCACCACCTTCGTAGGATTCGACCAAGGCACCTCCGTCATTATCTCAACAGGCGAGGGGAGCACGTGTGCTGGAGACTCAGGGGGCCCCGTGCTTTCCCAAAATCTCGCCGGCGACTACGGCATCATCGGGATTACCCGCGCAGGCCCGAACGGCTGTAACGCAGCTACAGGCCGCCCCTCGTATCTTTCAAGCACGCAAACCAACGGCGCCATCGACTTTATCCTCCGTAACGCTCCCGATGCGGCGGTGAATTAACGACTTTTAAAAAACACCCAATAAAAAAGACCTAGAATGAAAACTCTCCAGCACCTCACACTCGTCGCTACCCTTACCACCCTCCTTGGCTGCACCTCCGCCGCCTACCACCGGCAACAAGTAGACGCAGCCCAAGAAGGTGACCGCTTAACCGCCGGTGTCGTTCAGCGCGAGGTCCGGGTCGGAATGAGCGGAAGCGACGTCGCCTCCATCCTTGGAAGCCCCAACATCGTCACCACCGATGAGAAACGCCAAGAGGTGTGGATCTACGACCGCATCGCAACTGATGTCACCTACTCAGCGAGCTCAAGCGGTGTAGCAGGCCTCCTTATCGGCGCCTTCGCCGTCGGCTCAGGTGGCATCGCTGGCGCACCCGCTGGAAGCTACGCAAGCGCCGCCGGTGCCGCGTCAAAGACCCAAAAGACCCTCACCGTCGTCATTAAATTCGACACCAATAAACGGGTGCGGGACTTCGCGTACCATCAATCCACCTTTTAACGAAAAAGATCTCACCACTAAAAAAGGAACACCCGGATGAGCCCCGCACGCTTTCTAGCTCCCCTCATACTCCTTACGTTACTTCCCGCCTGCACCCCCCGCATTCCTAAAGAAGCGCTCCAGCTTCGCCAAGAGAGCCTAGAGCTTCGCCAACTCCAAACCAAACGCTTCGACACCAAAGACGAGATGAGCCTTATTCAAGCGGGCTCCGGGGTCCTTCAAGACATGGGCTTTCAGCTCGATGAGACCGAAACCGACTTAGGCGTCGTTGTCGGCTCAAAAGCGAACGACGCCACCGAAGCGGCCCAAGTGGTGGGAGCCGTTCTGGTCGCTGCCTTCACCGGAGCCGCGATGGCGATAGATAAAGAGGAGAAGGTCCGCGCCGCCCTTGTAACCCGCCCCGTCTCCGACACCCAAACGACCCTCCGGGTAACCTTTCAGCGCCTCGTCTGGAATACCCGTGGCGAATTATGGAAGGTCGAGTCCCTTGAGGATCCCGAACTCTACCAAGGATTTTTCAGTAAACTTTCGAAAGCCGTTTTCTTAGCCGCGAACGATATCTAATTAAAAGGAACACCTGTGAAAAAGCTCCCTCTCTTAATCCTTACCCTCGGACTCCTTACCGGCTGCGCCACCCGTAACCAACGGATCCTAGCCTCCGATCAGTCCGAAGTCGCTATCCGCCAGATCCAAACCCGCGCCTTCGACACCACCGATAAACCAAAAACCCTTCGCACCGTCATCGCCACTCTCCAGGACTTAGGGTTCGTGATGGACAAAGCCGATCAGGACCTAGGCTCAGTCAGCGCAACGAAGCTAGACGGCTACGCGCTACGCATCACCGTAAGTGTCCGCCCCCGGGGGGAGAAGCAACTCGCCGTACGCGCGAATGCCCAATATAACGTCACGACCGTTGATGACCCCGAGCCGTATCAGCAGTTCTTTGCCGCACTTGAGAAGGCGATGTTCTTGACGGCGCAGCAGGTGGAGTAGGGGGGGCTTAGCATTCGGAATCACGCATAATATGCTAATCTCTGAACAGCTTTCGCCTTTATCATAATTCTGAGGTCCCTTGTTCGATTCAAGGCGTGGGCAGTCTTTTTGCCGCTGTATACAGGATCCTCCACACAGCGACGTGACCGTCCACCCACCACCGATCTTTCCGGCCCCGATCCTGATGCGTCCCAACTAGGTATCTCTACGGAATTACTGGGGGCGAAGCGCTCTATTCGCGGCGATTATCAGAGACCCATGGCAGCGAAAAAGTTGGGATGTACCATGGGCGGGGAAAATTTTTTCTCTGTGGGATCGGGCATGGGTTATTACCGGACATATTGCTTGTGCGTGGCAGCTCCCCAGCTTACTCATACGAATCTTGGAGCATAGGGAAAAGAGTCCTGGATAGCCCTTTTCCACCAACTAACAATCGTCTCACCCGAATCCCTCATGATGGATGCGGGCGAGATTCACCGGGGCCCTCCGCGAGAATGCGCGCGGCGCTGTCCCACGTGCCGTTGAGGCTAAGTTTCCTGCAGTTTTCGATGGCGCGTGTGGCGAGAGTGTGGCTTTGGTCGAGCCCGATCTCGGCGGCGAGTTCCACCAGCCGGTGTCGGAGGTACGGTGTGTCGGACTCGCGGAACGAACCGATGTGTACCGCTGTCCTCGCCGCCGCAAGTCCCTCAAAGTATAGAGCACACGGATTGAGTTCCTTGATACGTTCCCGTAAATTCCACCGCCTCAATTCAGCCACGCAATCGATGGCGAACCACGAGAGATTATAGCCTACCTCCCGCATATAGTAGGGAAGTACTGGGTTTGAATCGAATCGGCCTGAAAGGAGCGCCGCATGTTGACGGAGGTAAAAATCGAGGAGCTCACGGAGGAACTTTTCACGCAGCTCCGGGGGAAATCCGGGGTTCGAGACGTACCGCCATGCTTCACCCGCTTCCGTTTCGGTGATCAGTCGGTCCCCATCGACAACATCGGTTGGGATACGCTTCAGGAGCTCTTTCACGAGCTCAACCGCACGATCACGAGTCGCCGTGTCGGTGAGCTCGAGCGTCTCGGCCGTATCGTTTTTGAGGGCGGTGAGCTCGGGGAAGCTCGCGGCGGTGAGGGGACGATCGCTCATCATCGTGATGATATTGCGCCGCGGACCTCGGGTACTTGGGGAGAAGCGCCAGTCTCCGTGAGTACAATCGAATTCAAGCCCATCGAGATGCCCCTTCGCGCGGAGGAGGAGTGCGGGCCCGATACCCCGAGTAACGACCTCTTGGAGGTTCTCCGATGGCATCCCGGGCGGTGGAGCGAGGGTCACCGTGAACGTTTGGTGACGGTGGGTTGGCTCGGTGGTGGAGTGCGGGAGAAGCCGTAGCCCCGCAGTTGGCTCCAGAAGCGGAGATAGCCCGGTGAGGTGGTCTACGCGACCCAGAGTACCCGGTCCCGCTGCCCCCGGGAGTGAAGCGGTCGTGATGCTTGGCATGGGTTGGACCGGGCGACCATCCGCCGAGACGAAGAGAAGGGGGGCGGTGTCGTTTTCGGTTTTAATCGCGTCGATAGTTCGGGTGATCGTCTCGAGCGGCACATCATTCTCCCACCAGGTGAGGGCGACGATATCGGCGTGAGGTACGGTGTCGATGTCGCGTCGGAGGAGCCGATTTCGCTCGAAGTGTTTGACATCGACCGTCACGATAGTTTTCGTGGGTATCCCTGCAGTATGGAGCAGCTCCTTCACCGCACCGGGATTAGCAATCCCGGTGGTCTCGATGAAGATCGTCTGATACACGCAATCGTTCTTAATCTGTGCTACCGCGGCGCTTAGCGCGTGGAGGTCGTTACAGCAGATACAACCGGCGGTTATAGCGAGTACATCCTCGGGGCGCGCTACGAGTCGAGCTGCATCGGTATTTCGGGCACCGATGTCGTTTTCGATTACGACAAACGAACCTGTCGGGGCGTTTTGGGAGCTCCGTTCGAGGAGGTGGTTCAAGAGGGTAGTCTTACCGCTTCCGAGCGGACCGGCGAGGAGAACCGCCCGTGGAGTGGGGAGGCTCGCATCGGCGAGATGGGGCAGGAGATCGGTAGCGGCAGTCGGAGCGGGGTTGAACATCTTTTTATTTCGCTTTAAAGGCTCGGCAAGTATACGCAACCGAGTTGCATTAATCAACCGGTGGGTGGTACGTTAGGTCAATGGAACGAAAGGATACTTCGGCTCGAATCGTCGTCATCGGAGGGGGGGTCGTAGGGTATTCGATCGCTCTCGCGCTTCTTCGGCGAGGGAGTAGTGTTGTTCAGATATACCCCGAGGTGGGACGGACAACCGCGGCGTCGTACGCTGCGGGAGCGATGCTCGGAGCGTTCGGCGAGGTGACCGCCGACCGGACCTCGGCGCTGGACGCTGCTGAGACCGCTTTTCGGGTCGAATGTGGTCGCCGGTATGAAGGTTGGCTTGAATCGCTCGAGGAGGCGAGCGAGACGGTGGTACCGCGGGGCCGGGGCACGTTCGTCGTTGCCAATACTTTTAGTCGGGGGGATCTACGCAATCTCGAAGCGATCGAGCAAGCGCTCACGCAATATGGGGAGCCGTATGAGGTGGTTCGTGAGGATCACGTGCCTGGTTACCAACCGAACGAACGGTATCTTCCGCGCCGAATAGTATGGTTACCCCGTGAAGGATGGCTCGACTCGGGGGCGCTTCTCGACGCTCTCGCCGGGGCGGTGGCGCGGTACAGTAATCATAGCGCTCTTGATGGTGTGGCCGCTGAGGTTATCGTTCGCGAGGGGCGGGCCACGGGGGTGCGGCTCGAAAATGGCGCCGTGGTTGAGGGGGACCATGTGGTTATTGCGGCGGGCATCGGCACCACAGCGCTTTTAGATGCTCTGCCGATTACGCTTCCTCAGCCGCGACTGATGCCGGGTAAAGGCACCGCGGTTCTCCTCGACACTCCGATTCGGTTCGAGCACGCCATCCGTTCGCCGAATCGCCATTTTGCGTGTGGGCTCCACATCGTTCCGCGGAGTTCCGGTCAGATCTATGTCGGGGCAACCAACCGCACTGCTGCGTGCCCCGGCACCGCACCCGGTGCGTCGGTTGAAGAGATTCACGACCTTCTTCATCAAGTGGTGCACGAGTTTCATACGGGGCTCGACGCTGCTGTAGTCTCGGGGATTCGGGTGGGGCACCGCCCGATTTCGCTCGATGGATATCCGCTGATCGGGGCAACGGCGATGCCGCAGCTCGCAATCGCCACCGGCACGTACCGAAACGGCATCCTGATGGCTCCGCTCATCGGAGCGGCGATCGCTGCGCTCCTCCATGGCGATAGTGCGGCCGAGCAGGGAGCGCTTGAGGCGGTGCGACCGTTTAGCCCACTCGATCGGGGGGCTTCGGCCCACGACGTTGGCGCACAGGCATTTCTGCGTGGCGGTGCCGAGGCGATCGTGGCGTTTCTCCCATCGCCCCACGGAGCGTTGCCGTACGCCCGCGCGCATGAGCTGGCGGGATTCCTCGAGCGACTTTTAACTCTTGCCGTGTGCGACGACGTTGACGCAGCGAGGCGCCGCGCCGATATTCGCGCCCTCCTCGAGCGCCAACCGCTGCCTGAGACTTTCGCTCAGCTTTTCTTTCACGAGCCGTAGTGGGGGAGTATGGGCCCCGCTGTGATAGTCGCGGGGTTTGTCCATACTCACATGGGCGACTCAGGCTAGCTTAGAGCTTAGTTCGCTCCACGCGCAGGATAGTTTTGTAGCACCGAGCGCTCGCGTGGTTCGACGTTGTCTCAGGCACGCACTACGATAAGTGGATCGGGTATTGATCTCAACAAATCGCTCATACGCGAGGAGTTCGTTCGCCACCATGAGGAGGTGTTCCCGTGCGCGCTGCATATCGGTCTCCAATCGGGGGAGGGAAAACTGGGGAAGATCGTGGGGGCGCCAGACCCCGGCGGGGATTATCGGATCAATAGCCACAAGCGGAATCCGCTCGTGACGCCGGAGGCAGAGCGCGCATCCGGCGCTGAGGAGTATGAGGGCAAAACCCCAGAGATGCATCGAGCACATAGGCTTATCTGTTGGCCCAGGAACCGTGCGGGCGTAGTGCGAAGAGCCAGTGACGTTTCGCACCGGTCGATCCCTCTCAAAGCCATAAGCGAGAAGGAGATTCCCCGATTCGTACTTAATGTCACACCCGAAACACCACATCTGGAGGTCGAACACCGCGGCGAAGTTCCGACCAAACACGCCATTAAATGCCCAACGATCGATCTTGGTATGGAGTCGCGGAAACAACTCACTCATCGGCCATTCGACTCCGCTGCGTCAGCTAAACGATCGAGCCCTGTATGTAGTGTCTGGCCGTAGTAGGCGTTATACCACCACTCGCAGTTTTTTCGGTGAATCTCGTGGAGGCGGGTCTCAAACGACCCCCACGACCCAGCTCGGATGGTCAACGATTCGCGGAGAGCACGCCACGATTGATCATTTGCCTGGACGAAGCGATCAAACGCTTCGGCGTCGCCCTGTTCGAACCGGACGAGGTCCCGAGACACTCGTAGAGCACCGATAATCGGAGCGGTCGGGAGGTGCTCGCGTATGAAAGCGATGTCCTCTTCGCCGGTTGTCTTATTGATGAGCACCACTGTGCGTTCGGTCGACATGTTGTCGGTCGTTATGAAATCGCGGTAGACCCCGATCGATTTGAGCGTCGGCTCGACTACGAAGACGTTCAGATCATACGCTGCGACTAAGGCGGTCGAGAGGGTATCAACCCCAGCGGTGGCGTCGATGACAACGAAATCGTCACTGGTGTCGCGAAGATGGTTAAGTACCACGCAGAGGGAGTGGAGCTTCGTGTGGTAGCAGTTTGCTCCGACGTCAGCCTCGGCGAAGCCTCCGACCTGCATGAAGGTGAGGGTGCCCCGACGCACTGCGAAGCGGTTCATGAGTGGGTCGGTAGAGGCGCACGAGATGAAGCGTGAGTTGGGGGATGGTGGCGTCGTTGACAAGAGGGGCCTCTTACCGAGGTCGGTGCGGTCTCCCCGGACGTGTGCGGCGATCTCGTCGTAGTGGGCTCCCAGTGGTGGTGGTGTAGTCGTCAGACCGAGCGCGGTCGAGAGATGCACGTTCACATCGCCATCGATAGCGAGAACAGGGAGCCCGGCTGCTTCGAGCCACCGTACGAATCCAGCGGTCACCGTCGTTTTGCCGCTGCCTCCTTTGCCAAGAAATCCGATTCGCATCGTTCAGTTCCTCCGTTGAGTTGAAAAAAGTCTTTACGGGCGCAACTACGCGAGCCCCCGCACCGGTGGTGCTGCGGGCCCATATCCTTGCGCCGTGGTGCAGCCCGCAAGCCAGCTCTTAAAGCCACCTTGAAGGGAGTAAGTCTGCCCGCCGCTTGCTGTGAGAAAAGCCGCGACAGGGCGGGTGAATACTCCGCGCTGACAGACAAGCACGACGACGCGGTCGTGCGGGAAGGGGTTGCCCACCCGACAGATCCGCTCGAGGTGTTCGAGGGGCAGATTGATCGCGCCAGGGATGTGTTCAAGCTGGAAGGCAACTGTGGAGCGGGTGTCGACGATGAGGAGCTGCGGATTTCGCCTGAGCGTATCGAGTTCGTTGACCGTTACCGTTGGTGCCTCGAGAACCTCCTCGGGTGAGAGGTCGTGCCACCCACCACCGCGGGTGCTGAGGCCGAAGATGTCGGGTCGGCGCTCTTTCACGTACGAGAGGTACGGCTCCATCCGATCGCAAGCGAAGAAGA
>JBILDU010000087.1:0-12188 GCA_044352465.1 Bdellovibrionota bacterium
GCAACTCACGGAGGGTGCGGATCGCCCCCGCATAGTTCGCTCCCGATGAGGGTCCCGCTGGGATTCCACACCGGCGGATGAGGGTGAGCATACCGTCGATAGCGTCGGCGGAGCTCACGGCGACGAGGTCGTGGTAAGCCGCGCGGTGAAAGACCCCATTCTCCCACAGCTCAGCAGCGCTCCGGATACCCGGGATATTGTCGTGAGCGTGCGTGGTGAGGCCGATGAGTTTTAAGTCTGGGTTGTGCTCTCGTAAAGTCGTGGCGGTGCCGCCTGAACTACCCGCGGTACCGACACCGGCGATTAGGTAGTCGACCCGGGGGAGGTCACGGGCGATCTCAGCCCCGGTGGAGCGGGCGTGCTCCGCCGGGTTCGCGGGGTTGGTGAATTGGGAGGTGAAAAAGAGCTGCTCCCCGCTCGCTGCAGCGCGCCGCTCGAGCTCGTATTGGGGGTCGTTTGGGTCGTTCGGGTCGAAACAATCGCTCGCCTGGGGAACTTCCTCAACGGTAGCGCCCATGAGTTTCAATACATCTCTCTGCTCCGGCACGCGGGCGAGACCGCTCACGAGGGAGAACGGAATGCCCTCGCTCGCACACAGCGCTTGGAGTGCTTTGGCTGTGTTCCCGCTTGAATTTTCAACAACGCCGGCGCCGACTCGTTTGAGTCGCTCGCGGTGCGGCGTCAACATGGCGTGGGCGATGCGGTCTTTGATAGAGCCGAACGGATTTAACAGCTCAAGTTTAGCGTAGAGTTGGACCCCGTCGCACCGGTGCACTGCGGCTGGAATCTCGATGAGGGGGGTGTTTCCGATTATGTCGGCGAGAGAGGAGATAATCATCGTAGCCTCCATGCGTGGGGGCGGTACTCGGGATCAAGCGCCCAGTCGAACACGTCCGCCCTCTCAGTGACCGCGACTTTGCGGGCGACCGGTTGGTGAAGGGTGGATGATTCGGCGAAATCCATCATGTACGCCGCCGTGTTGATAAACGCGAGGATATCCCCCGATTCGATCGGGGTTGAGAAGTAGACCTTCCGCGGGCTTAAAAGCTCGTTGGCGACGCACAGGTTGCCGACGAGGAAGTATCCCCTCGGTTGCTGCTGACGTTCCGCTGAGGTGGGCAGCGCGATTGGATCGGTAAGTAGGGTAAGCTCGTGAGCGTTGAGATTAGAGCGGTTCATGGCGAGGCGGAGGAGGGGCTCGCCTCGCTCGGACGAGCGCACCGTGGTGACCGTGGCGAGGGTGAGCCCCGCTTGGTCGAGCAGCGCTCGTCCCGGTTCGATCCATACCTCGACGAGCGACTCGCTGAGGAGCCTGCCGGCCGTTATCCCGTTGAAGCGGGGGAGGGGGGATTTAAGGAGGCTACACAGTTGGTCAGCCGGAGGCAGCTCCTCGGCGTGGTTCATGAAGCGGGGTTGTCCCTTTATCGTCGCGCCATCGACGTGAAACCCAAGCCCCGAACGGTTCCACGTATGGAGCGGCCCGTTACTGCGGAGAGAGTCCTTTAGAGCGAGGAGGAACCGGGCCCATTCGGCGGTGTCCTCGGCGTACCGGACCCGGAATCCACCGCCGAGATTGACAATGCGAGGACTATGACCGTGACGGCGCGCCTCAAACAGGAGATGCAGTGATTCCTCGAGAGCTACCGCGCGATACTCGATGGAGTCGGTATTTAGATGAAAGGCAAAGCCGAGGAGTTCGATCTCGTTTTTCATCGCATCGAGGCGATTCCACAACGCCGGGATGTCAGTTGGAGTTACTCCAAAGGTCCCGTCGCTGACGGCGAGGGAGCGCTGGGGGGCGAACCCGCTGAGTCGGATGAGGATACGGCTTGCGCCGCGGATACCGAGGGAGCGGCGGAGCGAGCGGATATCTTCGAGCTCAGTAAGGGAGTCGACGTTCACGATTATGTCATGAAGGAGTGCCAAGCTCAGATACGTCTCATCCTTCGGCCCTGTGGCCTCGAGACGGTGGGAGGGGATTCCTGCGGAGAGAGCCGCCGCGAGCGAGCCGGCGGACGACACATCGACCCCGAGGTCTGTCGCGGCCACCTCGCGCAGAATCGCGGTGGAGCGGTTCGGCTTCGTTGTAAAAAAAATCCGTCCATCGATACCGTAGTGTTCGAATGTCTCCTGGAGGCTCGCCGCGTTTCGAATAACTTCGGTGGGAAAGATTAGATTGAGGGGGGAGCCGAGCGAACTTACAAGCTGGTGCGCGGTCTTGGGGGCAGCGATGAGTTTTTGCGCCATCATGCCTAAGCGCGGGGCGAGGCCGGGGTACCCGGGCCCGAAAGATGTCCCGACCGGCGCAGCTGGGGAGGATGTGGAACACATGTTTTCCATAAAACTTGTCGGACTCTATCGTATTAAGCTCAGTAGTGCAACTTGGTTGCGTTATGAGTGGTGGCAGCGTGGGCACCGTCCGAGCACGGCATGGGTGCTTCGCTCAACGAGATATCCGGGGGGGGTGGGTAGAGTGACCACCGGAGTCTTAGGCCCAAAGTCCGTCACTCCGCGACACATGATGCAGATAAAAAAGCTGCGGTGAGCGGAGTTGGTCGTAAGGTAATAGTGGGCTTCCCCACACACACCACCGATCGTTCCGACGAGCCCGTGAGCTGCAAGCTCGTTTAAAAAACGGTATACGGTCGAGCGGTTCACTCGGGGAGCGATCCGCATCGTAGCTCTCAGTATCTGTAGAGCCGTCAGCGGGGTCGGGGTGGTTTGTAAGAGTTCGAAGATGTAGCGCCTTTGGCGGCTACCTCGCCCAAAAAGGATAGCACCACCGGCGATCTGTTTCACACCGGTGCAGCGCATCTGTCTCTCACGTTCCACCACGTCGTCCCTCCCCTACGCCCCGACGTGGGGCGTGTCCTCACCATCAAGCGCTACGGTCCAAACGGGAAACGGGTCCTCGAAATCTCGCCACGCCGCAGCGCCTGCGGCGAGTTCGAGGTCGGTCAGGAGACACCGATCGAGCATCGCGGTGAGCGCAGGTCGATCCATCTCTACCCCGATAAGGACGATCTCTTGCTTTCCCGGAACGGCGTTTTTAGCTGAAGTGAGGACCTCTTGCTCCGTACCGATTTGAGCCCAGAATCCCGCCGGCTCGGTGCGGCACGCCGCGCCAGCCTGTGACCATAATCCGGCGATCTCGGGGCGTGAGGCGAGCCAAAAGAAGCCCTTTGAGCGTACGACCCCAGGCCACTCAGACTTGATACACTCTGAGAATCGGGCAGGATGAAAGGGGCGATCGCGGCGATACACGAAGCTCGAAATGCCGTACTCCTCCGTCTCGGGGGTGTGTCCTCCAGCGAGCTCTTTGGCCCACCCGGCGCTCTGGGCGGCAACCTCAAACGAGAAACGTCGCGTGTTGAGTACCGTACCGAGATCAAGTTTGCTGAAGCGGGTGTGGACGATCCGCGCTCCGGGATTGAGCTTACGGATGATTCCCTCGATAAGTCGTAGCTTCTGCGGATCAACGAGATCGAGCTTGTTCAGCACAACCACGTCCGCGAATTCGATCTGGTCGACCAAAAGGTCAACGATGGTGCGGTCATCGCTTTCATCGGCGGAGAGTCCCCGATCGAGTAGGTTTTCGGCTGATTCAAGATGGCTCAGAAAATTTGCGCCATCGACGACCGTCACCATCGTATCGAGTCGGGTAAGGGATGCTAAGGTGTTCCCGTCCTCGTCCTCGTAAGCGAAGCTTGCTGCTACCGGCATCGGTTCACCGATCCCGGTCGATTCGATGAGGAGGTAATCGTACCGTTTGGCCTCGGCGAGCTCCCGCACCTGTTCGATGAGGTCTTCACGGAGGGTACAACAGATACACCCGTTCGACATCTCAACGAGCTTCTCTTCGGTGCGATCGAGCCGCGCCTCACCGTTTTTAACGAGCTCCGCATCGATATTCACTTCACTCATATCGTTGACGATGACGGCGACTTTGAGCCCTTCTCGATTAGAGAGAACGTGGTTCAAGAGAGTCGTTTTCCCGGCGCCGAGGAAGCCCGAGAGAACGGTGACGGGAAGTCGATTGAGAGTTTGTTTTTCCATAATGGCGTTGGTTGTACCAAAAACGCAACTCAGTTGCAACATTGTTGCAACTGAGTTGCGAGTGGGTGCGGGCTCGCACTACGGATAGGCGCTACGCCGCGTAATTAGCGGCGCGCGTGGGCGACTCATGACAATCCACGTCGGAAAAGAAACGGTTGCCCCCCACAAAGAGGGGCTAGTCCACAGTGATTTGCGAGAAAGCGTCCAGTCTAGGTCATTCCCGTGTGCTCGAAGGTTTGGATGGGGCCTCGCGGGTTAGCTTCACTCGGCACGAGCTCCGGAACCTAAAAAACCACCAGGCACCGCTTGAGAGAGGGGCATTGTGGCCGCAGTCTCCCCGGTAGAGCACGCTACTCCTGAACGCCACGCAGTGAGGCCTCCTTCAAGGGAGTAGCCCTGACCACCGAGACGGCAAAGCTGAGCTGCCAGACGGCGCGATTGCTCTCCAACTGGGCATACGAATAGAACAACCCGCTCTGGGCCAGTAAACGGCGTTCGGGCATCGAGGAGTCGCTCTAAAGTTTCAGTCGGTATACTCACCGCACCGGGGAACGATCCTGCTTCAAAGGCGATCGGGGAGCGAATATCGATCACAAGGGCCCCCTTTTTTCGAACCCAACTCTCAGCCTCCACGAAGGAGATCGAAGGGGCACGACGGATGTGCTCCTCTGTCAGTTTAAAGATAGAGAGGGGGCGAGGGCGTCCCCCGAACAGCTCAGGGCGCCGCTCCCGGATATAGGAGAGGTACCACTCGACTCGGTCACAGACTATCGTAACGGCTGTGGCCCGGCGATCGAGCTTTCCATCAATCGCACGTAGGTACTCGAGCGTCCCCGAGAAATGCGCTCCTGACGATGGACCACCCATGACACCACATTCGCGCAGGAGGCGGAGCATCCCGTCGATCGCCTGAGCTGAATCAACAGAGATGATCGTTTCGTACTGCGCAGGATCAAAGATCCCTGCTCCCATAAGTTGATCAACGGTCCGGATCCCGGGGATAAAGTCACCTTTGCCTGCAGTAATCCCAATAAGTCGTAACTGCGGATTTACCTCACGGAGTCGCTCAGCGATGCCGAGCGTCGAGCCAGCGGTCCCCAAACCCGAGCAAAAAAAATCAACCGATCCCAGGTCGCTGAGGATCTCCTCGGCTGTGGTCTCCCGGTGTGTTCGGGGATTCATGATGTTCGTGAACTGGCTCGTGAAATGAAGCCTCCCCTTTGAGCGGAGGACTTCTCGCTCAATGAGATACTGTGGATCGTTGGGGTCGCTCGGGTCGTAACAGCTCAACGACCCCGCGACCTCTTCAAGCTCCACACCCAGGAGTTTAAGGATGTCCTTTGTCTCCTGCACCTTCACCATTGCACTCACGAGCTTAAACGGAATCCCCGCTCGTCGCGCGAGAACCGCAAGCGCCTTTGCGGTATTGCCGCTTGAGTTTTCGATGAGCTTTCCGTCGGTTCTTCGGATCTCATCGACAACTCCCTTGAGCATGCCCCACGCGATTCGATCTTTCACACTGCCGAAGGGATTAAAAAACTCAAGCTTTGCGTAGAGGTCGATATTTTTAAGCCCGGTTACCGTTGGGTTAATCCGTAAGAGGGGGGTCCCTCCGATCGCCTCAGTGATGTCCTCAAGAATCATCGCTCACTCCGTATTCGCCGCACGAGCACAGGGTTTACCACATCGTCGTCGAGACTAATGAAGTCTCCCTGGCGCTCAAATGCTGCAACCTTTCGCGCCACATGTTGATGGAGAATCTCCGACTCTGCAAAATCCATGTGGTATGCGGCGGTATTTATGAATGCAACGAGATCTCCTCTTCCGAGGCTGAATCCAGGATAGACTTTTTGATATTGAATGAGGTCGCTCGCGATACAGAGATTCCCAAAGATAAAGTAAGAAGCTGTTGATTTCTCGCGCGGTGAACGCGGGATAAAGACCGGCTGGGTAAGGAGCTTTTGCTCGCGACTCAGAAGATTCGTATGATTCATCGACACCATCAAGAGAGGTGTCCCCGCGGCTGATTCCTTGACCGCTACCACCTCGGTAACGGTGAATCCCGCTTGATCGAGGAGTGCTCGACCCGGCTCCACCCTCAGTTCGAGCATCATATCGCGGACGAGCTCCCCCACTGGACAATGATCAAAGTAGGGAGAACGGGTATCGAGAAACGCCCCGAATTCCTGCGCTCCGACCGCAGTCGGGTAGTGATCTCCAACCGTGAGATTTCCCACGACTCGCCCTTGCTCAAGTCTGAGCCCCAGTCCTGTTCCATCCCAGGTGATCGGTTCCACTTTCCCAAGCAGTGATGCCCGAAGATAGCTCTGAAAATTGAGCCATTCCTCGTTATGTTCGGCGTAACGAATTTTAAAGCCCCCTCCGATATTGAGGATGCGTGGACGTAACCCGAGTCGATATGCTCGTCGAATCGTGTCTAACGAATTCTCAAACGCGACGAGGCGTTCCTCACGTTCCCCTCCGAGAAGATGAAAATGAGTGCCGAGAAATGTTGCGCGGTCCCCGAATCGGTCGAATCGCTCAAGCACCGTGTCAACATCGTCGAGACGAATTCCAAAGGGGGTATCCGATGACGGGAAACGAACACGTTCCGAGGTGAATCCACTGAGACGAAGGAGAAGTTGCGCCGGTGGAAGACTCGTATCGGAGCGAACCAAGTCCTCGATCATCTCCAGTTCCGAAATGCTATCGACACTGACCGTGACGCCGTGAGCAAGGGCCAGATATGCGTAGTCGAGATTCTTCGGTCCCGAGGCTTGAATGCGGTGGCCTGGCACTCCCTGGGAGAGAGTGTGCCGAAGCGCACCGGCCGACGAAACATCGACCGGCGCACCGCTCTCTGCTAAAGCGGCGAGTATCGCTGACGAGCGATTAGGTTTGCTCGTGTAGAGTACCTGTCCGGCGATGCCTCGACTCGAGAGCTCAGCTGAGAAGCTCGCCCGGTTTTGAAGGACGACCTCGGGAAAGACCACGTTTACGAGCCCACCCTTTGCGGTGACGAGATCGAGGAGCGGTCGTGTGGCTGCGAGGTATCGAGCCGTCGTCTCGCCGATACGGGGAGTGATGGCCGCAATTTTTCGACATCCGCATGTCCCGCAACACACACTTGTCTCGGGGGTCTCGTTCGGCATTAAACGTTCCAAAAATGGAGGTCCTTCCGGGGGGTGAAGAAACCTAAAAGAGAAAAGCCTGTGTATATCCCCCGCAGGCCCGAATCATCCGCCGCAGCAAGACCGCTTGGTCGAACTGCTTGAATTATTCGTGGTGTCTGACGAGCCGAGGCGTGCACGGATGAGCGTGAGCGCCTTGGTCCCGTTGCCTTGGTCTGCTGGGAGTGCGAGGAGCTCTTTCAAGAGTTCCTCACGCTTCTTCGCGACCCGATCGAGGAGGAGAAGGGGACCAGTCGCACCACTCCCGGGGTTCTGAGCGAACCAGTCGAGAAAGGCGGGACGGAACTCATGACCAGCGAGAGCCGTGATCACAAGCCCTTCCTCCATCGTGACGCCCGGTGCACACAAGGCATCATGGAAGATACACATCGAAAACCTCCTAGTTGTAACCTTCGCTCCCCGGAAGGAGCGATTTTCGAGATCGTTTGAAGGCACGATCTCACTTGCCTGAACCGTACACGATGGGTCGAACCACTCGGATCGCCCATCCACCGACGTGAACGCCAGCCCGACGAACCCAGTTCTCCTCGTGTTTCCAGAGGATGAAGGATCCACGTCCGAGGAGCGATGCCCCAAGAACGTACAGAACCCACGCCGGGCTCTCCCAATCTCCCCAGAGATTTCCCGCCGCGAAGACGAGAGAAACAACGGAGAGGGGAAGGCCGATCTTCACATCCGTCATCACGACGAGGACGAGTCCCACCGTGAGCCAAAAAAAGACCTGAGCAACCAAAGCTGCCCAACACAGGGGACACATGGATCCCTCACTTCCCGGGCGATGCGCCCAAAGAAAACCTGCTCGGTGTAACGATCGTCACACTCATTCGAGCCCTCCATGTATACCGGCCGCTAGGAAGGATTTAAATGCGGCGTTTCTGCCGCACCTCTCACCAGAGGGTATTACGAGGGGGGAATAACGACTGAGGCCCCCGTAGGATTGCGGCCTACAGCTTAAAGAAATGGACAAATCACGAACGAGCCCTAGCGGAGCGTTGGTGGTTTTGCGAGGCGGCGCTGCAGGGAGCGTCGATCCATGCCGAGCACCTTCGCCGCACGCGTCACATTGCCGTTACAGTCAGCGAGGATTCGCTGAATATGATCCCACTCAACCTGTTCAAGCGATGGAAGCGGGATCTCCTCCGGCTTGAGGGAGAGGGGCGGCTCAAATGCTGCAAGTATCCGCTCAATAGAGCAAGGCTTCGTCAGGTATCCTACCGCGCCTCGTCGGATAGCCTCTTGTGTCGTCGCAATACTACCAAATCCCGTCAGGACCACTGTGGGGACCGCCGGCGCATGGTCGCCGAGCCACGCGAGCAGGTCGAGTCCAGAGGCTCCTCCCATCCGCAGATCGACAAGCACTCGTTCGGGTAATTCCGTCTTGAGTAGGTTTATCGCCTCATCGGTGCTTGGGGCAGCCATCACGGAATGGCCACGTTTTTCAAGCGCCGTGCGCAAGCGACTGCGATACACGGCATCATCATCGACAATTAGGTACCTCATTGACTCGCCCTAGAAATCGCTACACCACGCAGGTAGAAGCTGACGGTGGTCCCGTGATTCGGTCGACTTTCAATCGATAATTGACCACCGTATCTCTCGATAAAGAGGTTCGCGACAAAGAGACCGAGCCCCATCCCCCGACTCGCTGCTTTCGTCGAGAAGAACGGCTCACCTACTCGCTGGAGGATTTCAGCGGGGAAACCACACCCGTGGTCGGAGACCACCACGCTTAGATCCGTACCGTTTACACAAAGGAACACCATCACCTCGGTGCCCTCATCGCTCGCCTCGATCGCATTCTTAACGAGGGCATGAAGGACATGAACGAATCCATCGATCGGAAGAGCGATTCTTTGGGCAGAATCATATGAGCAACGGACGCGAGCCTGAGTCGTCTTTTCAAACCGGTTGAGAGCTTCGCTGACGCACTCTCCAAGGGAGGCTCGGCGCGGCGTGTCCGCAAAGAGAGCCCCTGAAGAGCTATTCAGCCGGCCCAGAGCGTCAGTGCATCGCGCGAGCTCGGATTGGAGAACCTCGACGGGTTGGCGAAGCTCTGGGCTTGCGGACGGACTATTACTCACACCCTTGATCTCCTCGAGTGCAAAGACCATAGACCCGAGTGGGGTTCCGAGCTCGTGGGCGACCGAGGCCGCGACGGTAGTAATCGCCGCTAACTTCTGCTCGTTCGACCGCCGTCGCTCCAACTCGGATTCGTGCGACATAATCTCAGCGCGCATGCGCTGAATCGCTCCACTTACGAGCAACGCGAGGATGACAAAACTGACTAACATCCCTTGAAGATGCAGATCGAATTCCCCACTCCCATGATGATGGTGATGTCCTCCGGAAAGGGCAGGGATCGGCACGTGCCAACGAAAGAGAGCGACGTAGCACGCTGTCGCGAGAGTGGTAAGTCCCCACGTCCATCGGGAATCGAGGAGCATCGCTGCGAGCATGATTTGGAGAAGGAGTAGGGTGCTAAAGGGGTTGGCATGTCCGCCGTAGGCGATAAGTAGGGCGGTTAGAAGAAAGATGTCGACCACCATGACGGTGCCCCGCATCCAGGTGGGTAACGAGTCATGTCGTCGCACAAGGAACTCAAGTCCGGCATTTGAAGCGATTAACAGTAGTGAGACGACAACGAAGGTCGTAGCCTCGAGAGTAAGCCCGAGCACATGGACTGCAAAAAGGAAGACGATCGTCTGACCGAGCGCCGCGAGCCAGCGTATCGTTATGAGCCACTTAAGCCCGTCTCGGCGCGTTCGTGTCGATTGAAACATGGGCTAGGATCCCTAAACTCCGCTGCACGATGCTCTGCGGCTACCTCTGAACCTGCATGAGTACGAGAGACGATGCTGCCGTGGAGCCTCCAAAGGGTCAACTGAGAGCGGTGGAAAAACATAGGTGGCTAGCGGATTGGGGCTTGCCCGAGCCGGTTACTCTCCTGGGGCCTGTCCCAATCCGATGGGAGTCTGACGTGAGCAGTGATAAAATCGCCCGATAATGTCTTAACTAATTGGATAGATTAATTATTGCTGCGATCGAGCGCTAGGCTCGGCGAGATGATTCTTGCTGCCAAAGGGGGCGCCTCGGTCGTTCTCATCGAGCCTGGAAATCCGACATCGCGCGAGGAGGCTCCGCCTGCGTCGCTGAGGGTCGATGACTCTCGGTATCTGCTTGAGGATAGCCGTACGGGGTCGCCTGTTCCAGATGCGTTCCACCCTGTACCGGGGCTATCCATACGGCAAGGTGCTGGCCCAGGGGCGCTCCATCATCCAACACCAAATACTCGATCTGCCCCGAGTAGCCGCCCCGGTTCAGCGGGGAAATTCTGTAATTTCAATCACCCCGCTCATACGCTAGGCTTAAGCGTATGGCATCTCTTATGACGCAAGGCGATTGCTCCTTTCTCCGCGATGCGAGAGTACTCATCACCGGTCATACCGGATTTAAGGGCGGATGGCTCTCGCTCATGTTGCACGATGCAGGGGCTCGAGTTTTCGGCGTCGCCCTTGGTGCCGAACAGCCAAGTTTCTTCTCGGTCTGTCCCCTGAACGCTCTCATGACCGAATCGCATCTCATCGACATTCGAGATTTCGGCCGATTTCAACGCATTGTGACAGCCATCGCCCCCGATGTGGTTATTCACTTGGCGGCACAATCGCTCGTCCGGGCTGCGATCAAAGACCCGGTGGGAACATTTGCTACGAACGTCCTCGGCACAGCGCATGTCCTCGAAAGCATGAGAGGTTGCCCCGGACTAAAAGCCGCCCTGATCATCACCAGCGACAAATGTTACGCTCCGAGCCCCGACCGCATCCCCTTCAGCGAAAGCTCCCCACTCGGCGGCGAGGAGCCGTACGCCGCCAGCAAAGCTGCGGCGGAGATCGTCGTCGCTAGCTACCGCGCCGCTGGCCTCATCGGCTTTCCCCTCGCATCGGTCCGAGCCGGCAATGTAATCGGGGGCGGGGATTGGGCCGTGGGTCGACTAATCCCGGACTGTATTCGAGCGCTCTGCAGTGGCGCTCGCCCGCTGGTGCGTAACCCACACCATGTTCGCCCCTGGCAGCATGTCCTCGAGCCGCTCAGCGGCTACCTCCTCCTCCTCGAGCGCCTTCTCAATGCAGGCACAGAGTTCAACGGCGCGTGGAATTTCGGGCCAAATCCCGGAGAGGAAGCCACGGTTGAATCGGTCGTTGACTTGGTCTGTGAGGGCTGGGGGGCCTCGATATCTCCACAGTTCGCCACGACACCAAATCTCGATGAAAACCCCTGGCTCGTCATCGACTCAACAAAAGCGAAGCAACTGCTTCAATGGAGCCCACAATGGGATCTCCGCACGAGTATCACACAGACGGTCGATTGGTATCGGGCCTGGTCGCGTCATGAGGATATGCTCCGCTTCACCCGTGAGCAACTCGCAACGTACCGGGGATTGCACTCGAAAAGGTGGGCAAGCACGGAGTGATCGTCAGCGCGCCGGGCGATAGCTGTGATTTTGTCGTGCGTGCATTTTTTCCAGCGCTTGGCATCCCAGAGGATCCAGTGACAGGCACTACCTACACGGTGCTCGCGCCCCACTACGTGGCTATTACCGGGAAAAGTCATTTCCGAGCCCGGCGACTCTCCGCCCGTGGCGGCGAGGTCGAGGCTACACTATAACCGTCCACCCTCACCCCTCCTTTGTTCTCTGTACCGGGGCTACTCGGTGCAGATGGAGGTATTCATTTAGAGTGGGAGGAGGGATCGCTCCTCGCTCTGCGCCCTGCAAAAAGTAGCCCCGGTACAGGGGAAGTAGCCCCGGTACAGGGGAAAGGGGAAAACCTCTATCTGCCCCTCGAGTAGCTCCGGTACAGAGGGCTAGAGCTCGAGAGCGAAGTCTGATTAGGCTACAAGGAGCTTCAGCGCCAGCGCTTAGATTTTATCGGGCTCCCAGCGTCC
>JBILDU010000047.1:0-21956 GCA_044352465.1 Bdellovibrionota bacterium
GGGGCCTCCTCGTAATTCGAAGCGGCTGGTGAATCGGGCATTCTTTCCGAAAGAAGCGACTGTGGAGCTGTGGTGCTCTGGTACGGCGCGCGGGGAGAGAGAGACACCATCCCATCTGCATCGACATCGGTGGCGAAGTCACGCTCCGGCAAAGGAGCGGCGCTCATTGATGGCTCATCATTGGGGAATGGAGCCCGATTCGGCCGAACCGGTAGGGGCTCTATCTCTTGTCGAGCGATACGGCGGAAGGGGCGTGGCGCGAATGATGCGGGCGTACCGCTCGCCCGAATGAATGTCAGCGTAATCGTTATTCGCCGACTTTCGCCCGGAAGATCCACGACCCGCAGATCACCACCGAGCGTTTTAATCACTCGCTCTGCAAGGGTGAGCGACAGTTGCTGCCCGATGGTGCTCGCGGTTGCGCCACTGGGAGCGGTGCATTCGAATGCAAGGGTCACCTCCCGAGTGGTCGCACTCAAGACGAGCGCACTAAAACTAACTGCGCTACCTGGTGTCGTCGCTTCAAGAATGTAATCCAGCGTCTGGGTAACAGCTCCTCCAAACCGGGCACCATCGGTGAGGACGAGCTCCGGAATCTGCGGGTCGGAGGAAGTTTTAAAGGTGACATTACGTTGCGCTGCCTTGAACTCGTATACCGCACCGTTACGGGAGAGCCAGGCCCGGAGGGGGAAATTCTCGCGTTGGAGGGCGCCTCCTCCAGACTCCGTAAGCCAATACTCATGGATGTATTCAAGCGAGAGCAGAAGATCATCGGCCGCGGTTCGAGCAGCGGCAGTCGCGAGGCACAGTGAGCTTTCGGGCGTGAGATCGGGAAGATTGTAAAAGAGACGGAGCAGGCGGTTCAGTCGGGCGGCTACCTCGGTGATAACATGCTCAAGTATCTCTGTCGTCGAGTGAATGAGCTGCTGGCTCCGGTCGCGTGCTTCCGTGGCGAGCCGCTCTGCCTCCCGACGGACGGCCTCGCGATCTTGGCTTAAAGCAAGGTTATCGTTTTGCGCCGTCTGCATGGTCAAAGTGAGTTCGCTTTCGCGTCGGTGGGCCTCATCAAGAAGGGCGTGTGTTCGAGTAAGCTCGGCTTGAGAGCTCGTCAGTTGCGCGGCGATCCCATCGTGCAGTCGTCGAACCTCCTTAAACTCTCGAGCGGCGGTCTGGGCAAACTGCGACGCTTCCGCAGCTTCTCGTTCGAGAGCCGCGATGTGGGTGCGCGCCTCGGTCAATTCACTGAGCGTCGCCGTGGACGAGCGCTTATGCTCGGCAAGTTCGGCTCGCAGGGTCGTGAGCTCCTGTGCGGCTCCCGCGGCAGCGTTGCGCTCTTCGGTCGCACGGGCAAGGGTGTCTTGATGCTGCGTGATCTGCTGACGCAATGCCCCGAGTTCTTCTTCGGCCTCCTGGATTCGGCGCTTCAGGGTGAGATTCTCCGCTTTGAATGTGGCGAGAGCGCTCCTTTCCCCGGGCGTTGGGCGAGTGTTGCTGCGGAGCGCGGCGATTGTTTCCTCGAGGGTGGCGATTTTTCTGCGCGACTCCTCTTGGAGTGATTCGAGGAGTAAGTCTTTGGCGCGTTGTATTTGAGCGATCTCCTCTTTGAGTGCCCCGAGCTGCTCCTCAGAGCGACGGCGGGTATCGTTAAGTTCCGCCTTTAAGAGACCGAGCTCGCCTTCCTGCGGGGAGCGTTTTTCGAGCTGGGGAATAAGCGCCACGATCCAGTGGTCGGTCAGCGCGCTAATTCCACGAGCAGGAGTGAGCTCAACGTTGACCGTGAGAAGCGCGCCTAATGATGAGCGGATAGTTGTCTCGAAGCGGCCGTGCTCCTTCGTTGCGACGATCCGCTCCCACGCTTCGAGTGCCGCACGGTGGGCTTCCGGAGAAAAAATTTGGAATATGAACTGACCAATGAGCGCCGGTGCGGGGGGAGGGCCGAACCAAGTCTGCAGGTCGGGGCTAATTACTCGGCATACGCCGTCGGCATCAGTTTGAATGAGGCCGAAATTGAAAGTATGGGCTGTGGTGCCGTTTTCCATTTTTCCCTGCGATTTAAGATGATCGAAAGTCGGGGAATTTTCCCCATCTTGAGTCCGCGGGCGAAGTTTTAACGGTGTTTGATGCGCGCGCGTTCTTCACCGTCGGTGAGCACGGCGTCGGAGAGGTCGGTTGAGAATTCGGGGAGGGCCCTCCGAAGGCATTGTGAGGCGAAGGCCTCGATAAGGGCTGAGACAGTCTAGGTGTTTGATAATAATGAAGATTAAGGGTGCGTTTTGATTTCCTCAATCGTGTTCGTGCCCTAAAATAGTTCCGCAGATCTCCGGCTGTGTTAGAGCTTGATGAGGTTCTCCGCGCCCAACCTGTATATTTCGTGAAGCTGGTCTCGCCTGCCGTGGAAAATATAGAGCCGGCGCAAACGCTCGGGATTACCGGTGCTTTCTCGCATCGGCGCAGCCTCTGTGGCGGGAGCGATAAGCGCTTTACTGAGCGTGCATTAGCTCACTTTACCGTTGTGGTGAGGTGAGCTAACGCACGCCTTGTCGGCGCTGAATCTCGGTTATTTTTCAACTTTGAGTGTGGTAGTTCGGATCTCGAAGACCGTCGTTCGTAGCTTATCCAATCGGATTCGCTTCGAACGGCGGTCTTGAAGACGTTCTTCAGGATGCTCGTTTTTTCCTGTTCTGAAGGAGGTTTCGATGATTTTTCTGCGAATCGGCAACGGGCAGAGCCTTCTCTCCCTGCCACGGCCGCACACCATCTACCAGACGTCCCGGCAGGGGCCGTGGTTGATCCGGCGGTGGGGATCGAAGACGGAGCACGTCGTAGTCGGTGGTATTACCACCGAAGCGATGCCCCGCTCCGAGTACGAAGTCAGTGGGCTCATGCTGCCGGTCGGAAGCATCGGTTTCATCGTGAGCTGGCATCACGAGACGAACCGGGCCGATGAGTTCTTGGTGTTTTCGACCATCAAGGGATCGAGCTTTCGCTATCGCGAGCTCGCTATCTCGATGAATCGGGAAGCCATCACGGTGGAGGGATTCGATCAGGTATGGCGCTTGGACGTGCGGTACGATTCGGTTGATCAAGCTCGGATCGCGCACGTCGAGGTTCCGCTTGAGTTGTCTCTGCGAATCCCTTCCCTGGACCATCTGAGAGAGGAGCTGCGCCGTCGCTGGTGTGGTGACGGTCGCAGTGAACGTGAGTCAGGGGGGCGCTGGTAACCAAATTACCAGCCCTCCCCGACTCCGTTTCGTTCTTCAGAGATTCGAGACTTTTTAGTGTTTTGTTCTTTGTCGGCGGCGTGCGTTTCCCATCTTGGCGTGTCTCTGAGCAGCTGTTCCTTGCTCGGTATTCTTGATTATACTTTGGGGAGCTGCAGATTTATGAGGCCCGAGGATGGCGCAATCAAGGAAAACTCTATTCGTGGTAATGATGGGGGTCGCCGTAGCGCTTGGGGTCGCGGCCGCCTATGAATCGTGGCGCTCCGTCGCAGCGACGGCGCCGGTAGGGCCGGTTCGTGAGCGAACGCCGCCGACCGAATCCGTCTCTACCCCTCAAAACGAGGGGGGAATACCCCCTCCCCGCGAGGTGTTGAGAGCTGATATTCCAGCGCCCCGCAATCCTGCCGCAGTGGAAGACGGGGAGGGGACCCCGTATCCCGAACCGCGCAGCACCGCCATTATTGGAAGCGTCGGCCCAAGCCTTGAGGGCCTTCCGGCGAGCCCGACCCCCGACACAACGGAAAGCCCTCTACCGGGGGTGGCGGCGCTCCAAGAGCTCGGGCGTATCGGCCAAGAGAGCGGCTCAACGCTTTTGGGGGGGGCTGTCTCGCGGTCACCCCGGAGTCGAGGGGGGGGCGGTGCTGAGCCGACCCCGACTCCTGATGCGGTCGAACTCCTTGAGCCGGTGGGAGGACAGGCGCGAGGTTTTAAGATGCTTCCGTTGATGCATCCACGCGCTCGACCGATGGTTGAGGCCCAGATTGAGACATTAATCCGTTCGCAGATTCAGCAGATCTACCTCGGCGTTCTTGTTGATGGCACATTTTCGATCGATTTGGATTACCTCCTTGATGTGATTCGACGTTTGAATGTGGGCGCTCGCGAACTAACGTTAGTGCTGCATTTCTCGAGTGGACCAACGATGCGTGATTACGATACCACGCCGATCGTGACCGCGTTCAGCCGGATCAATCCTTTCGACTTTCGAGATATGATTCAGAATGATCCGCGCACCAAATTCCGCTTTGAATCGATCGTTCGGCGGATGGTCCCCGCTCTGAAGCTCAATCGGTCGCTCAAGCCAAGCAATCGGTCCATCGCGGTGGTCATGCTCGAAGACAAGTTGGAGGCATCGTCGTACCGAGCGATGCGAGACCTTGCGAGGGGGGTGCTGGGGACTGAGCTCGAACTTATGCGCAATCCGTGCGTCGGATGTTGGGAGGGCAACGATGGCGATTCGCAAGGCGATGCGGTGGAGCTCCATGCACCGACCTCGCCCGCATCGCTCGGGCGACGCGATGGGTATACCATGGATGGCGCGGGGTATATTTTCCCGGGTGAGCAGCGGCTGCCGCGGGAATACTCGATTGAGGAGACCTTTGCTCTGATCGATGCGACGATGGCCCGCGGGGTCGGGTATTTTGGCCTCTGGCGGGCGCGACGGCAGGGGATTATCGGGGGGGAGTTGGTGCACCCGGATCGGCGTACCTACGAGGTCCCGACCCTCGAGCAAAGCGAGGTCGAGATTCAGCTCCTGAGGCACGGGCTGATTCCGCGAAATATCGTTGAATAGACGGTCGCTTTCCCGAAACGCCGTAATGAATTCGACCGGATCCGGGGTGGGGTGCATTCTGAGCGAAAGTCAGCTATGCTCTCGGCCCCTTTTGTTTATTGTGTTGTATTCATGAAGCAGCTCGCTCGTAACGATTCCATTCGCAATATCGCCATCATCGCTCACGTCGATCACGGGAAGACCACTCTGGTCGACAATATGTTCAAGCAAGCCGGCGTCTTTCGAGAAGGCGAGGAGGTGAGTGAGCGGGTCATGGATAGCATGGACCTCGAGCGTGAGCGCGGTATTACCATCGCGGCGAAGAATTGCGCGGTGCGATGGGGCAATACAAAAATTAACATCGTCGATACGCCGGGCCACGCTGACTTCGGTGGCGAGGTCGAGCGCGCTCTTATGATGGTTGATGGGGCGATTTTGCTGGTCGACTCCTCAGAGGGACCTCTGCCGCAGACCCGCTTCGTACTCAAGAAAGCGCTCGCCGCGGGGCTTAAAATCATCGTGTGTGTCAATAAGATCGACCGTAAGGATGCTCGGCCCAAAGAGGTGCTGAACGAGATCTACGAGCTTTTTCTTGATCTCGATGCGAACGACCAGCAGATCGATTTTCCGGTTCTTTATGCGATCGGCCGGGATGGTACCGCGCAGCGCTCGCTCGAGGAGACTGGCACCGATCTTAAGCCGCTTTTCGAGACGATCCTCTCGGAGATCCCCGGACCGGCTTATGATGCGGCCGAGCCGTTTCAGATGATGGTGTCGAACCTCGCCTATTCTGAGTATCTCGGCCGACTTGCTGTCGGGCGAGTTTCGGCGGGCCAGGTTCGGGCGAAAGATAGCGTTGCGCGGGTCGATCGTGATGGCAACGTGGTTCCCATTCGTATTGTGAAGTTGCAAGCGTACGAAGGGGTGCGGTTAACGGATCTTGAGGTGGCGACCCCAGGAGATATCGTCCTGCTCGCGGGTGTTGAGGATGTTGAGATCGGCGACACGGTATGTACGCGCGAGAATCCGCGGACCTTGAAGCGCGTTTCCGTCGACGAACCTACCATCAGCATGCGTTTCTTCGGTAATAACTCACCTCTTTCCGGTCAGGACGGTAAGTACGTTCTCACGAGTAAGGTCGGTGAGCGGTTGATGCGGGAAACCCTGAATAACGTAGCCCTCCGGGTTGAGAAGTCACCGGACGACGATAGCTTTATCGTCAAAGGACGGGGCGAGTTTCAGATGGTCATTATCATCGAGACGATGCGTCGTGAGGGGTATGAGATGTGTGTGGGCCGCCCCGAGATCATCTTTAAAGAGAAAGATGGGCAGAAGCTTGAGCCGATCGAACATCTTTTCATCGATTGCGACGAGCGGTTTACGGGTATCGTCACCGAGAAGCTGAGCCAGCGCAAAGGTCGGATGGTGAATCTGGTCAATCACGGTTCGGGGCGGGTGCGCATCGAGTTTTCGATCCCGTCGCGGGGCCTTATCGGTTACCGTAATGAGTTTCTCACCGACACCAAGGGGACGGGTATCATGAACTCGTACCTTGAGGGGTATGATGAGTATCGGGGCGATTTCCCTTCGCGCTTAACGGGCTCGCTTGTCAGCGACCGCGCCGGCGAGACCGTGGCGTACGGCCTTTTTGGGTTGGAGCCGCGAGGTTCGTTGTTTGTGGTGCCCGGTATGCAGGTGTACGAGGGGATGATCGTGGGTGAACATAACCGCGATAACGATCTCAATGTGAATGCCTGTCGGGCAAAGAAGCTGACCAATATTCGGGCGGCGGGAAAAGATGAGAACGTCGTCCTGACGCCGGTCATGCAGATGACCCTTGAGCGCGCGATCGAGTTTATCCGTGAAGATGAGCTCGTGGAAGTGACACCGAAGATCGTGCGCCTCCGTAAAAAGATTCTGGCACAAAATCAGCGGTAGGCTGGTGCCGTAGTCTTTTTGAGGATGAAGAAGAGCCGCCCCGGTTGTTTCATGAAGCCGGCGGTGGCTTCCGCTTCCTCACCGAAGCCCGTAAAGAGGTCTACTCTCCCGGGGCCGATAATCGCGCCACCGGTATCCTGATTGAGGACAAATCGTCCGAATTTTTCCCAACGTGAGACGTTGCCGTTACCGTCGAAGATCGGCTTCTCGGTCTCGATAAAGGCGAGGGCGCCGTGGGGAAAGATATTCGCGTCGGTCGCAATTGAGCGGTTTCCAGTTACTACCGTGCCGAGGCTCCCTAAAGGGCCGCGTTCACGGAGGTCGAAAAATACGTAGCTGGGATTGTACGAGAGTATCTCCTGAATCTGCTCCGGGTTTCCGCGGAGATACGCTTTTATCGATTGCGCCGACACTTCCTTCGGGGGAAGGATCTGACGCTCAATGAGGGCATTGCCGATAGCTCGATACGGCTGCCCATTCTTTTCCGCGTAGCCGACCCGTTGCGTTGTTCCATCGGGCAGGGTGACGACGCCGGAGCCTTGAATATGGAGAAAAAAGGCGTCGATCGGGTCATCGACCCAGATAGCCTCGAGTCCTCGTCCAGCGAGAGCCCCGGCGTAATCGATCTCAGCGCGGCTGTAGTAGGGTACGACCCGATTTTCCGGTGTCAGGCGCGCCCGCAACGTTTTAGGGAACTTTACTCCAGCGACGTCGAGCCAGGACCAGGCGGAGAGATCGACGACGAGAAGATCGCTCGGTTTACGGTAGAGGGGGTAGAGGTACGGGGAGGTGCGCGTTCGTGATCCCCGCAGTTTCGCTTCGTAATATCCGGTAAAAAGCACTTGAGGGGCGGTGGACGACAAAAAAATGAAGTTATCTGTCACATACCGATAGAGCTCGGGGGTCATCCCGAGCCGAATGACCGCAGCGCGGAACTCCTCGAGCGTGGTGACGAGATCCGCCACCGTTGCTGAAACCGAGGCAAAAGGGAGCGTTCGACTGCTGTCTTGCCGAGCAGCCCAACGGAGACTTTCATCGATCGCCGCGATGAGCGATTCAGAGGAGATATCGTCGGTGAGGTTTGGCGGGGCGGTCAGCGTCAGCGCCGGAGGGACGGGGAACAGAGTCGAGGGGGTGCGGGACGACAGAAGGGTAGTGATAACGCTGAGTATCGCTCCGATAATGACGATCCAGAGGATCCGCCGCTTCAGACGCGGGGGCAGGGTGCCGGATCGAGTGGTCCCACCTCCATCGGTCGTGATTGGCGTCGGTGAAGTGGGTAAGGGGGTGGTCAAAGTTCCTATCCTCTGGTGCTGACTTCGTATCAGTGGACCCCGTTTGACCGACTTCGACGAGCGTGCAGCCGTGACTGACCCGACGAGGTACTTCGGCCTCACGCACGCCAAAAGCCACCGTCGAGTCGAACTCACGACCGGGGCGTGTCCATATGAAACGGCTCCTCAGTTTAAATCACCCCTGACGACTCTATCAACCCACCTTGCAGCGCTCCTCGGTCGCGGAGCCTCTTTTGACTCCCTCCAAAGGGGTCGTTACTATCGGAGCGATGAGCAAAAAAAGTTCAGACCGCAATATCCAAGGCTTGGTTGTGCTCGCTCCGGGGCGGGAATCCGCCGTGCGCCGATTTCATCCGTGGATCTTTTCGGGGGCGATCGCCTCCATGGAAGGAGCCCCGCAGCCGGGTGATACGGTGGCGATTTATGATAGTCGGGGGGAACACATTGCGACGGGGCACTACGCCGGGGGGAGTCTTGCAGTTAAAGTCGTAGCGTTCGAGGGCCGTCCGCTCGATCGGCTTTTCTGGATCGAGAGACTGGGGAGTGCGTGGCGGCTCCGCCGTGCGTTGGGGCTTATTGATTCGACAGAGACCGATGCCTTTCGCCTAGTCAACGGTGAGGGGGACGGGCTACCTGGACTCATCGTCGATCTCTACGGGGAGGTCGCCGTGCTGCAAGCCCATTCGCTCGCGATGGCCCGTGCGCGTGACGAAATCGTGGCCGCTCTCATTGCCGTCACTGAGGGGCGGATTCGGCGAGTCTACGACAAGAGTGCGGCAACACTTGAGCGGAGTGCCGGTGCCGAGGGAAATGCGGATCAATTCGTTTACGGTGATGATGCGGAAGCTAGTGTTGTGATGCGCGAAGGGGGGCTCGATTTTGAGCTCGACCTCCGGACGGGCCAGAAAACCGGGTTTTTCCTCGACCAAAGAGATAATCGGGCGCTGGTAGGGAAGCTCGCTCGGGGACGGCGGGTCCTCAACTGTTTCTCATATTCTGGGGGCTTTTCGCTCTATGCTCTGCAAGGGGGCGCGCTTTACGTCGAATCGGTTGATGTATCAAAGGGAGCCATTGAGCTGGCCAATCGTAACGTGGCGCGCAATTTCAGCGATGTAACCGCGCAAGGACGGCACAAAGGCGTCGTGGCTGATTGCCTCGATTATCTCAGAGATATCGGTGGAAGCTACGATCTTGTCGTGCTTGACCCACCGGCGTTCGCGAAGCACAAGAAAGCGCTTGAAGGGGGGCTGCGCGGATACGAGTCGATTAATCATCTGGCCTTTAAACATGCGAAAGCTGGTAGCTTTGTCGTCACCTTCTCGTGCTCACAGGTCGTGACACCCGATATCTTCGCGAATACCGTTCAGCGAGCTGCGGGACGGGCGGAGCGGCGGGTTCGGGTGCTGCATGAACTCCGTCAAGCGCCGTGTCATCCAAGGAGTTTGCACCACCCCGAGGGGCACTACCTGAAGGGGCTCGTCCTCGAGGTTGAATAGTGGAGCTGCTGACAAAACTTCAAGCTGCATGGGAGAGGCGGCCGAGTGCTCTGCGAAAGGGCGATCTTTTGCGTGCGTTTGATGGCTCTGGAGACGGTGCTCATCAACTCGTGGTCGATCGCTTTGGCTCCGTCGGATTGGCCCATCTTTTTGACTCGCCCGAGATCGAGGGTACCCGTCAAGAGCTTCGGCGTGTGTCTCCCCAACTTCTCGAACTCTATGGGATCGCTGCATTGTATAGTTGGACTCATCGAAGGAACGCGCGGGATAGCGCGGCGGGAGGTGCCGAGCTTCTGGCTGGGCAAGCGCTCAAGGAACTTTGGTGTGTCGAAGCAGGAATCCGGTTGCTCATAAAGCCGGAAGCGAATGTGAACGGGGGACTCTTTCTCGACACCCGAGACATTCGGGCGTTACTTGCGCGGACGAGTAGGGAGGCGCGGGTGCTCAACACCTTTTGCTTTACGGGAAGCCTTGGTCTTGCGGCGTGGTGTGGCGGAGCACGCGAAGTAGTTCAAGTCGATATCAGCAAAGCGATCTTGAACTGGGCAAGGGAGAATCAAGTTGGTAACCCTGAGAGAGGTGCGGGCGAGATGCGCTTTATCGCCGAAGACTCCCGCGCGTTTATGGAGCGTGAGCTGCGCCGAATTGAACGCGGAAATCGGGCACCATTCGATACGGTGGTCGTCGATCCGCCGTCCTTCGGCTCAAGCGGGGGCATTACTTTTTCCTTTAAAGACGACATTGGGGAGCTCCTGGCCGTGGGCTTACGTCTTTTGAAGCCCGGCGGAAGATTGTTTTTTACGACGAACTATCGGCAGATGTCGCTCGCTGAGCTTGAGGGGGTCGTACGCGGAGCCAGCGAGTCCGCGCGGCGAGAGATCGGGTCGGTGGAGCTCTTACGTCCCCCGGAAGCGGATTTTACCGCTGCTTTCGAGGATTCTTATGCGATGCGGGGATTTCTTCTCCAGCTGGTATCATAGCGGTAATCCGCTCGGGTTGGGCCCAGTCGAGTCGAGCTGACAAGTGCACCCTGCTGATGAGCCATTTTGGGGTGAAGATGAGTTCTGTGAAAAATTACGATAAAGCTCAAACGGGTCCGCCGACATGCCCCGCTTGCGTCGCAATAGAATGAAAGTCTTTGAATGAAATAGCTGCGGGCGAGACACTCAGGTCAGCGGAGACCCTATGCCTCATACTCGTCTTATTCCCCGTCTTTATCTCGATCTGCGCGAAGGCTATTCCAAGTCGGATCTCCTGGCGGATATCGTGTCGCTCCCGTTGGCTATGGCCTTGGCGATCGCGCGCGGGGTGACGCCTGAGCAGGGGTTGTATACCGCTATCGTTGCGGGGTTGCTGATCTCTATGTTGGGTGGAAGCAAGTTTTAAATCGGCGGCCCGACCGGCGCTTTCGTAGTCAGCATTTATGATGTGGTGGCGCGCCACGGTTATGCTGGGCTGGTCACTGCGACCTCTATGGCGGGGCTGTTTCTCATCGCCCTCGGTCTCGCGCGATTTGGCGGGATGATTAAGTTTACCCCGTATCCGGTAACGACCGGTTTTACCGCTGGGATCGCAGTTGTCATCTTCTCGTCACAGGTCAAAGACTTTCTGGGTCTCGAGATGACAAAGGTCCCAGCAGAATTTCTTGCCAAGTGGGGGCTTACTTCGGGACTCTCGGCACCGCTTCGCTACCGACCGTCGCTGTGGGGGGGCTTCCCGCGGAGTACTCCTCGCGTTGCGTCGTTTTGAGCCGCGGATTCCCAGCTCTCTTGTGGTGGTCAGCGGAGCTGCTATTGCGGTCGAGCTTCTGCAACTACCGGTGGCAACGATCGGAAGTCGCTTCGGTGATATTCCCGCCATGTCGCCAGCACCTGTGTGACCCGATATGTCGCTCGCGATGGTAAGCGAACTTGTGCCGGCCGCGCTCACGATCGCTCTTTTCGCCGGAATCGAATCGCTCTTATTGGCGGTCGTCGCTGATGACATTACCGGAGAACGCCATAGTTCCAATATGGAGCTCGTTGCTTAGGGAGTCGCCAACGTTGCTGCGGTCATCTGCGGTGGCATCGCCGCCACCGGTGCCATCGCTCGCACAGCCGTTAATGTTCGCTCCGGTGCGCGTAGCCCCGTTGCAGGTGTTCTTCACGCGGTATTCCTTTTGCTCTTCATGGTAGCTCTTGCACCGTATGCGAAGCTTATTCCGCTCACGACCCTCGCCGTGAGTCACGTTCTGGATGACGACGTGAATCGAAAGACGGGGGCACCCACCCAGGCACCGATTTATATCCCACCCGAGGTAGCGGTCTTTCGAATGACTGGACCGTTCTTCTTCGGCGTGGCGGACGATGTCAAAGACGCCTTTGACCGGATTCAGCGACCGCTGCGAATATTTATTCTACAGATGGGACTCGTCTCTTTTGTTGATGCAACCGGGCTAGATGCCTTGGAACAGCTCATCGAGAAATGTCGGCGTCACGGGGTTAAATTCATGCTCTGTGAGATCCAACCACGGGTGGTCGAATCGCTTGAGCGGAGCGGGATCGTTGGCGCGCTGGGGAGCGATGGTATTTTTTCAAATATTGATGATGCCATCGGAGCCGCGCGGCGCATCTTAAGTACAGAGGGCGCATCCACGAGGCGGTAGGTGGATTCGAGCATGGCAGGGTATAATTTTATCTCCGGCCGTGTGCGATTCTATCTAGCTGCTTCGGTGGAAACACCCTATAGTCTTGATTACGAGTCTCGTTTTACGGTTTTTGCGGCGGGTAGTTAAGCAACGCCTAGCTCCTCAAGAGCCCTTGAAGAGCCCTTGAAGAGCCGGTGTTCAGACGCTCGTCGGTCGTAGAATACTTTGAAATCAAGTATTTTACATAGACCGCCACCTATCGACGCCGTTCGCAGTCGACGTGAGTTCGTCGCTGCGTCGCGAGATACTCACTCAGATAGCTTTTCCGATACCCAACCCGATAGTGATCCATTTCCGGTGCTCGCGGATGGCGACGACTGCTTGAGCAGCTCCGCTCGCGGGTCGGCGAGCGATGAAACGGGGTGTGGGCGGCTCGTTGGTCGCGCGGAATCCCATGCGGCACTGAGAGCTCTGCCTGGCAGGGGAGCGGAGGACGTCGCTCGCCACGGCAGGGAGATGCAAGGGCAAGCAACCGTATTTTTCAACGGTATCGGCTTTTGTTCGATTTCCGAGGCGGTGTGCGCCACGATGCTCGAGCTGTATGTGCCGGGGTATCAGGTCGTCATCGGCAAGACTTTTCAGATCGATGTGGGGAGTGGTCGAACGGTTGATTTCCTTATCCACGGGGTCTTGTGCGAGTACCACGGGGTGCGCCTCGTCCCAGATCGAAGACGTTTCGGTGATTTCCGGGATCGCGATGAGTATCACGCCTATGCACGAGAGCTGCATCGTCTCCGCGGTAACGAGTATCGTCGACAGCGCCACATCGATGAGACGAAGGCGAAGCTTGCGCAGAATTATTTTGAGCGGCGACGCCGGATGCTCGATGATCACCCGGAATACGGGGTGCTTGAGCTTGTGGTCGCAACTTCGATCGACGAGTTCTATGAGCGAGTAGTCATGCGGTTTAACCCTTTATTCTGTCCGACGCGACCCGACTTTCATGAGAGTTTCCGCTCCTTCGCCGGAATAATCGCTCGACAGAATACCCCGCTGAAGCGTCAGAAAAGGCGTCGGCAAGCGGCGTAAAGTCTCTTCGCCCCTCAAAAGGCCCGAGGCCCTATTCTCGAGAAGATTCTCCTAGGCTGGTCTCAACCGCATCTCGGGAGTGAGGGTCCTCCGCTGAGCTTAAGACCGATTGGTAGGATCAATGCTACGAAATTCTATGAGGTTCAGCGCCGCCGTTTCGATCTGAAGCACCGAGCCGTCTCTTCAGGATAAGGGGATATCTACGGTTCTTAACGGAATAGCGTGCGACTGATGCGAAACACGATCTGGTCGAATCAAAGGGCGGAAAAGGGCAGCGCCATAGTCGACTATTGTATCCTACTCTGTTTTATCGGCTTAGCTGTGGTTTCCTCGGTTCAACTGGTGGGCAACGGCATCAATGAGGCTCTCTATGCCGCGGTCGATGGATTAGAGGGAGGCGGAACTGATGAGACGACCCCGCCGCCGAGCTAGACGGAGGTGGCCTAGCCAGGGAATGAGCGAGCATTGCACCACGATTTTAATCCTATGCGGTGGGCCCAATAAGGTGAAATCCGCAGTCCAAAAGACTTTGTGAGTGAACTGCATCAGTCAAATCGGACATTCATACCGAGACGGTCGGTTGAGCCGCCCGAGCATCCATGCACCCGTAGTGATACTCCGATAGCCCCAGAGTTAGTGCCAGCGCTGGAGCGCACGGTGGATCTGTTACCCCATTCGTTACATCTCCAAACCGATCGTCTGACCGGGATGTATTTAAAGAATGTCGTTTTCTCTGCGCAGGGACGGGCGCTGATCGATACGATCGTTCCGGGGCCAAAGCGTTTTGTTCTACTCGACTGCCAACATGCAGGTGCGGCGAATAATCACGGGGGCGGCGAGCAGATCGATCGCTATTTCGCCTCCTTGAGCGGTATCTTTCAGCGCGCGGCGCTTGAGGCGGGTATCACACATGTGCCGCTTCGACTCGGCGGAGATGAGTTCGGACTGGTGATTCCTGATGATGAGCGAGCCACCCGGTTTCTGAAGCGGGTGCTGATTGAGGTCGAGCGCAGTCGAGCCACCCATGTTGGTTCGGGAAGCGATGCGCTTGGCTCGTTTGTTGTCGAGCGCGATACGATGCGCATGTTGCGAAATCTTTATCGGCGCGAAGCGGAGCTACGGGGGCACCCACTGTGCCCGCAGGGATTTCGGGAATATCTCGAGGGCGAGTTTCTTTCCACTGAGCGTGGAGCGGCGCTTTCCGCCGAAGCATTTGGGGAGTATCTGAAGGAACGAAACCTTACGGATCGTCTCCAGGAGACGCTCGATAACCCAAAAACCTGCGCTGTCGGCGAGGCGCTCCATGCGGCGTATCTTCAGAAGTTTCTGGCGATTTCACTCATCGGGGGGATGCGTTCCCCCGCGGGCCGCTTTTCGATGGCCTCGGTTCATATCGGTGAGGGTCTCAGATGGGAGGATTACCATCTCGCCGAGGGTGTCGCCTCAAAGCGGATTCAGTCGACTAAAGATAAAGTATTCACCTTAGAGATCGAGCCACCGGTTTCGATTCATGGAAATTTTGTGGTGAAGAGTCATGAGTCAGCGGCGTGTCGGGCTTTTGAGGATCGGGAGCGGATGTTTGGTGAGCTACGTAAAGCTCTAGCGAGGGAGCCGCTCGGGTCTCCGAAACGGGCAGTCGATCTTTTTCGTTTGACGATGTTGGCGGTTTCCGATCCGAATCTCCCCGGGGTAGTCAGGGGAGAACTTGCGCGGGAACTTCCGGCTGAGGTTGTACTCGGGGAGTCTCTCGAATCTCCTTTCCACGCACTCATCGTGAACGTGCAGTCGTTTGGTGTATTCAATAATAGCAAAAGTTACGTGGAAGCCGATCGAATGCTGGCGACCGTCATGGCGGCGGTGGGAGAGGAATTCCCTCATCTCGCTATCGTTCGGCAGGGTGGTGGGCGACTCGTCTTTCTGGGGCATCATCCACCCGAAGTCGCCGATCTCGGGCGGATCGCCCAGAGGCTTCATGGTGTCGTGCGGGAGCATTTCACCGCTGATCCAATCGCTTATCAGCGGATGCTCCTCGAGTACGGCGAGAGGATCGCTCTCGCTTCGCAGTGGAAAAACGGAGAATTCGTCGTCCCCAAAGTTGATTTCGGGTCGTGTGCCGTAAGCTTGGCTATGGTTGCTTTGAAACCTGGTGAGCCGCTTAATCTCGGTAATATGTAGCGTAACTTCGCTTTCACGGGGTGCGGATCGGCACTTTTGAGTAATGTCTCGTTCCGTGATAAGGTCAGAAATCTCGAGGTCATCGAAAGCTGCTAACCGCCTCTCGTCTTGCAGTCCTTCAAACAGCTGATCGTCGATTATTACGGGGACCATTTTCGGTCGCCAAAGGATTTATTTGAATACTTTTAATGAATTAGCCCTCCCCGAGGAGCTTGCTACCGCTCTATCAAAAATCGGGTTTACTACCCCAACACCGATCCAAGCGCAGGCGCTGCCTGCTGCTCTCGAAGGAAAAGACCTTGTTGCCTCAGCTGAAACAGGCTCAGGCAAGACCGCCGCGTTTAGTATCCCGCTTATTACCCGTCTTTTGAATTCTCCCGAGGGCGTGGCGCTTATTTTGGCTCCAACGCGGGAGCTCGCGGTGCAGATAGTGAAGGTCATCAAGGAGCTATCTCAAGACGTCCGACGGTTCCGTGCCGCTCTTCTCATCGGTGGAGTCCCGATGGGTGGACAACTTCAGGCCTTGCGGGCGAATCCGCGAGTTATTGTGGCAACGCCAGGGCGACTCGTCGATCATCTTGAGCGCCGCAGTGTGAATCTCTCTGCCTGTGAAATTTTGGTGCTCGATGAAGCTGACCGGATGCTCGACATGGGCTTCGCTCCCCAACTTGAGCAGATTCGCAAGGTGCTCCCGGAGAGCAGGCAGACGCTACTTTTTTCCGCCACGATGCCTCCCGACATCGAGGCGCTCGCGGCGAAGTGGCTTCGCAATCCGGTGCGTATTGCGATAGGCCAGGTATCGAAGCCGGTTGACCGAATCGAGCAAAAAGTAATTGAGACCGATTCCTCGGCAAAGAATGATGTCCTCCTGAAAGAGCTCACAACCCGTGAGGGCGCCGTGCTTATCTTCGCTCGCACGAAGCGTCGTACCGACAGGCTTGCGCGTGTTCTTCACGGCGCGGGGCTGAAGGTGGCTCACATCCACGGCGATCGGTCGCAGAGCCAGCGGCAGCGGGCTCTCGATGGTTTTCGCGATGGTCGATTTAATATCTTGGTCGCGACCGATATCGCGGCGCGTGGTCTCGATATCCCGGAGATCGCCCACGTCATTAACTACGATATGCCGATGGTGCCCGAGGACTACGTGCATCGGATCGGGCGTACGGCGCGAGCGGGTCGCACCGGCGAGGCGCTTGCTTTGGTGTCGCCGGAGGAAAAGTCACTGTGGAAGGCTGTGGTACGGCTGATGGAAAAAGGGGAGAGCGATACCCTTAAAGGTGGCGGTCACCGCGGCCGGAGTGGGAGGGCAGGCCCTCCCCGGGAGTCCCGAGCGCCCCGTCATCCCCGGCGGGAGCGCAGCGAGCGGTCGCCGCGGAGTACTCGGTTCGAGTCGCGAGGCGCGTCGCGGAGTGAACGCCGGTTCGGTGAAGAGCCCCGTGGTGAACGGCCGCAACGAGAGGGCCGTGGTCGACGTTTTGATGATGCTCCGGCAGGGCGACCGTTCTCCGATGAACGCGGAGGATCGAAAGGTCCGCGCAAGCGCTTTGAGCGAGGAGGCGACCCGCGTCGCGCCTCGAACAGGTCCCGAAATCCCGACGCCCGCCCCTCGGCAGAGCCAAACGGGAATAGGTATGTACCGTCGGAGAGCCCAGAGGTAAATGGAAATACCTCGCGGTCCCCACGTTCCGCTAGCCGGGGTGGCGATCGAAATTATCGAGGCGGTCCGCGGCGGGGAGCTACTCAAGGGCGTGGTGGCTTTAGTAACCACCGTGGTCGTGGTGGACCAGCGCGGCGGGGATAGTCCCCTCGCTCTGGCTTCCCCGTGCGGTGCTCTTGGTTCGCCCGATTACTGCTTGGGATGGCCCAAGGGCTTCGCGGCATCGGGTAAGTTGTTCATTCAACTAGATCAAAATTTGACTTAGTTTAACGAACTTGAATCAAGGCGGGGTTGGGGCGCACTAGCCGCCGCCCCAACTCTTAAGGCGCCTTGAATCGAAGCCGATAGACCCTCGATGGGAAAAATCGCGATCGTCGGCACCGTTCTGACCTTTCTTTTTGGACCGCTGAGCTCTGTGTCTGCGCAGCAAGCGCAGCCCGTTTTCCTAAACTATGCCGAGGTGCTCGGTGTTTGTAATGGAAAGGTTATCTTTTACGGGGAACGGAAACCGGGGGTCCATAATGGAATCTATTCGACTGATGGGAAGGCAGTCAGACTGATTCGGGACTTTTTTGATTTTAACTCCACCGTCGACAACGTCTGGCAAAGTTTTCCGCAGCACCCCCCGCTCAGCGGGCCCGTTCCTCTCAGGATCTACAAGAATAGATCACACACCTTCGTCACGGTGTGCGATTCCGTGGCCTCTCTAAAGACCGTTCAGCGAAATTTTTACCCAGAGTTTAGAGAAAACTACGTCGTTAAAAATAACAAACTTATTTTTGGGCGAGTAAGCCGTTCGTCAACAGAGGTCGTCGAGTTATCGAATAATCGGTTAAAACCTTGGGGCGTCGCGCCGAGCAAGCAATCGCGGGCGGATCGAGACGGCTCTACCCGTCTCTACGGCGCGAAAAACGGAATCCTCTTCGAAGTTGCTGATTCCAAGACCACCCGACGAGCTTTATGGACAACCAACGGGGCGGGAGCTCGTATTTTGAGTGATTTTCCAGAGGTGGTTGCGGCCGGATACCCCCGCTGGGAGGTTCGTGGGCCGGTCGTGACCGGTGATGAGTCGGTATTTTTTGGGGTCTATGCTCAATCAACCTCTGGCTCCGAGAAGGTATACCACTACGTTACCGACGGAGAGACTACCGAACAGGTCACCTACTTGCCGCCGCTCACCCGGGTTCGCGATGTTTTTCCGTTGCAATCTGTCAATGGAGCGCTCGTCAGCTATGAGGATTTCAGTCGGCCAACGACCTCGTGCAAGCTCGGACTAGTCTCTTTTGCTCACCGAACCTTTCAAGATATCACCGCGGCGCTTGGTAATCTCACCGGTCTTGGGATGTGGTGCTATGGAATCGCAGCCAAGACATCGAAGGGGTCGCTGTTTTTTGCTCACGAGAAAGACCCCAATCGATTGATGCGCCTTAATCTGAATACCCTGCAGCTTTCTCAGTTAATCGTTGCTGATGATCGTATCTCTGGGATTTGGTTCTTTCGAGACGTGATGTATTTCGAGGTTAACACCCCCTCTGGTACTTCAAAACTCTATTCGACCGACGGAACTCCTGAGGGGACTCGTCCGGTCACCGTCGGAGGTCGCTCACTCCTCGGAACCGAGATTTGGCGTGCTCTTTTTCATCGCGGTAGCGTCTATTTGGCCGGCTACACCCGGGCAAATGGAGACTCGCTGATCGACTATGGGCTCTATCGTTTTACCCCTCCGACGGCGATCCAAGAGTAGGTGGGGGATCTCCGCATATAACAGCGCGAGCCTTTACGGGTTGACGATTTATGGTAAGGCTTTGATTCGACTCGCCAAAGTTTCGTTTTGGTTTAAATCACTTAAAGCAATGAAAGGCTGGGGCGCACCAGCGACGGGCGCACCAGCGACGGGCAGCACCAGCGACGGGGGACCTGTCGGGATGAAGCGATTGAAAAGGGAGCTAGCCGATAACTCCATGCGCACGACCTACCTTCGCGAACGCCTCCAGCGCTCGATCGAGGTCGGCGCGAGAGTGCCCGGCTGAGATCTGGGTGCGGATCCGCGCTTGGCCGTGGGGGACGACGGGGTAAGAGAACCCGATCACATAGATCCCTTCCTTTAAGAGGTCGTCTGCCATGAGGGTTGCAAGCCTTGCATCTCCGAGCATAATCGGGGTGATCGGGTGGACTTCGCCTCTAACCGTAAAGCCTAGCTTCGTGATCCCCTCACGCCAGTGCTTCGTGTTCTCAGCGAGCTTGTCGCGCAGCTCGGTGCTTTTTGTGAGCATATCAAGACACGCAATGGTGGACATCACGAGTGCAGGGGGGATCGAGTTGCTGAAAAGATATGGACGGCTCCTTTGTCGAAGAAGGTCTACGCACGGCCCATAGCTCGCCGTAAATCCACCGACCCCACCCCCTAAAGCTTTTCCCATGGTGGAGGTGACGATATCGACGTCGCTCATGACGTCACAGTGCTCGATCGAGCCACGGCCTGTCGGTCCAAAAAATCCGGTCGCGTGAGAGTCGTCGACCATCAGCATCGCCTCGAACCGTTTCACGAGCGCGACTATCTCTTTGAGGGGAGCAACCTCGCCGTCCATCGAGAATACCCCATCGGTGACGACGAGGATTCGCTCACACCCCTTCGCTCGGGCGTCGGTGAGGTGTTTCTCCAGGTCGCTCAGATCGTTATGGGCGTAACGATATCGGTTCGCCTTGCAGAGCCGGATGCCGTCGATGATTGAGGCGTGATTAAGGGCGTCAGAGATGACCGCATCTTTCTCGCCGAGCAGGATCTCAAACACTCCTCCATTTGCATCCCAGCAGGACGTGTAAAGAATCGTGTCCTCTTTGCCGAGGAAGGCACTGATCTTTTGTTCGAGCTCCTTATGGATCGTCTGGGTCCCGCAGATAAAGCGCACCGACGATAAGCCGAGACCGAACGTGTCGATGCCTTCCTTTGCGGCGGCTTTCAGCGCCGGGTTGTTGGCGAGTCCAAGGTAGTTGTTTGCACAGAAGTTGAGTACCGTTTTCCCTCCCACCGAGATCGCGGGGCCTTGGGGGGATTCGATGACTCGCTCGCGCTTATATGTCCCCGCTGAGCGAATCGTTTCGAGTTCGTTCGCATAGCTCGCGAGGGTCTTCGAGGTCAGCATATCTTTCTCTCTTTTCTATTATGCGCATCCACACGAGCGTTTCACCGCAGCACCGTACCGCTTGGAGATGTTGGGAATAAGATACTCATCGAAGGAGTGCGCCTTCGAGAACTCAGGGTTCCAGCCCCAGTCCCGACGGGCGGCGGAATCGTCGATATCGCTTGGCCAGGAGTCGACGATCATCTGTCGCATCGCTGAAGGTTTGTACGTCACGGCAGTTGAGGGGAAGTACTTGGCGACCTCTTTTCTAAAATCCTCCGCGGTGAGCGAGAACGAAGTGACGTTATATACCCGCTGGGTTAACGCCTCTGCCGGGGCTTCGGCGAGCTTGATAAGTGACTGTATCGCGTCCGGCATCATCATGAAGGGGATCTGAGAATCGGGTCGGACGAAGCAATCGTATGGCTTACCTTGAGCCGCCGCGTGAATCATCTCCGGCGCGTAGTCGCTCGTTCCACCGGACGGGAGAGTATCCGTGCTGATGACCCCAGGGAGCCGTACGGATCGGAAATCGATCTTCGGCCCGTTATCCGGCGCAAGCATCTTAAAGTGGGTGCTGAAATAACGCCCAAGATTCTCACAGTAGAGCTTGTTGATCCCGTACATCGTGAGGGCGCTTTGGTATTGATCCTCGCTGAGCTTGCCTGCTTTTTGCTTTTCTTGGGTGGATGGGATTCCGTAGACCGCAATCGTGCTCGGGAAGATAAACGTCGTCGCCACACCGGATGCGATCGACTGTTGGTGCGCAAGATTCAAAAGGTTCAGCGTTCCTTCGACGTTGACCTCGTGGGCGAGGAGGGGATTCTTTTCTCCACCACTTGAGAGGACGCCGGCAAGATGGAAGATTTTCGAGAAGTGGTAACGCTCGGAGAGGAGCTTGAGGAGGCCGGTGTCGTTGATGCTCCCTTTAACGGTTTCCTTACACTTCGCTTTCTTGTCTGGAGTTAGCTCGGTGAGGTCGAGGGCGACAACCTCGGTGTTCCTCTGCGCTGAAAAATAGTTGATGAGGCTCGTTCCGATCTCACCACCCGCTCCTGTAATAAGAACACAATCGGCCATACAACACCTTTTAAAGGTACAACCTCGCTAATCTAAAGGGAGGGGCGACTAAAGTAAAGGCATAGTGGTTCCAATGTGTTATGGGGGCTATTGGCGGAGTTCCGACCTTTCTCGGGAAGCCACCTTTGTGGCCGTGCCCGGGCGTTGGTACCGTTGGGGGTATGTCCCCATTTCGCCCGCTCTGTTTTTTGCTCCTCGTAGCGACGATAAGTCGCGAGGCTTTCGGTCAAGTTGATTGGAATTTGCCGGTCGATGTGTCGGATCGGAATACGACGCTCACGGTGGCGATTGAGACAGCCAACGATCGATTGCGGGGCGTCGTGCGAGCGCTCTCTGGGAGGATGTGGCTCGCGGACCCTCAGGACCCGACCACGCTGCGCGCAAAGATCGAGGTTCCGACGACCGCTGTCGAGACGGGTGATAGAAATAGAGATCTGCAGTTACGGGCGATTCTGGCGGCGCTGGGTGTGAACGGTGCAACCATAGCGCTGCGCAGCAACGGGCGAGGCTGCCTTCCCGGCCCCGTTAATCTCGGTCGTCCCTGTGAGGGGAGGCTGATAGGAGATGTCTCTTTTCAAGGGATACGTCGAACTATCGATCTACCGTTTCGAATTCGTCGTGAGGGGACGCGCTATCGAGTGGAGGGGCACCTCGCTCTTCCGGCAAGCGATTTTGTGTTGAGTGATTCATTGAAACTTCTGTTCG
>JBILDU010000048.1:0-21703 GCA_044352465.1 Bdellovibrionota bacterium
AATGCACCTTGGCGATCGTGAGTCGGTGATGCGGCGGATAGCGTATCTTTACGCGAATCCCGCGCGAGCTGGGCTCGTCAACGCTATTGAGCAATATCCAGGCGTGTCATCGTGGAGTGGATTTCAAGGTGTTGCTGCAGATCTGAAAGCGACTATCTCCAAGGAGTGCCCCTGGGTGCAGGCACCCATGATTCCGCGCCTTCCGGCGCGGTCGGTAACTGAACGGCAAGACTTAAGACTTTACGCGATGATGCGAGAGCGTGTGCGGCATAAGCATGAGCTGAAGCTTCAGCCGAATAGCTGGATGGAGAGATTCGGGGTGACGACAACTCAGGAGATAGGGCAGGTCAATCGGTCGATTATCGCGATGGTACGGGAGCACGAGGAAGCGGCGCGAGTTGAGCGCCAGAGTATGAACCGAAAAGTCGTTGGGGTGAATAAGCTTCGGCGGGAGCCATTGACTATGGACTATCGTCCGAAGAGGGACACTCGAAGGCTCTTTGTGCATGCGGAGGATAAGGCGCTACGCATTCAGATGATTAAGCGTTATAAGGATTTTTGCGACAGGTGTCGTGAGTGCTACGAGCGGTGGAAGCTTGGGGACTTTACCGTCGTGTGGCCCCCCGGGGCTTTCCGACCCCCACAGCCTAGTAACGCAAACTGGTATGGGCCGTAGCGCGAGGCTGAAATCTTTACCGAAACAGACCATTGATATCGAGAGGGTAGGGGCAAAAGATTCATTCCCCGAAGGCGAAGTTGTACCGATTGCCAGGAGATCTGTGGTTCAATCCCTGGATTAGGTTGCCATGAGCTCTATTTGAGTTTAGGGAAACCTACCGACTCCTTTGCACAAATACCACGATGCACTTTTCGCTGAGCATTCCGTGTAATTCGATGCGGGGGCGACTAAAGGTGGGACGGACCAGGATGAAAGGAAACGGCCATCTGATTCTCCGAGTTGCCTCAGTGGAGGGAAATTAGTCATTCATATTCATGGCTCTGGATGGGAGTGGGACGTACCAGCGCGTTTGGGGCTCTGGATGGGAGTGGGACGTACCAGCGCGTTTGGGGGTAATTTTTTGAGTTGAATCAGGGAAGTAGGGGGGTGTTTGAGTAGTGGGTGGGGTGGGCCTATTATCGTTGGTGATGTGAACGGTCTTGCACCGTCGCCCTCAGGTTTACGCTGGGGTTTTCCAATCAGTTTAGGGTAGTAGGCACGTTCGTACCTTTGCGCGGTGTGTTGCTGCGTGGAGGTGTGAACTAACGAAAGAGAGGTTCTCATGGAGTGGTCCGTCCTGTTGTGGGTGGTGGCGGCTCTGCTCGGCGTGTGGATGGTGTACGTGCTCCTTCGGGCTACGTTCTTCATCGTACACGAGAGCACGGCTGCGATCGTGGAGCGGTTCGGGCGTTTCATCCGAGTTGCTCGGCCGGGTCTTCGTATGAAGATCCCGTTCGTCGACAGAGTGGCTGCGGTGGAGAGCCTGAGAGTGCGGGCTTTCCAGGCTGAGGTCGAGACGAAAACCAATGACCAGGCGTTCGTCAAGATCCCGGTGACTGTGCAGTTCCAGGTGGAGAGCTCGAAAGTTCAGGATGCTCACTACTTGGTCGAGAAGCCGGTTGCGGTAATTCTCGACTTGGTGTCGGACTTCCTGCGTGGGCAGGTTCCCGGCATGTCGATTGATCAGCTCTTCGAAGGGAAGTTCGGTCTTGCTGACGATATCTTCGGCCGGCTGCGGGAGAAGATGCAGAGCTACGGATACGAGGTTCGAGCGGTGCTCATCACCGACTTGATGTTGGATGATCGGACTCGCCAGGCGATGCAGATGCGCTTCGCGGCGCAACGGCAGCGTGAAGCCGCCGTTGACCTCGCGGAAGCGGAGAAGACGAAGCTGGTCAAGGCTGCCGAAGCCGAGGCCCAGGCGCGATTTCTCGAAGGACAGGGGGTCGCGCGCCAGCGCCGTGTGATCGCCAAGGGGCTCCGCGCTACTCTGGCATCGCTTGGGGACTCCTCCAAGGTGGACCCGAACCTTGTCACGCAGTTGATGGTGATGAGCCAGTACTTTGACTCCCTCGAAAAGATCGGTGGGCAGGGGAAGGTCATCTTCTTGCCCCACGGTCCGGGCGGAGTCCGCGAACTGGAGTCGCAAATGCGGAATGCGATTCTCCAGGCGAATGAAGCTAGCTCTGGCGACAGTGCGGCTTCAACCTAGTGCCTCACGTGAGTCGGTGAGGTCTTTCGTTATCACTCTTCTCCCCCCAAAGGAGGAGAGTGGGTGTCTTTCTATCGATGTGTTTTGGGCGCATCCGTCCGGTTCCACGATAGTGAACCATCTTTCCTTTTACCACGTCTCGTCAGCTTCGTTCGACCCTGAGAGCGCTTGTCGCACGTGCGGGGGGAGTCGCCATACGTGGCAGCGCATGTGTCAGCTGAGAGAGATGATACATCGAGACCAGGTAACGGCGAGCGCCATCTCGTGCGAATTAGCGCTTGTAGCATTCGACTATTTGAGCTGGATCGACTGCTGGCCCCCCTCGATGCCGAATGGAGCGTGGGTCGGACTCAGCTGACGCCGAGGTCTCCTTCGAACGTTGCTCGAAGTTAGCTGACCTCAGCGGCAATGGCGGCCAAGCGCGGTTTCCCTCCGTTGTTTTCGGGAAAAGCCACTTTTAATCGCAAGTATGGGGAAGGATGTGCAGTCCCCATGGCCCTGCTACTCAGCACAGCTTGTCGCAGCATGATCCGCTATTTCGGGATGCGTGGAGCTCAGGCCTAATTTTTGTCGTCAAGAGTCGTCCCTGGCCTTGGGCGACCCGCTCTATGCTGGCATATGGGTTGTTTTAGCCCCTCCCCTGGCACATTCGATCGGTCGCTCTATTTTGCTTCGCTCAGTAGCCTTCCCACTAACGGGCGATTCCCTCACCGGTGCAACGCGCTGGCCCCCACCAGCTGTGGAGTGGTTAGCGGGACAGCGCTCGAGCGATGCAAGACCTGGGATGACTTGAAGCGCTGTGCAAGATTTGACGGGCTTGCAAATCGATTGAACTGAATATTCAATATAAGTGGAGGAGGGGCGGTCTAGTTGCCGATGCGCCCCGAAAAGAGGTTCTTTTATCAGGGCAAGAAGCCCTAGGCCTGATGATGCGAAACTATCATCTGATTTGATTCGAAGCGAACCAGGGTAAACATCGGTGCAGGTTCAGGAAAGTACGATGGCTCGAGAACTCCAGGCTGTATATTCATCGCCACTGCACTTGCCGGGACGGATTGGTAGAAAATGCCTTCATCGAGAACCCCAACCGCACGATGAATATGCCCTGAAAATACCCCACGCACCTGACCAGCCGGTTGTCCTTTTAACAACGCATGGAGTTGTGGTCCGTTCTCCAGTATCATACGACTATCTACCCATGGGACATGGAGTGGCCGAGCTGGATAGTGCAGGAATATCGTCAGTGATTGAGGAGCTGATGAAAGCTCGGCGTCTAGAAAATCAAATTGTTCATCAGCGAGTCTCCCATTCCAGGGCGAGGCAGATTCATGGGGCTCCAGAGCTACAAACCGATGTCCTCGGCATGAAAACGCGTAGGAGACCGGCGAGGGGCCTTGGGTGAATCGATCTCCCTGTTCGCGGGGGAGAAGCTGGCTTACCTCTTCGGAGCGGTCGTGATTTCCGGCCAGGTACCAGAGCGGTGAGGTGAGGGGGTTAAATATCTCACGCGCCAACTCCTCTGACCGAGGATCGGGGTCCGCAACGATGTCACCAAGGTGAACGATAAAAGCAGGCTTTTCGATCAGCGCTTCGACTGCCCGTACCACTCGCCGAGCTCGTGCGGCGGTTTGAATACCTTGGCTCTCAAACGTTTCCCCAGGTCCGATGTGAGTATCTGAAAGGAGAGCGAAGCAAAGACGTGAGGCCCTGCCGGCTTGAGTCGCCGCGGGTACGCTCATCACAATAATCCGTGGGATTTAAAATAGTCAGCGACTGCAACGATCTCAGCCCGTGAGGGGAGCGCTGGTGTAAAGCCGAGCTCTTGAGCGGATTTCGTGGTGTCAAAATACCGCGCTTTGGTGAAGAAATCGACCCGTCGACGGTAAATCGGCGGCGCGATGCCAAACGGTGCGCATAATATTTCACATACCGTTCCTGCGAGCTGAGTGAGCCTCACCGGCAAATGTAACCAGGGACGCTTAACCCCCAAATGGTCGGCGATGAGATTCACCGCCTCACGGAGAGGCAGCGGTGCTTCCCCCGCGATGTGATATATCTCGCCGTTGAGCTCCCGATGCTCCATCGCGAGCTGAAACGCTCGGGCGAGATCTCGGATGTCGATAAAATGGACACTTTTATCTCCAGGCCCAACGTAAAAGAACTTTTCCCGAGCGATCATGCGGAAAAGTTTTAAGTGCCGGGTATCACCTGGCCCGTACACCATCGCGGGGCGAATGACGACACCGCGAATTCTCCCGGTGCGAAAATATTCGAGGGCGATTTTTTCCCCCTCGGTTTTGCTCCGCTGATAGAGGTCTCCTGGGGCATATGGAGTCGTATGCCGGCCAGGTGGATCTTTGATATCGCCGAGAACTCCACCTGTCGATGTGTGGACAAAACGCTCTACCCCGCCGGCGATCGATGCCTCAAGTAGGTGCCGTGTGCCCTCAGCGTTAACGGAGAAGTATGTGGACTCAGGTAGTCCCGCTTCCCGGTAGAGGGCACCGATGTGGTAGACCCCGGTACAGCCTTTCACTGCCCGGTCAAGGCTCGCTCGATCAGTCAGATCGCCTAGTATGATTTCGGCGCCGAGTTCCTTTGCTGCTTGCCCCTTCAGCTCGCTCCGAACGAGAGCGCGCACAGCGATATTTTGGGATCGGAGTAGTTTCACCACAGCAAGCCCGATTTCTCCTGAAGCACCGGTCACAAGAAAGAGGCCCATCGCTACTTCCGAAAAAAATTAAAAACGCAGGGTGAGCCGAATGCTGTCGTGAGCCCCAAAGCTCGCGGCGGAAACTCGACGATCTCAGAAAGGAGGGGTGTCTTTAAAAGTCGGTGTACTACCATCGGCCAGAAAAACTCCCCGACGCGCCCGCCGCGGCGAAATCCATGTCGCGCAAACTCTCGCGTTACTTGGTGATGGCGAAAGAGGCGATAGGACCGCGTATTACCCTCAACGCGCTTCTTGGCGCTGAAAAAGAGCGGTGATAGAAAATTAAAACTCTGCGTTGTCGGGTAGTCGACGATCACCCCCCGGCGGGCAACGCGGCACATTTCCTTAATGAGCACCTCCCACTCGTCCATATGCGGAAGAAGACGGAAGGAGGTCACAATATCAAATGATTGATCGGGGAAGGGGAGCTTGATGAGGTCCCCCATTTCGAAGCGGCATTCCCCCGAGTCAACGAGTTTGGCGAGCCGAGGTTGCATTCCCTTTCCGCTTCCTATGACGGTGACTTTATATCCGACGCCGTGGAGCAGTGGTGCTATCTGGCCGTGGCCACCCCCAACATCGAGAGCCGAGATCTCCTCTTGGGTGGGGGCATATCGATCGAGTAGGTTTAAGAGAGCTCTTTCTTGAACCTTGAGAAGCCATGCGCCCGCGGGGCCAGTGAAGCGAGTGGCATAGTCGTCCGAAGCGGTTTCGACATCCGCATACGGTTTTGCCTCAACATGCGATGAGGGCGAGGTGAGGGAGTCGGTTGAATCTGAAGCCATAGCAACGAAATCTTTCTCCATTGTGTTATATCTGGCTCGACGCGTTCCTTAAAGAGAGGTGCTGGGATGGTCAGCCAAGGCCGCGCTTTATTTGCGCGCCCGGGGGGCGTGTGATAGAACGTCAGTGGTCTTTTAACCTTAAAACATGAGCGGTGCCAATACCTTATCGGATTCGTCGGGGCGTTCGACTCCCCGTTCGCTGCGGGTTCTTCCGGAGTCGGCACCGCTACGCGAGCGGGGCCCATTTGTAGAGCCCATGGGATGGCCCCTCCCTGAGGGAGGGCAGCTCCCCCGCGCTTTACGGGGGCTCTCCCAGATCGTCGATGGGGGCCTTTGTCACCGGTGTGGTTCGTGTGTGGGGATCTGTCCCACCGGAGTGCTCGCTCTCGACGACCGCGAATATCCTACCGTTAAAAATCTCTCCGCGTGTACCGATTGCGATCTGTGCATGCGAGTTTGTCCCGGCGATGAGTTTGACTTCAAAGCTTTTCACACGGCTCTTTTTGGAGCCCCCGCTGAGTTGACCAATACCCATGGTCATTTTATCGACAGCGCAGTGGCGTATTCAACTGAGCCGATCATTCGCGAGCACTCAACGAGCGGTGGTGTGGTAACGGCGATCCTGATTGATCTACTCGAGCGCAAGGAGATTGATGGAGCCATCGTCATCGCCTCTGATGAGACGAGCCTGTGGAAAGGGAAGCCGGTCGTGGCGCGGACTCGCGCGGAACTTCTGGGGGCGATGAAGTCGAAATACGCCATCTGCCCGACGAATGCGGCTTTTAAGGAGGTTCGAGAGATTGAGGGTCGGTACGCGTTGGTGGGGTTGCCGTGTCAGATTCACGGGTTTCGCAAAGCGGCTGAGCTTGATGCCCGGCTGAAGTCGCGGATTACCTTGGCGATCGGGCTTTTTTGTCATGCCGCTATCGAGCACGAGGCGTTTGAAGTTATCTGGGAGACCTTAGGTGACAAGGGGCCACGAGCGAAGCGTTTTATTTCGCGGATCGGAAAGCATCCCGGCACCCCCCATGTTGAGCTCGAGGACGGTTCGCTCTATCCCGTTTATTTCGGCGAGCGAAAGGGATATCGGCCGACCTCGATAGAGGTTATCAACGTGCTCTACCGGCTGTTCACTCCGGAGCGGTGTACCACCTGCTTCGATGGCCTCTCCGACTTCGCCGATATTAGTGTGGGAGATCCGTGGATGTCGCCACCGGAGAATCATGTCGACTGGTACCAAGGCTGGAGTTTTACCTTGTTACGAACCGCGCGGGGGAAAGCTGTATTCGATAGCCTCGTGTCGAGTGGGAAGCTCGTGTCGGTGCCGATTACTCGTCGGGAGGCGCTTCGTTCTAATATCTTGATGGCTGAGGAGAAACGTTGGCGTGCTTTTCGTGTTATCGAGACTCATCGACGCCAAGGTAAGTCGATTCCTGCTTACGGGGATCCGCACACCCGCTTCCCCAGTCACTCCGGTTGGCAGTTTGTGAAGACCGAACTTCACATGCTCACACACCTCTTCTGCTTTTTACCCAAGTATCGCGCCCGGGTGTTGCGGTTTTTCCTCGGGAGCGGAGGGTATTATCTTTTTTGGCTCAACAGTCAGCGACGAGCGCTCCGGGTTTGGGTGCGGGATTCGGTAGCAAGGGTTCGTCGTTCTTTCTTAGGAAGACGCTAAGATGGCCGATGGCGAGACGGGGAACGAGACTACAGGTGAGGGCGGCGCGGAGAGGCCGTCACGTGCGGTCATCGTGATGGCGCTCCTTGGGCTGAGCGTTGGCGGTATCATTGTGGCGCTTCTCGTTGTCGAGATTATCTTCCGTCTCGTCTACCGTGCACCGCTCTCTTGGAACGATCGGCCGCAGAGCTACTTTATCCCCCAAAACGCAACCGTTTTAACCGATAGAAGCTATCCCGAGAAGAAAAAGCCGGGGACGATCCGTATCGCCGTCGTGGGGGATTCCTTTTCATTCGCGCCCTACATGCAGTTTGACGATACCTTCGCGAAGCGGCTCGAAAGGTGGCTGAATCTCAACGACCATCAGCCCCCCGTCGAGGTAATCAATTACGGTGTGCCACGCTACTCAACCTCCCATGAGGTCGCTGTCGTTGAACGTGCGATTAAAGCTGAAGCGGACCTCATACTTTTGCAGATTACTTTGAACGACCCAGAGATTAAGCCGTATCGGCCGACAGGATTGTTAGTTGATGAGAATACCGGCGAAGTAAAGGTAACGAATCGGCTGTTTTCCCATTGGCGCTCGCTGGGCTACGTTGTCACGCGGATTCGCAATACCGAAACTCATAAAGAGTATGTCCGGTACTTTTTTAAACTTTTTGAAGGCAAAAAGACCTGGCGAAATTTTCACGATTCATTAAAGGCGATCGTGAGCCGGTGTAAAGATGCACAGGTCCCCCTGGTGGCCACGGTTTTCCCGCTTTTTGGCCACCCGGTGAATGCCGACTATCCCTTCTATCCGCTCCATGAGAAGGTCGCGGGAGCGCTGCATGGTCTTAAAGTCCCTTCGCTCGATATCGCCCAAAGCTATCGTGATATTCCTCTTGAGAGGCTTCAGGTTATCCCGATAGTCGACCGTCATCCAAATGAGATCGGGCACCGCATCGCGGCGGAGGCGATAATGCCGTGGCTCCAAGGTTTGAATTTGTTACCCCAAGCCATCTTTCCCCGAAGAGTGGTGCCCGAGCGGATCGGAATTATTCCCCCAGATGCCGTGCCGAAGGGTCAAGGAGTAGATCCGTGAGGATACTTTTTCTTGCACCCCAACCTTTCTATCAAGACCGTGGCACTCCCATAGCGGTGCGTCTTGCCCTTGAGGTGCTCGCAGGAGGTGAGGGGCACACAGTGGACCTCCTGTGTTACGAGGAAGGGGCGGATATCGAGATCCCGAACGTGACGGTGCATCGGACCCGGGTTCCGGGGATAAATGGGATAGGCCCAGGAATCTCTCTTAAAAAGATAGTCTGTGATGTGGCGTTTGCTTGGTCGGCCTTCAAGCTTGTGTGGCGGGCACGACGAGAGCGGTACGCCCTCGTTCACGCGGTTGAGGAGTCGGTCTTTATAGCTCTCATCATTAAATGGTGCACAGCTATTCCCTATGTTTATGACATGGATTCATCACTGGCTCTCCAGGTGACCGAGAAATGGTGGCTCCTCAAGCCCCTTGGCCCCGTGCTCGCGATTTTGGAGAAAGTTGCGGTAAAGCAGAGCGTTGCCGTGGTCCCGGTCTGTGACGCTTTGGCGGTTATTGCGAATCGGCACGGGGCCCAAGACGCAGAGGTGCTGAGCGATATTTCGTTGTTGAATCTAGAGCAGGGGACTCCGGCGGCCGTTGATCTGCGCGCCGAAGCAGAGATACCCCCAGGGAATCTCGTTGCACTATACATCGGTAATCTTGAGTCTTACCAGGGAATTGATCTTCTGATCGAAGGGATTGCTGTTGTCAGCGCCCGTTTAATGAATACCAGTCTTGTTATCATCGGGGGGCGGCCGAACCACATTGCAGCCTATCGGGCTCTCGCCGAGAGGCTCGGTGTCGGATCGCAGGTGCGATTTTTGGGTCCCCGGCCGGTATCAACTCTGAACGGATATTTAACCCAGGCCGATATACTCCTTTCGCCGCGCATCAAGGGGAATAATACCCCGATGAAGATCTACTCATATCTCCACTCGGGAGTGCCGATGGTGGCGACAAAACTACCGACCCATACCCAAGTTATGGATGAATCGGTGGCGCTCCTTACCGCGCCAACCCCGGTGGCTTTCGGCCAAGGGATCGAGCAGCTCGTTCATGATGGTGAGCTGCGGAGGAAGCTGGGCAGAGCAGCTTTTGAGCTCGCTGAGCGGAGGTATACCTTCGGGGTATTTCGTCAGACTTTGAGTGCGATCTATCGACGTGTCGGCGCAAGAATCGGAGGAACGGATAGTGATGACCCACAAAATGGAATGCGCCAAGTCGTCAACGGCGAGGGTAGGGGAGGCGGGCGATGATTTCTCGTGTTCCTGCGGGCGAGCGCCACTCGAGAGACTTCGGCTGGCTCAAGACGTTTTGGCTCTTCTCCTTCGATGATTATGTTGACCCCAATAATCATAGCTTTAGCTCTTTGCGGGTATTTAACGATGATGTGGTCGCCCCACACTCGGGATTTCCTCTCCATGGACATAAGGAGATGGAGATCGTCACGGTCATGCTCTCAGGGGAGCTCACCCATGAGGATAGTTTAGGAAACCGTACCGCGATTCGAGCGGGGGATATCCAGCGTATGACCGCGGGCAGAGGGATGCGGCATTCCGAGTTTAATCACAGCGATACTCCGGCTCACTTTTATCAGCTTTGGATCGAGCCGAGTGAGCGGGGGTTAAGCCCAGCGTTTCAAGAGCACAATTTTTTGGCCCGCCCCGCTCATGGAGACTTTGAGCCTCTGGTATCTGGATTACCCGAGCTTCAAGCCCCGTTAACTATCCATGCTCCGGTGGCGATCTATCGATGTGCCCTTGCGAGTGGTGCATCGGTTCGCCGCAGCTGTGTTGGCCGTTCGATCTTCTTATATCTGACCGCAGGAGCGCTCGTCGTCAACGGCATTCGGGTCTATGCTGGAGACCAGTTAAGAATCGTTGCCGAAGAGCAACTCGAGATAGAAGCCCCGGTAGCGGCAGTCGGGATCATGGTGGACCTACCGTAACCCGGGTACGGCTCAGCTGGCTGAGCGGGGAGCATAGCTTGATAACTACGCGGGTTTGCCAGGTGTCTACCCTTGGATCTTCCACGGAAGGGGCTTGATCTCGATCTTAGCCCCGGGGACTGGAACCCCGAGCTCGGCGGCAGCGCTTCCGCCCCGTTGAAAGAGTTCCCAGAATCGGTCGTGGTAGCCACTACTTCCAGGGGCGAGGGCGAGTTCCCCTTCGTTAATGTTGAACGAGCCGGTGGCAACGGTAGCCGTTCTTACGTTCGAACCACCTTCGATCCGAACCTGCACTTTTTGCCCTGGTTGAAACTTTGAGAGTACCGGGTCAGAGAGGCGCCATGTCGTCTTGAGATTCCCGAAGGAATCGATATATCCCACGAGTCCCGCGGGCATCTCGGGGATGACTTTGCGCGGATCAAGGGAGGCACCAAGAAACGAATTTAACTCCGCCGCTTGGGCAACCGCTCCAACAAGTGGTGGAAAGTTGTCTCGACTACGAAACTGCGAGCCATCTTTCTTGATGTTAGTTTCGTAGAGCTCTTGGAGTTCAGTACGAATGAGGGACAGCGAGTATCCCGAGTTCACGGCGATCACTTTCGCGCCGTTCCTCAGCACCCCGTAGAGCAAGCCCTCGCCTTCATTATTTTCCCGAGCCGCACCACGATCCTTTCGAGGCGCACAGTTAATATAAAGGATGCGCGCGCCCGTCCAACCAGCCAGGCGTTCCACAAGGCCAAGCTGCGCCACGATGAATCCGGTCGCGACGGTGTTAAAGCTAGGAACCGAGGTTACGTTGAATCGATATGAATCAGGCACGCTCGATGAGAGGCGATCCAGGATTTCGCTCGTGGCCATGTCGTTTGGCCCGTAATCCATGATGAGGTGGATAAGCTTATCGCTGAGGGTTACCAAAGGATTCTCATTTCTTTTAAAAGGTTCACGAAGAGTGCTTTTAAACCCCCTCTCCAGCAAGACGTTTGCTCAGAGGCTCAACAGGGATTCACGACCATCTTTATTATACGGCGCTCAGACACTCGAGGCAAATTAAGCTGATTCGTCGGGATAGAGGCGTAAAATCAGCTCGAGCGGAACCGTGTGGGTCTCTCCCAAACAGCGAAAAGTGAGGCCGGTCAGGTCGAAGTTGAGGACTTCAACTTTACCCGAAAATCCGTCTCGGGTATCGAGAATAGCGGTGTTCCGGGCGCCGAGCGCAAGGACGTGCTGGGCTTCGCGTACGAGCCGCACGCGGTCCTCTGCAGCCCACGTCAAGGTACGATCGAGCTCGCTGAGGACGAATCCGATAATCACTTCGCGTGGAAAGAGGCGGGCAGTAACGTACTCGAGCGACGATGCTGGGAAGCGCAGCTTCGAGGAGTATTGGAGAACCTCATTCGAGAGGTTGATACCGATACCCATGACTAAACAATCGTCAGGGTATCGCCATCCAAGGACCTGGTGCTCATCCTTGATGTCCCGGTTTAAGCTCCCCACACCGAGCGAGCCGCAGATCTTGCCGAAATGTTTCCCGAGGTCGACCCGTACGTCGTTGGGTAATTTGATGCGGAAAGTTGGGCGTTCCCCTGCGGCAGGGGCTTCGAGATGGACCACGTGGTCAAGCGCTCGTGCTACCGCGAGGGTGGTGGCGATATGCAATAGGAGGTGCTCCTCAGGGGAGCGGGGGTCTTGTAAAACGATACTCATCGTGACGTCGCGCTCCTGGGCGCTACTTTCCCAGGCTCCCGCTCGACCGACCCCATGGGTTTGGCGGCCAGCGATGAGAACGAGCCCCGGTCGGACGGGGATGAGGTTTTTCTCGCAATACGGCAGTAGATTCATCGTCGAGTCGATTGTCGGGACGAAACACGGGTGAAAGCCGTGTCGTGTGTAGCCCGCAACGGCATTCACGATCGCCACGTCGAAGTCCGGGCCTGGGGATGGCGCAGGCAGGTGACACTGTTCGTTTGAGGATGAAGGATCGGGCGTTCCATGCAAATTAGGGTGAGTCATATCCTAAATCCTTACCGCGAGTCGGCTACGCTCGAGAATTAACCGCAGGATTGCTCGACGTTCCGACTCGTAGGGCGCAAGAGCTGCAGCGACGGTGCTGAGATGGTCGGAGCCGCCCTGCAGGGAGCTGCTCGAGAACTCTGGATGAACCCCCGAAAGAATTGCGACGCCGTCGCCCACTCGGCAGGCGATGAGGGCGGCCGGCTCTCCCGGAAGCTCGGCATAGCGTCCGATGACCTCAATCCCCACCAGATCTTCAGCCCCACAGAAGATGCAACCGCCGTTGAAAAAGATCGGTGCAGCACGGTCTGTCGTCGCATCGGGGGACCATCGCACCAGTGCGGCACGAGCTCCTTGATCGGTCTCATAGGCAAAAGTGCCGGGTCCGTAAGCAGGCCCCGCCGCGATCCCGGGGAAAAACCCGAGCTCGCGATCGCCAACCACTTCGAGTGGTTGTCCGCGGTCGAACTCAACCCGTCGCGCCCCGAAATACCCACCCGCACAGAACCCGATGTATGCTCCCCCCGCTTCAACGAAGCGGCGAATTCGGGTGGCAGCTTCGCCGCGGAGAGCCTCGTGATAGGGGAGGTCTCGTCCCCCCGGGAACACGACCGCTCCGGTCGAACCTTCCCAATTGGGCTGGCTGAAGAAGGTGCGGTCTACTACCCGAATCGGGTGGGTATCGGTGGGGAGAATTTCGGCGAGCGCACGCGGAGTTTCCACCCTCGACCGGTCCACCACGCCATCATCGACATAAACCAGCACTTCCATCTTGGCTGAGCTCCTCAGCTCAGGTTCGATCATCGTACTTCGTCAGCGAGCTCGAAAGTGCGAAGCTGCTTCGCTACCACTGCCAACGCAGCAAGGGGTAGGCCTTGTTGCTTGGCTTCGTCGAGTAAGCCGGAGAGGCGATCGTACGCCGGGGAACGCCGCAACTCAGTGAGCACAGCTCCGCTTCCCGTAACGTTGCGGGACAAGAGCTTGGCGGTAATGCTCGAGACGCTTCTTCGAATGTCGTTGAGCGCTCCTTTCACGATCTCTTGTTCCCATCGATTCTGCGGCTCGAGAGCTCGGCCGGCTTTCACCAACGCCTCGACCGAGAGGAGCTCCATGACCTCGCCAAACACGGCGTCGGTTAGCGCGACATCTTTACCGGCTGCCTGTGCGGTCCACAGCATCTCGAGCGAGCGTACCACGCGCGGAAACACGGCGAGGCTTTGCGTCGTTGTCGCCGAGAACCCGTGTGCCTGAAGCCCCGGCTCGACCACCGCTCCGTCGAGATGCTGGCGATACGATTTCTCGTAGAGCGCTATCATTTCTCCGACGCTCTTCGAGCCTCCGTGAGCGGAGAGGAGCCATAAGGTGGTTTCCGCCAGAGCCCGGCCGGTCGTGCGAACGAGCTCGAGAAACTGAGCGTTGGTGGCAACCGTATCGATCGTCCACAGTTCCTGACGAACGTGTTGCGTTCGCAGGATCGCTTCCGCTGCTAAGGCGCAGGAAACAACCGCTATCGGCGGCACTCCGTACGACAGAGCATTTCGATGCACGAACGTTGTCCCGAGCGCATCAACGAGCAGGTTCGATACCTCCGTCGCGATAATATTCGCCGCTAAAGCGTGGTTCGGTATATCGGCTGCGAACCGCTCCCGCATCGCTCGGGGAAAGTAGCCGAGGAGATACGGCTGCATCACTGGGTCGTTGGGGAGAGGGGAGTTCAAGATCAGATCTTTGACCCACATCTTCACCGTCGCGACACAGATGGCGAGCTCCGGTCGGGTGAGGCCCTTTTTCTCCCGAACTCGATCGTTGAGATCGTCGTCGTCGGGGAGTGACTCGAGCGCTCGATTGACGTATCCGAGCCGAGCCATGTCCCGCATGAGTACTCGAAAGTAGTCGATGTTGCGAAGTGAGCGGTTTACCCCGAGGGTGAGCAAGACGCCGTGACGTCGATTGTGGTCGAGCACAAGTTCGGTGACGTCCCCGGACATCTCTTTGAGCAATTTATTGCGCTCTTCGAGGGTCAATTTATTTTGCTGCATCAGATCGGTGCAGAGTATCTTCAGGTTGACCTCATGATCCGACATGTCAACACCGCCGGAATTGTCGATTGCGTCGGTGTTTATTCGTCCGCCTGCCATGGCGAAATCGATCCGAGCCTTTTGTGTGAAGCCAAGGTTGCCCCCTTCTCCGATGACTTTGGCGCGAAGTTCGTCAGAGTTGATCCGTACCCGGTCATTGGTGCCGTCGCCGACATCGGAGTGTGACTCGATCGGAGACTTAAAGTAGGTCCCGATGCCGCCGTTCCATATCAGGTCGACCGGCGCTTTAAGCACGAGGTTAATAATCTGCTCGCCATTCATCATGGTCGGCTGCTCACTCCCGATACCGAGCACCTGCCGTGCTTCGGTCGAGAGTTTGATCTCCTTATCGAACCGTCCGTAGATACCCCCACCTTTGCTCAGTAACGCGGCATTGTAGTCGGTCCATTGCGAACGCGGGAGCTCGAACATGCGCTTGCGCTCGGTGAACGATAGCGCTGCATCGGGATCCGGATCGATGAAGATGTGGCGGTGATCGAAAGCGGCTACCACCTTCATGTTGTTGGACAACAGCATGCCGTTTCCGAACACATCGCCCGACATATCGCCGATCCCCACAACGGTGAACGGGGTCGTCGCGTAGTCGAGTCCCATATCAGAGAAGTGTCGTTTGACGCACTCCCACGCCCCCTTCGCGGTGATCGCGTAGAGTTTGTGGTCGTACCCGTTCGAACCCCCTGAGGCGAAGGCATCGCCGAGCCAGAAGTTGAATTCCTCAACGGCGAGCTTGTTCGCAACGTCACTAAACTTAGCGGTTCCCTTGTCGGCAGCAACCACAAGGTAAGGATCGGGCGAGTCGTATATTACCATGTCGGTCGGTGGGACGATTGCCTCGCCAACCCGGTTGTCAGTGAGGGTAAGTAAGGAGCGAACAAATTCCTTATAGGCGTCTTCGACTGCCTGCGGCACGAGCTTCGGATCGCTCGGCATTTTCTTCACGATAAATCCGCCCTTGGCGCCACCCGGAACGATGACGACATTTTTTACCTTTTGTGTTTTGACGAGCCCGAGGACCTCGCTGCGGAAATCGTCGGGGCGCTCGCTCCACCGTAGGCCACCGCGAGCAACCCGTGAGCCGCGGAGATGCACCCCCTCGACCGTTGGTGAGCTGACAAATATCTCAAAGAGGGGGCGGGGCTGGGGCATGACGTCGATCTTCGATGAGTCAAGCTTCAGCGCAATCGTCGGCTTGCCAGCATAAAAATTAGTTCGGAGCGTGTGTTCAAGGAGCATCAGGAGCGAACGGAGGATCTTATCTTTCGATATATCGCTCACGCTTCGCAGCCCATCTTTAAACGCGTTGGCTGTCGCCGTGAATTGAGCCGACCGCTGTTCGATCGATAACTTCAATGCCGGGTTGAATCGGAGCTCAAACATCTCCCAGAGCTGGACGGCGAGTTCAGGCACGCTTGCGAGAGATCGGCGCATGCCGCGACGGGTGCCGGTCTTGCTCACTTGCCAGAGGAGACGACAGTACGTTCGGAGGAGGGCGAGCGCGCGAGTTGAGAGCCCTGCCTCGAGCATGAGCGCGTTTAAGGGGTCGTTGTCGGCCTTCCCCGCGAGGACGAGGGCGAGCCCCGGCGCAACGACGTCGTGAAAACGCCGTTCACTCACGGGATTACCCGAAGCTGGTTTGACGGAAAAGCGATGGACAAATGACGTTGTGCCATCACGAGGAGTTACCTCAGTGGTGCGCTCGTTGAGGACCTCGAAGCCTGCAAATTCGAGAACGGGGAGAGCTTTGCTGAGGGAGATCTCGGAGGTCCGGTGATACACCATCAATGCGATCGCTGATTCTCCCGGGGCCGCTGGGATCATGCTTACGTGAACCGGATGCTCGGCGTTTAAGCGCTCAATCGCAGCTATATCGTGGAGCGTTTCCGTCGCTGATTGAATCGCTTGGTAGTCTTCGGGAAAAGCCTCAGCATACTCGCTCCAGATGCGCTCCCGGTCGGAGAATAGATTCGAGCTGCGCACCAGAGTCCCGAGGTTGTCCCGCCACGTTTGGGACAGCTCTACGATATTGGCCCGGAGCTCCGTTCGATCGACGTTGGGGATGAAGCCCGGAGCTATCGGAATATAGAAATACAGGCGCACGAGTGGCTTGTTGCTGACACCGACGTGAAACTCGCTCGTTCCAGGTGCCGCGCCGAGGAGCTCCTCGACATGGCGCTGGATTTTATGTCGGACGGCTGTGTTGAAGCGGTCTCGCGGGATAACGGTAAGCATAGACACGCCCCGCTGCTCCGGATCGAGAAAGAGATGTACCCGTGTCTCGTCTCGACTGATATCGCCGATGATGACATGTACGACATCACGCAGGGTCTCGACGTCCATGCGGAGCGCTTCGTCCTTCGGCATGCTGTCGATAACGTTGACAACATTCTTGTAGTCGTACGATCCCTCAAGGACAGCCTCGTGTTCAATAATAGTTTGGAGCTTGCGGCGAATGAGCGGGATGCTCGAGGCCTCTTGCGAAACCCCTCGGGAGGTTAACATGCCGATGAAGCTGTGGATTGAGAGAAGGCGTCCCTCCGGTGACAACTCACGAACGGCGATATGGGTGAAGCGAATGCGTCGGTGTACCACGCTTTCCGAGCGAAGCCGCGTTATCGTGATGAGTCGGTTGCCCTCAACGAGTCGGTGGGCATCTTCAAGAAGCTCGGCATCGATCGACGACAGGTCGGCTGCGCTGCTCCGGAACAACCCCAGCGTAGCTTCCGGTAAATTCGCGATCGCCTCCTTATCGGAGACCTTCCACTCGGCATGTCCAAGAAAAATGAACCCTCCGTCGGTGAGCCACCGGAGGAAATCGGCGATCTCCTTACGTTCGCTGATGGGGAATGAGGAGGAATAGCGCGAGTTGTCGAGCACCCGGGCACAGGTCTCAGCTCGAACAAGCATCGGAGTGAAGTCCTCGGTGACGAGGACCACTTGCTCAAGGGCATGACGCAACTCAAACGTGAGTGTCTGAACCGTTTCGTCGGCAAGGGCGGGTAGCTCCAAGTAGGAGAGCGAGGCGCGGTAGCCACTCGTCATGATTATCGGGTGGAGCAGGGCTCGAATTCCTACTCCGTGAGCGCGGAGGCACTCGGTTACCGTGTTAATGATGAAGGGCCGGTCTCCAAGGGCGATATTAAGGCAGGTGATCTGTTCGCCGCGGTGTTCCCGTCGATACGTTTTAATCGAAAGCGCCGAGGAGTTAATGTAGTCCTGCAGGCAGGCGAGGCTGCGCTCGGAGATTTCGACCAGTTCGTCGAGGGTCTGGTTCTCGAGGAACTCGTTCGGTGCCTTAGCGAAGAGATGGCTGGCAAGGAACTCGCCGTTGAGTTGGTCGATCTGGGTAGCGGTCGAACGCGTCGATCCTCGGCTTAAGTTGAGCCGGTCGCTGACCGCTTTAACCTTCTCCGAAACTATAGAGGAACGCTTTTTATCTTCGGCTCCGCCGACGTTGGTGCTCATACCTGTTTTTTGTGATTGGAGGTTTATCCGGGTTCGGGGACGAATCCCCACACCCGATTCTTCAGCGCTGATAAGAGAAGCCTGTCACGTCATCGCGCCCCCTTGTCGCGGGGGCGAAGGCTCGTCGAGGCGACTTATCGGCAAGTCTTCGGAGTATGCCATCACCAACTCGTTTAAGCTATCGAGACGAATATTTGACAGCAATTGCAACGAGTTATGTGGAGGGATGCGTCGGTTCCTTGACCCGCTTTGTCACCCCGTATCGTCCTCGGGAACGGGCAAAGCCAAGACCAGGGGTTTAGGACACTTTTCCACAGGTACGCTCCCCGCCGGGGTGAAAAATGTGCGCACTGCTTTCGGCCGGATCGCTCAAAAACTGTACAATTTTTTTCGGTCATCCGAGGGATTCAGCAAAGATTAAATTTTTACAAAAAGCGGACACAGCGGTTTTCTTGAGGCGTTCTCGGGTGTTGCTCTCTTTCCCGTACGATTGGGTCAAAGATCCGCCAGCGCTGTCGGGGTTGGTACGGGAGTTGCCATAGAACTGACACGCTGACCGCACCGCGCAAGATGTTCGGGGGCTGGTTGGTTCTAAGGAAGGACGAGGTTTTCGCTAAGGAGAGCGCCATGCAACCCACAGTCGCCGAGATTCCAAACTCAATCGCTGATTTTGTTCGCACAGCCCCTAACGGTGCGGAGAAGCTTGCCCTGCGCCAGACCTCCTTCTCCGGTATTATCAGCGAAAGTGCGGAGATGCGTCGAATTTTCGGCCTCATTGATAAAGTGGCCAAGACCTCCTCCACCGTGCTTGTTCTTGGTGAGAGCGGAACAGGAAAAGAGCTCGTGGCCCGGGCGATTCACCGGCTGAGTGGGCGGAGTGGTCGACTTGTCCCGGTCAACTGCGGCGCGATTCCGGAGGAGATCCTCGAAAGTGAGCTCTTCGGGCATGAGAAGGGCTCGTTCACCGGTGCTATCAGCTCACGCATCGGCCGTTTTCAGTTAGCTGATGGTGGGACGATCTTCCTCGACGAGATCGGAGAGATGAGCCCGAAGCTTCAGGTAAAGCTCCTCCGCGTTTTGCAGGAGCGTAAGGTGGAGCCGGTAGGTTCGACCCGTTCGGTGGATGTGGATGTTCGCGTCGTCGCCGCCACAAACAAGGACTTGCGTGAAGAGGTCAAAGCTGGCCGTTTCCGTGAAGATCTCTACTATCGGCTTCAAGTTGTTCCGGTGAATCTGCCGCCTCTCCGGGAGCGCGGTAACGATGTCACCCTCCTGGCGCAATATTTTATGGAGCGGGTGTGTGCAGGTCTCGGCAAGCCCACGATCGCTTTCACCAAAGAAGCCCAGTCGCGGATGGCGAGTTACGCCTGGCCCGGCAATATTCGGGAGCTCGAGAACATGATCGAGCGGTTGGCGATTCTTGCTGACGGCTCGTTACTCGATGGGCATGATCTACCCGACTATCTCGTTGGAGCAGCCGCCTCATCAGCGAGCCCCGTCGCCATGACCGAAGAGATCCCCGCGGAGGGGCTCGATTTCAATGAGCTCGTCAATCGTTACGAGACCCACCTGATTTCGCTCGCACTGATGAAAACGAACGGGAACAAGAAGGCAGCAGCTAAACTTCTGCACCTCAACCGAACGACCCTTGTTGAGAAGATCAAGAAGAAGGGGCTCGAGCGGAAAATCGAGATCCTCCACGACGAAGACGGGGATGATGTCGAGGGACGTTCGTTTGAGTCGTTCCTCGGTGTGCGTGAGTAAGGGGCCCCATGCGATTCTGTTCTTACAAGCTCGCGTTACTGGGAGCGGCCGCGCTCTCTGCGTCGGCCCACGGGCAACATCCGATGGAAGTGCAGCGACACTCGGCGGATGCTGAGCATCTGGCGGCGCTCGTGACCTATGACCGCCTTCCACGGCGAGTCGTCTCAAGCGCATCTCGGGTAGCTGCAGGCCGGAGTGCCTGGGCACTCAGCTTGCCCGAACGGGCACTTGAGGATTTTGAGCGTGCAGCGCTCGATCCCGAACTCGACCCGATAGAGCACGCTCGTATTCATCTCTCGGCTGGGATCGTCCATTTTCAGGAAGGGCGGTATCAGATCGCGGTGGTGAAAGCTGAGAAAGCTACCGAGCTCATCGCTACACCGGGGCCGCTACGCTCGAAGGCCTGGTTTCTGTGGGCTGAGTCACTCCAGCGACTGGGGAGCCTCGGGGTTGCAGCGGAGCGCTACGGTCAGGCCCTTGCCGAAGCGGCACCCGAGGACCGGCCAGAGATCCACTACGCGCTCGGCTTGTGCGAACGGCGGCTTGGTAAGTTCGAAGCTGCGCGTGAGCATTTCGAGAAGGTCCCGCTGCGGCATGAACGGACGCCGATGGCGATTCGACAACTCGCCGAGGTGAGTCTCGAGATGAAGAATTATCCGAGCGTCACTTTCTGGCTGGCCCGGGGACGCACGGAATATCCTGAACAGTTCATCGATAGTTGGGTTGATTATGCGCTCGTCCGTGCGGCGATAAGCCGTGGTGCGCTCGATGAGGTTCGTGAGCTGCGCACGGAGGCTACGGGGAAATATCCTCCGGCTGATGGTTGGCTGACCCTCCTGAAGGCGGCAGCGGAGAGTTTCGAGTGGCACGTTTCAAAGCAATAGGTTCTGAGGAAAGGGAATGAAGTTATGTTACCGTTGACGACGACAACGACACCACCGGCCGAAACGGTGCCTGCGGCTCAAACAGCGGCAGCTCTTGAGGAGGCTTTCACCCGATTTAATCAGGCGAGTGAGCGGCTCCAAGGTAAATACGAGGTGTTGCGCGGTGAAGTGGAAGAGCTGCGGGCGCAGCTCAAAATCAAAGACGGCGAGATTAAGCGCGCCGAACGACTCGCCGCACTCGGGAAAACCGCCGCCGCGATGGCGCACGAAGTGCGTAACCCACTAGGAGCGATCGAACTGTTTGTTTCGCTCTTGTCGGATCAAGTGGCCGATCGGCCGGAATCACGTGAGTATATCGCGCAGATTCGGCATAGCATTAATCGTCTCAACACCACCGTGACGAACATCCTACATTTCTCGGCGGATCGGAAGCTCGTGCGTACTCCGTGTAACCTCCACGCCCTTATCAATGAGTGCGTTGGCTCGTTACCGGTTCGTGCCGACAGCCGTGGGCCAGTCGAGCTGCGATTAGAAGCTAATCCCTTTCTCGAGGGGAACGAGTGTGGGTTGCGTCAGGTGGTTGTCAATCTTGTTACCAACGCTCTGCAGGCTACCCGCTACAGTGGGCACGTGGTGATTGAGACCGGTAACGGGGCCGAGGATGAAGTCGTTCTTTGGGTGAGAGATAACGGCGTGGGCATCCCCGCGGAGATCTTGCCGACGATATTTGAGCCATTCGTGACCTCGAAGAATGAAGGGACGGGTCTGGGGCTCGCTATCGTTGATCAGATTATAGGACAGCATCAGGGCCAGATTGCAGCCCGTAATCTCCCTGCGGGTGGGGCTGAGTTTGAAGTGCGGATACCACGGAAAGAAGTAGCATAAGGAGCGGAAAGTTATGATACGTGAAGGTAAAATACTCATCGCTGATGACGATCCGCAGATGCAGCTCGCGATGAAGGCGACGTTGCAACGGTCGGGGTATGACGTCACGGTTGCAGGTAACGGCGCGGAGGCCTGGAGTGCTCTCGAGCGAGAGTCATTCGACCTGGTGATCTCCGATCAGCGCATGCCC
>JBILDU010000129.1:0-6677 GCA_044352465.1 Bdellovibrionota bacterium
CGCCTCCCAAGAAGCCTGGGATGATGCGGGGCTTGCAAATTGCACCACCGAGAAGAGTCGGATGGGGTGTATCCTTGGGGTCGGTATCGGAGGGCTCCCGATCCTTGAGAAGTACCATCAGATATTTCTAGAGAGTGGTCCGAAAAAGATATCTCCGTTTCTCATTCCCTCGATGATTAGCAACTTGGGTCCGGGCAACATCGGAATCCGATTCGGGCTGAAGGGGGTTAACTACACCGTTACCAGCGCGTGTACCTCGGCGACCCATGCCTTCGGTGAGTCGTTTCGGATGATTCGGGATGGTCTTCAAGATGTCGTGGTGACGGGGGGCTCAGAGAGCGCGGTCACGCCGATGGGAGTCGGTGGTTTTTGCGCGATGAAAGCGCTCTCAACTCGTAACGAGGAGCCCACCCGCGCCTCGCGCCCGTTCGATAAAGATCGCGATGGGTTTGTGCTGAGTGAGGGCTCCGCGATCCTGATACTGGAAGCGCTTGAGCACGCTGAGAAGCGGGGTGCCAAGATCTACGCCGAGGTCGTCGGCTACGGATTCTCGTGCGATGCCTATCACATCACTGCACCGTGCACCGATGGTGAGGGTGCGGTCGCGTGTATGCGCAACGCGATCGGCGATGCTGGGTTGCAGACCGCCCAGATCGGCTACGTTAATGCTCACGGTACCTCCACCATGGCGGACTCGATCGAGACCGGCGCGATTAAGACCGTTTTCGGCGATTACGCCCACAACGGGCTGATGGTGAGCTCGACGAAGTCGATGACCGGTCACCTTCTTGGGGCCGCGGGAGCTATCGAGGCGCTCCTCTGCACATTGGCGCTCAAGGAAGGAGTAATTCCTCCGACTATCAATCTCGAAAATCTCGGTGAAGGATGCGATCTCGATTATGTGCCCGCCAAGGCGCGGCGCCAGCAAGTCGAGTACATCATGTCGAACTCCTTCGGTTTCGGTGGAACTAACGCATCGATCGTCTTAAAGGCGTTTAGGTAATTCGGCGTAATGGCGGAGAGCTTCCTGAATGAGGTGAATCGAGCAGAGGATATCCTGCTCGGTGCGCTCGGGTTCGGGGAGGACGCGCGAATTGTATCGGTCGAGCTCGCTCCCGACGGTCTCTATCGGGGGATCGGTCAATTCGGTGACGGCGAGACCTTTGAGTTTTCCTCTGATATCGAAGCCGACGAGCTTGAGCGCTGGGCGATCGATATCTTAAGTCGGCGGGATACCCTCGGTTCAAGCCCCCCGAAATCAAAGAAACGACGACCATAGCGGCGCAGCCTGCCGTGTCCTCGCTGCGATCTCCGCCCCGCTCTCAGCAACCGAGAGCTCTTCGTGGATGTTCGTTCCTCCGTTCTTATCTCTGGTCCCGCGTGGGGCCGCGGAGTTTCCCCGTCGCTGTCCGGGCGTGAGGGGGATGGCTGGGCGACAGGATACGAGAGTCGCGTTCTTGTGCTACGCGACATCTCGGGGAGATAAACTCCCCCGGAGACTTTTTTACTCTCTGTTCTGTGAGGGGCAGATTGCGTTCAGAGAGCACTCCCCGCATCTCGGGCGTTGAGCACCGCAAACGCGGCGTCCATGAAAAATCAACTGATGATGGAGATTGCGCCACGTCTCCGGGGGGAACTGATTTTTTAGGTCGCGTTCAACTTTGTCCGGAATGCTCTCGGCCGAGAGCCCCAATCGATTGGCGAGCCGTTTGATGTGAGTGTCGACTGGGAAAGCTGGTACGACCCGGAGCTCGGACAAGACGACGTTTGCTGTCTTGTTTCCGACCCCCGCTAAGGTGACGAGTTCGCCGTGAGTGCGGGGGAGCTTTCCGCCGAATTCCTGTTCGACTATTCGCGCCATCGCGATCAGATTCTTTGATTTCGTGACGTAGTAGTTCACCGGACGGATGATTTTTTCAATCGACGAAAGCCGCGCTTTTCCAAGCGACGAAAAATCGGGATACCGCTCAAAAAGGATCGGCGTAACCTCGTTCACTTTTTTATCGGTGCACTGTGCCGAGAGAATCACGGCAACGACGAGTTGAAATTCTCCGTCAAAGTTGAGCTCCGAACGTGGATCCGGGTAGAGCTCGGCGAGCCGTTGAAGGAGTATCGTGCGGTTCCGCGGTGTCATGGATTCGAACCACTGTTTGCCTAGGCCGGTAACCCAAAATGGTTCTGAGTCGCCATTCACGCCCTTAAAAATACCTTATCAGCCGGGGTAGGCTCGCATTATCGAGGCTTTACCTCAAGCACGGCGACAACGGCTTCCACCTTTCCTGAAGCAAATCGAGTCCCGCATGGCTCTAATATCGTAGGAGCCATAGACTAAATCGGTGTAGGGGCGATGCAGAAGTCGACGCTAGCGCTTTATATTCAGAAAGTTGCGGAGGGGGATAAGTCCTTCGCGGGGCGGCTCTGCGCTCAGCTGGCGGATCGACTGGTGTACGTTCCCACGAGGGCTCAAGCGAAATCGGGACAGCGGGTAAAAGTCTCAATACTGCGCCTTTTTGAAAGTGGAAGCTTTGTAGTACCGGTCTTTACGACTGAGCGAAAACTCCGCGAATGGTCTCATCCTGAAAACCATGATTTGGAGACGATCTCTCTCCTCGGAGCCGATTTTTGCAGCGCCCTTGATGGGAATACCTCCATCTGGGTTGATCCTGGTGCGGAGCCGAATGTAAAGCTTTCGCCCGCCTTCGTTCGCGACATCGCAGTTGCGGGGGGAGTCGAAGACGAGAGCCGTGGTACAGATGAAATTGCGCCCCCAGCCGTTGCTGAGCCGATGAACCCAGCGACAACGCCAGCCGCAGCCGTCAGCTCCCCAATGGCATCGTTCCCGGCTTTCGCGCCGACCTCTTCAAGTCCGATGCGGACGCCGGGGGAGGAGACCGCCCCAAACTTTCGAGCGGTGCGCAAAGAGGAGTTTCCTCCCTTCGTCCCACCCTCGGCGCATTCTGTGGAGACCGGCCAGCCAACGTCCCGCGCTGTGGAGCACCGGGAGCCTCCGCCACTCGAGACGATGCGTGCGCATCGCTCCTCCCTTGCGGCTGGGGCGTTACACGGTGACGCTCCGCGCGGGGCAGAGGTGACTGGATCAGCCGCGGGCCGTGGTGAGACACCCGCCGAAGGTGCCAGTGAATCTCCCCTGCAGCCCGATGATCCGAAGAGGAAGAGCCTCTTCGGACTCTTTTCTAAAAAGGAAGGTTAGCCCCCCGACGGCGACCCTTAAAACGACACCTTGAAGCCGGCCATAATCGTTTGCGGACGACCAGGGCGAGCACCCGCGGGGCGGAGTGCTACAATGTATTCGTCATCGAGAAGGTTTTCGATAACGCTAAATATTTTGACGCCATCTTTGATCTGATACGAACCCTCGAGGTCAAAGACGACGTAACTGTCGGTTTTGGGCCCTCCACGTCGGCCCTCGGCCGCGGCTGCGGTCGGCATCGAGTCTACGTAGTGCATGCCGAGGTTCAGAGCAACCTTCTCATATTCGATCCCTATGCCCGCTGCCGCTTGGTGCTCCGCGATGTACGGGATCGGATCGCCTGATGTGACGGCACCGTAGAGTTCGCTATCGAAGGTGTCATCGAACTCCGCTTGCGTATAGGTATAGTTGGCAAATACGGGGAGACCAAAGCCGAACTCGAATAGCTCGGCGAGGTCGTACTTCACCATCGTCTCAAGGCCGTACACCGTTGCTGCACCGGCATTGAAAAGATCCCCTGTGCCTTGGCCTCCGCTCGCCGCCGTATCGGCACCGAGGAGGTTAGAGTAGTCGTTAAAGAACAACGTCATCTCTGAATCAACGGCTCCGCGAGAATGTTTAGCACCGACTTCGTAGTTGAGGCTCTCCTCTGAATCGACTTCGTCGTTTGCCGAGGGACCTGGGGGTGCAAAACCTTTATGAATGCCGGCGAATACTCCTGTCGAATCGCTTATCTGGTAATGCGCTCCGAGTCCCGGGATCCAGACATCGACTCCGGAGTAGTTACGCTTCATATTCGCCTCGGTTCGATTCGGGTCGCTCTTCCCAAAATCGGAGTACTCAAGGTTAACCTTTTCGTAACGCACCCCCGGAGTGAAAGTCCAGGCGCCCCACATCGCTTTATCTTGCAGGTAAAGAGCCAGCGCATCGGCTTCAGCGATGCGGTTTGCTTGGCTTCCTGAAATACCCGGGCTAGTGAGGACGAGGGTCCCGTTGGACATTTGGTACTTATCGTCTTCTTGAAAGCGATCCTCGTAGTCGTAGTGGTATCGCGCACCGAGTTCGAAAGAGTGCTCGATGTCACCTGTGTCGACGTCGTATCCGAGCGCCGACTGAACCCCTCGCGCGGCGTATTTACGCCGGTTATTACGCAGTGAAAGGGCATCATCCGGGCTATTTGTATCTCCCCTGATCCACCCGAATTCCTCAGCGTAGGTGGTCGTGTCATCGAGAATACTTGAGATCGAAGTGCCCCCAACCGAGTCGAGCTTGTACCAGTTTCGATCGGTTTTGTTTGTGTAGAAGGTTGTCGTGATATCCAGAGCGTCGCCCAACTCTCCAAAGTGGCTGAGGGTGAGTTGCTCGTGTCCGACGGTGATATTGTCGCGCGCGGAGCCCCGATACCGGCGGAACGGATCCGCTTCGAAATCTTCATCGGAGAGTCCGAGATACGTTTCGTTGGCGTCTTGGTCGTAGGTCCCGATTTTCAGTTCGAGCTCTTGATAATAATTATCCGAGGGATCGGTGTTGAGCCGAAACTTTCCGAGATAATCTTGGAGATCGAATCCGGCATCGCCACCGCCGTCAATCCTTTTAAAGCCGTCGCTCTTTGATTGATAGGTTTCGAGGAGCCACCCAAAGTTCGTTTTCGAGTCTCCCAGGTGGAGATGTCCCAGGAGCGAGTCTTCTTCCCCAGCTTTGCCGGTGAATGTTCCGGAGAACGTCTCGGGGATAGAAGTCGAGAGCATATTAAGACTGCCGCCGGTAGTGCGGGGGCCGTACTTTATCTGGCTCGCCCCTTTTAAGACCTCGATAGCCTCCATTCGCCCGATCGGGGGGAAATAGTAAGCTGCCGGAGCGCTGTAGGGGGCGGGGGCGGAGAGAACTCCATCTTCCATTAACGTTATATTTTCGCTCCGTTCACTGGCGGCCCCCCGAAGTCCGATATTGGGACGAAGGCCGAAGCCGTCCTCCTCCTGGATATTTACTCCGGGGATTCGCCGAAGCACCCGGTTGATATCGTCGACAGCACCTTTAGCCGCTTCGAGCTCCTCACCGGCGAGTACGTCTGCGGCGCCGGGGACTTCCTCGGCTGCGTACGCTCCCCCGGTTACGGTTATCCGACTGAGCTTTCTTTGCTCGATCTCTTGGCGGGCGGGCTCCGATTGGGGAGCGGCGGGGGATGGGGCTAACTCCTGACCGTTGGCGAGGTTTCCGAATACAAGTGTGGTAGAGACGAGCAATTGCAGATGATTAAGTTTCATGATGTTGCTTAAAGTGTAGATATTCCAGTGATTTAATTCGCCACTGGGGATGCGGTCGGACAGCCCCGCTTGTTACGTTGCTCGGTATACCGAACTCTGGTCCGATGAGTCAATCCCTTGGGTGCTATTTCGAGTAGAAAGTTTATATATCCACCTTCGTCGGCTGAGACGAGCGGACGCGCGAAATACTACTGAAGACGGAATGTGACCGGCACCAAGAAGTCGAGCGCGGCAACGTGAAGGCCGGTGGGGGCCGCGGGAAAAGGGGTGGCTCGTTCGACCATCTTCAGCACCTCGGTATCGAAGAACTCGTAACCCGACGTGCGGGTGATCGCCGACGAGATAACGGTGCCATCGGGGTTCAGTTTGAGCGCCAGCACGACTTCACCTTGCAGGTGGCGCTGGAGCGCGCGAGAAGGGTAGCGCTTGACCCGCTCAAGCCGGGCAAGAACCGCTGACTCGTAACCAACCTTTAAAGGGCCGGTGCGAGCAGCTCCATCGATACCCGCTGCAGTGGCTTCAAAAGTCCCGAGTCGAGCTCGCGCGTCGCTCGATGGCGTGGTTGGGGAAGTGGCGTGCTCCCTTTCGGAAGGGGGAGTTTTGGCGGTTTTCATCGCAGAGATGGGCGAGATCTCCTCGGCTCGTTCCTCCCGCTTCGGTGAGGATGATTTAGTAACCGCTGTCTTTAGAGCGAGACTCGATTGGGTTACTTGCGGAGCAGGCATCGCTGACTCCACGTCCACCGGTACAAACTCAACGAAACTTACTCGTAGCGGCGGCTCCTCCGTCCATGTGGGGAGCGCCCCTGAGAAGAACAGAGCTCCACCGATGATGCCGTGCAGAAGTGTTGAGGCCACGAGCCCGATCGTCTTCGCAGAGAGAACTGGGACCTCCGGCCTCAGTGGGTTAAAACCGGCAAGCGGGCTGCTCGGGAGGATCCCCTCCGACATCGACCCAGTGACTACATTACCGCTCATATGACGACTTAGCTTTGCCCGCTAGATGTGAAGCAGGGTTATTACCTAGCATTTAATTGCTCGGTATACAAATCAGCTACCCGGTGTGGCAATGCTAGATCTTTTGCTGTTAGATTACGCAAGGTTGCGGTCTATTCCGCAAATTCTCGGCAGTCCGCAGTGGGGTGATAAACCGCCGCACCTTGTTGGTAGACGAGAGATGCCCCCAAGTGGCCAACGTAGGCG
>JBILDU010000130.1:0-6667 GCA_044352465.1 Bdellovibrionota bacterium
ACGATGCGACTCGAGCTATAACTATCTGACGATTCAACACATTACATCTCTCACTCGAGAGTGTGTGATCGTCGCGATCGATACGCAAAGATGCGCACCGCCATCCGAGATCGCCGCGTGTGATCACTTCGACGAATCGTTCACACTGTGCAAACATCAAATAACTACTTGCCAACATAGATTTATGGTGGCAGATTAAATTATGAAGCGTTGGTGATGTGAGTCTCCGGCGTTTCGTTCTTCTCTCACGCTGCGGCGGTGACGTTCTAGTAAATAACTTTGAACGGACACCTAGTCGCGGGGAGAAGGGATAGTTCGGGTGTCGTACTTCTCTCCGGACTGTCTTAGTTAATTTGCGGAAAGGTTTTCTTTCTGCGCACACTTGGAGATAAAACTCATGGTTACGAAGAAGAAGAAAGCAGCTCCTAAGAAGGCTACCAAGAAAGCCGCGCCGAAGCGCAAGGCTGCGAAGAAGGCGAAGAAGCACTAAGCTTTTTTGTTCTGAAAGAACCCCGTACGGTGGCAACATCGTACGGGGTTTTTTGTGCTTTCTGCTTTCACCGACGGCGGCATCAGGGGGCCGCAATGAACTACCTAAGTATTTAATATCTTATTCCTTTTCCTATTTAAGGCGATTCCTTAGTCGCACCACGGGCTCCCGGTCGCGGGCCTTCACGGTGACGATCGGCGACCCTTGAGTGCGCTTCCGTCCACTGACCGTACACGCCGTTACGGCGCGAAGATAGAACGGACGCGCAGAACCTGAATTGTTGACGACTCCCTTTAGGGTAACCTTCTGCCCTTTTTTGACCGCGGTTCGATTGAGCCGCGTGGCTCCCGTGAGCCTCCGCTGGAGGTCACGCTTCGTCTTTGAAGCGTAGATGGAGGTAGTGCAGCTCGTCCCGAGGGATGCGGTTGGGACGAACGTCGCCTCGAACGATCGCCCGGACACCCGGGCACCGAAAGTAACGAATTTCGCTTCAACCCCGAGACAGTCCCCGTGGTCGATGACCTGGGTTGCGATCTCCCCCCGGCTATACTCAGCGAAAAGCTTCCCGTCGCTCGCGACCTCAGAGCTCATAATCGACCGAGGGAGGTTCTGCGCGGGGAGACTTTGATCTGGGTGGGTAGCTCCAAGGTTGTGCCCGATCTCGTGAGCAGTCACGATGGCTTGAATCGAATCCTCGATTCTCTGAGAGAGTCCCACGCTATTACCTGGGGTGATACACACCGGGCCAGGTTGCCCGGGCCCACTCGGGGAGCCGGCGAGACCCACGATAGCCGCCCCGCTAAAGGTGAGAATGCTCTTCCCACTAAAAAGGTGAAAGATATCCGCCGTTCGCCCGAGGGGGCTACCGAGCGCTTGATTCCGATAGGCACCGAGAAGCACCGGAGCGTCGGTAGACGCTGAGGGCAGGCTCGGATTAGTTGATATATCTGAGCTTTTGACCTTAAAGCTTAGTCCCAATTGCTCGGTATAAAACGCCTCCGCAGCGTTGACGATCGCCCGCATCTCGGCGAGGGTAGCGCTCCCGTAGCGCTGAAAAAGCTCGTAGTCGCCGTCTATCCCGAGCTCCACAATCCGCGGGGGCGAGAAGAGCCCCACGGTAGTTGAGGCTGGCAGAGTGGAGGCCGCCGCAACGGTCAGTGCGTTCGCCCGAGGAGCTACCGCACCAACCGCCGGACTTGCCCCAGCGCCGAGGTGGGGGTGCGCGCAGCTCACCCTCTTTGAAAGTGGCGCACCGAAGACACGCGCAGGGGATTGTGGGTGAAGACTCGCCGTCCTTACGACAAACCGGCGCGGAGAGCGCCGCCCCTCGAAATAAAGGCGTAACCGCCCCTGCACGACGTCCCCCCGCACCGCTCGCGGTGGCCCGAGCCTGCGGGCCCCCCTCTCTCGGGCATACCCCTCGAATAATACCGGCGCATCCCACCGTCGCTGGCTTAACGCGCCGTTCTCATAGACGGCAATCTCCTCATAAGCGGCCACCCGGCGAAGCACTATCCGCTCGAGCCCTTGTCGCGTTGCTACCGAAATATGCCCCATCGAGCTCTCGCCGCTCACGAGCTTCTGAGGGATAGCGAGCCGCGATGGAAGCTCGCCAGCCCAGGCAGCGGGGGACTGAGCCGCGAAAACGCCCACGCAAAGGACTCCCTTCAACAAAAAAACGCTCGAATATCGGAGGAGGGGGGTGAGGTCACGCATAGAGAGGACCTAATAAAACAAAGCCAAGACCGGAAGTAACCGGCGACCGGTCACAAGTTTATTGTACCGCGAACCCCCTAATGGCAAAAAGTCAATTTATTGAGCGGTTAGCGATCGAACCCGATGGCCACGTTAGCCTTCTCAGCGCCGAAGATTTCGCTGCGCAATTTAGAGCCGAAGAGCTGGCCACCGGTGATAAGGAAGCGCGGCTCGAATCGATCGCTGCCATCCGGTCCCTCCCTTAGGGGGAAAGCGAGATCGAGCCGGATAACGCTTCCGTTCGTCGACCGCGGGAACCCAAAGCGAAGCCCCACGCCGACGTCGGAGTAAAAATCGTGGGTGAATACATTTCCGAGCGCCTGATTGGTCGTTCCACCACCATCGAAGAATATCGCCGTACCGATACTCATAATCTTAAGCACGTCGTCGTACAGGTGAGCCCGCTCCTCGATATTAAGGACCAAGCGCTTGTCGCCGGTAAACGTCTTCGCTTTATAGCCCCGAAGAGAGCCGTCAGCACCCAAAAGAAACTCACGGTCCTTGTCGAGCTCGGACCCGTAATCGATGTAAAAGTTAGTGGCCAAGGTGTGCTTACCAAGCGACCAACCTCCCAGCGCCAGGTCGCCCAGCACATTGTAGTACTTCGCCTCTACTCGCATCAGGTTATTAACCAGGTCAGATTCCTGAATCCGGGTCGACACACCCAGTTCGGCACGTAGGAAGGAACCCCGCCCGAATCGGTATCCCTCAGCCCGGGTAGCATTGAAGAGGATCGCGTCGTGGTTCGAACCCAAGATCTCAGGCGCTAAAACCCCGGTAAAGAGGTAATGCAAGCCAAGGTTATAGTCTTCGACCCGATCAAAACGGTCGATGTAGTTCATCGAGATAAAATCGGGCTCGATAACCTCGTAACTTAACAGCGGGCCGGTATACCGTCGGTCCTCGGCGAGCAAAGCGGGGTCGTTCGGGGGATTGCCCGGCTCAAGCCCGAGATCTTCGTAATCCTGGTCGGTCGCCTCACTGAAGAGCTCTTCGGCGAACGAGTATCCAGCTGAGTAGCGCAAAAGACGCTTCTCCGGATCGCCCCGCGCAATCGTATACCGGCCGCTCACATCGGTGCGTTTTTGCCGAAAGATGTAGCGCTCGTCCCCGTTGGCGAAGAGCCGTCCAATAGTGTCGCCAACGTCGGTGTCGATCGACCAAGCGCTCTTCTCCACGAGGCTCCGAAAGGGGAGTCCGTACGAGCCGATGAACCGCTCGCCGTCGTCCCGGTCAAAATAGGCGGCGAGGAGCCGATTGCGTGTCCCCAGAAAGCGGTCGTCTTCCCAGACCCCCTCAAGAGACTGACGATCTTCATCTTCACGGTAAAGAAACTCAAGCCGTTTCCCCAGACCCAGAAGATTGTTCTCCGCTGCCCCCGCCGACATCGTATTGCGTCCCGTGCCCGAAGAGAATCCGAGTTGGGGGATGAAGGTCCACGTGTCTTGCACCGTTACCCGCATATCCACCGAGTCCCCCTCAACCGCGGTGGGGACGATCTCTACCTGGCGGAGAAATCCCAGTGAACGCAGATTTCGCTCACTCTCCTTTACAAGGAACGGATCGAAGGCGTCACCCTCTTTAAAAAGGAGCTCTTGGCGCACAACCTCCATGCGGGTGTTCACCTTGAGATTGTTGGCGGTGCGATAGAATGGATTGAGGTCGGGCTCGTCGAAGATCTCCCGCACCTGAATTTGAATCGAGCGGATCTTCTTCCCTTTGGCCGCGGCAGCAAGAGTGTTTACCCCGCTATCGTGGGCCGGCTGAGCCGTGCCATCCTCGGATGACGCGGGGAGCGGGCAGAGCAAAGCAAGGATCAGGAAGAGACGGAAAAGGGACCACCGATAATTCATGTTCATCGCCAAATTTGCCGACAACCTCTGGGGAAGCGAGCCCAGGGGGACTATAGCCGCTCTACCCGGTTGGGGCACTACGTTTTGTAACGCCCGACCGGGGGGATAACTTGAGCCCCTTCGCTCCGCGCTCGATGGGGGCAGTTGTGGGCCCCTCTTAAGTGGATTAAATGAAGATCTATGACCCAAAGAGACTCTGTAGGTGAAAAGAAGTTCGGCCCAGTCAAACGCCTTTTCTTAGGCGAGATCGACCAAGGGGCTTTTTTCCCGTTCCCTCAGGTGACGCCGGAGGAGCGCGAGACTTTGCAGATGGTCATCGAGTCGATCGACCGCTTTATGGAGGACAAGGCGACGCTTGTGGCGGACTTCGACGTCAAAGGTGAGCAGAGCCGAGAGTATCTCGAGTCATTAAAGGAGCTGGGGCTTTTTGGTCTCATCGTCCCCGAGGAACACGGCGGTATCGGCCTCTCGAACACCGGCTACAGCCGGGTCCTCCAACAAACATCGCGCTACGACGCTTCCACCTCACTCACGATCGGGGCGCATAGCTCGATCGGGATGAAAGGGCTGCTCCTCTTCGGCTCGCCCGAGCAGAAGGCCAAGTACCTGCCGAAGCTTGCTTCCGGCGAAATGGTCGCAGCTTTTTGCCTGACCGAGCCGGGGTCGGGGTCCGATGCGGGGTCGATTAAGACCCACGCCGTTAAAAACTCCGACGGCTCATGGACCTTAACCGGCGACAAGATCTGGATTACGAACGGCCCGATCGCAGAATTTTTTACCGTCTTCGCGAAGACCGAGAACACTGGTGGGAAGATGAGCGCCTTCATCGTCGAGCGAAGCTGGCCGGGGGTCACGACCGGTAAGAAGGAGGAGAAGATGGGCATTCGTGCCTCGGCTACCTCCACCGTGGCGTTTGAAAGCGTGCAAGTGCCAGCGGATTGCCTACTCGGAGAGGAGGGGGCCGGTTTCAAGATGGCGATGGCGATCCTCAACAACGGCCGCACCGGCCTTGGGGGTGGCTGTGTGGGGGCGATGAAGCGATGCATCGCGCTTGCGACCCGTCAATCAAAGGACCGCAAGCAGTTCGGCAAAAGTATCGCGGAATTCGACCTCATCCGCGAGAAGCTCGCCCAGATGACGGTCAACTGCTTCGTGACCGAGTCGGTCGTTACGATGGTCGGTCACTATATCGATTCAGGGTACGAGGATTACTCAACCGAGGCAGCGATGAGTAAGGTCTTCGCCTCGGAGGCGCTGTGGAGCGTGGCGAACGACGCTCTTCAAGTGGCCGGTGGCAACGGATTTATGCGCGAGTATCCCTACGAGTGCGTTGTTCGCGATTCGCGAATCAATCTTATCTTTGAGGGGACGAACGAAATCTTGCGCCTGTTTGTGGCGCTGTCCGGGATGAAAGATGCCGGCGAGTACCTCAAAGAGATCGGACGGAGCGCCGGCCAGATATTTAACGACCCCATAAAGGGATTCGGCGTCCTCTCAGCATATGCGACCAAAAAAGTGGCTCAACTAACACCGCTCGGTCACGAACGGATCGGTGCTGTGCACCCACTTCTCGCCGACGAAGCCGCCATCTATGAGCAGTATACGGTAGCGCTTTCTCAGGCTGTTGAGGGTCTCCTGCGAAAGCACGGGAAGAATATTATCGGGCAGCAGTTCCTGTCGAAGCGAGTAGCTGATGTTGCGATCGATCTCTTTGCTGGCCTCTGCGCGCTCTCGCGCGTAACCGCGGTCCTCGAAAAGACACCGCCCGAAGGAGCAACCGATGAGGTTCGCATCGTCAAGATTTTCACCGCCCAGGCGAAGCGGCGAATGAATCAGAACCTCAGGCGCCTCCAGCGAAACGAAGACGGGGAGGTGCGCGCCCTTGCTGATTCCATCGTTGCGCGGGAAGGTTACACCTGGGATATCCTCTAAGATGCCACGGGATTTCGTGCGCCTTTCAATGGTTTACTTCACCATCCGGGGTTGAAATTCGGAAGAAGTTCCGTGATGATTTTGTGAGGATCGTTGAGGTTGATAGCGCCGGAGATTTTACGTTTTCCCGCGAGCGACAGAACGCCGCCTGCGACGCATTCCAAGACATCGTCGGCATCCCTAGGAGCTACGACACCTCATTTAACACCGATCTTCGGCGACGGATTGATAAAACCCGACCGATCGTGAGGAATATCTTCAAGGCCAGGAGGAGTTTCCTTTGCGGATGGAACCCGCGACGGCGGCACGACCCGCCTCACGGGGGTATTGCCTGACGGCACCGAGCTCGACGTTCGATTCGGGATTCGGTTGAAGGGGGAGGTCAACGGAACCACTATCGACTAGTCCTTCGACCAATAAGTTTTTTCACTCCCGCGGAGTGAATAACTAACTCAGGGCTAGTGGTGAGCATAAATTCTATTACCTTGCAGGTGAAAGAATTTAATGGTCAAACTACTAGAGCATCACTCACGAAGTGTTTTTACCCGCCGCAACAGTCAGCAGGCCGGCCGGTGAGCGCCGGGCAGCTGCCGAAGCGGAGGTTGCTGAACCTCGTGCGCTTGTAACCCTTAGAGAG
>JBILDU010000131.1:0-6661 GCA_044352465.1 Bdellovibrionota bacterium
GCAGGAGCGGGGGGAGGTTAATCCTTCCAGAGGTTGTTCGCCGCGTACTTCAAGATGTGATCGACGCAGCTTGCGGGGTATCCGTTCCGGATCAACTGCTCAACCATGCGGTCGTACTTCTTGCTCTGCTCCTCGTCGCGGGTGCGGGCTTTGGTGATGATACGCGATACGTCGCGTACGCTCGCCATAAGCTTCTTCTCGATCGCCTCTTTGAGCGGCTCGTAGCTCTCGTAGGTGATCGACTCGCCCCGACGTCCCACCGACCACAGATAGGCGATAACCTCTTGCCGGAAACCGTCGCTCGCCGTTCCGATAATCGCGATCTGTTCCTCGATCGACTTCATGAACGACTCATCGGGCTCGAGATCCTCCCCGGTGTTGCGATCCTTAAACCGCTTCTTCGTCACATAAGCCTCAGCGTGGTCGAGGTAATTTTGGAAGAGCGCCTCGGCCTGCTCGCGGTACGAGTAGACGAACGCCTTCGTGATCTCACGCTCGAGGACTTCGAGATACTCCTTATGCAGGGTATCTTGGAGGAATTCGAGGTATCGTTTGCGGACGTCCTCGGGGAAGTCAGATTCCTTGACCATGTGAACGAGCGCTTCGCGGACCGAGATCGGATGGATGGCGTTCGCCTCGATATTGTCCGACAGGGCATTGTCGAGCGCTTTCATAATGAAGCGGGTCGAGATGCCGGTCATGCCTTCATTCTTCGCCTCCTCTTTGAGCTCGATGACGTCGATCTTCTTCGTCTTGCCCTTCTCCACAACCTCTTCGCCGTTGTACAGCTTGAGTTTCGTCACGAGGTCGCATTTGTTGGTCGGTTCGAGCCGTGACAAGATCGCGAACATCGAAGCGATCTCGATCGTGTGCGGCGCGATATCGGCGGTAAAGCGCGACTGGCGAATGATCTTCTTGTAAATCTTCACCTCTTCGGACAGGCGGAGATTGTACGGCACCTTCACCGTGACGATACGGTCGAGGATCGCTTCGTTGGTGTGGTCGCTCTTAAACTTCTTCCACTCCGCTTCGTTCGAATGGGCGACGATGCAGGTGTCGACGTAGATCATACCGTGTCGACCGGGGGCCGGAATCGATTTCTCTTGGGTCGCTGTAATCATCGCGTGGAGGTACTCGGTCTCGTTTTTAAATACCTCGATAAACTCGACCATACCGCGATTGCCAACGTTCAATGCCCCGGTGAGATCGAGCACCCGTGGGTCGCCCTCGGAGTACAAATCGAGCTTCGAGATATCTTCGCTCCCGATGAGAACGCTGGTGTCTTGGTTGTTAGGGTCGACCGGCGGGACGACGCCAACGCCACGTTTGCCGCGGATACTGAATTCGTAGGTCCGGACCGGAACCTCTTCCCACCGGCCTTGGAAGTCCTCCTTCAAACGATAGCGACAGACGGGGCAGAGATCGCCCTCGATCTCAACGCCGAGCATCTTGCTAAACTCTTTGCGGAGGTGACGCGGAACGAGGTGGAGGGGCTCCTCGTTCATCGGACAATTTTCGATCGCGTAGAAGGATGGAAGCCGCTCGAGGCCTTGTTTTAAACGTTCAACGAGCGAACTCTTTCCAGAGCCCACGGGGCCGACCAGATACAGCACCTGTCGGCTCTCTTCTCCCCGGAGAGAGGCTGAGTGAAAGTAACGCACGATCTGGTTGAGGGTCTTCTCCATACCGTAGAAATCTTCGGAGAAGAAGTTGAAGGTGCGGAGTTTCTCCCCACGGTGAAGCCGCTTCAGCCGTGGGTTCTCATCGAGATTTATCTCCTGAACACCCGCGTCGACGAGCATATCGTAGAGGCGCTTGTGGGCGAGTTTCGAAAAACCCGGTTGCCCCCGGATGATCTCGAGGTACTCAAGCATTGACCCTTTCCACATGGTCTTCTTGCGAGTCTCGCGATCTTCCAGGATTACTTTTTGAAAATCTTCGGTCATGTCCCCTCTACAAACGATATACCGGAAAAGAAGGCTACTCAGCGCTGGCGGTGCCGCTGTGCCGCTCTATCTACTTAAACCCTAAACGCTGGAACTTAACAACGAGAACAACACGCTCCGCATTCATCGGCTAAGCCACACGCACACTGCTAGCTGTTACCACTTACGATGAGGTTCCCCACTGGGAGGAATCGGTATAAACGCCAGCACGGCTAATAATCGGTGCCGAAGTAACTGGAAGAGGTTCGAAATTAAAATGGCGTTATTGCAGTGCGGTGGTGGGGCGCGTTTTCAAACACCGCGTCAAACGGTGCTCACCGACCTTTGCTGTTCGACCGCCAACTCTCAAGCGAGATGGACGCACGTCGTTCGGTTTTCGCGGCGAGGCCTCGGTCAAAAAAATGGGGTGGTAGGGCGCAGAAGGCGTACCCGGGGCGCTCTGCCGCTTCGACGATGACCTCAATCGCTTCCGAACGACCGCGGCTATCGGCCCCTCGGGCTCTACCGTTGTTCGCGTGACTCGGCGTTCCCATCGGCGGGTTCTGTGTTGGCATGACCACCTCTTCGGTATTAACCGCTGCTTTTCACCGGCACTGATTTCAGACGCCGTGAGGAGCGGTAGACGCGGCTCTTTCGATCCTTCGAGCGAGCTGCCGTACGGTTGTTTGATGCGGCCGGATTCGATTTACTAATCGGGCCAGTTTAGTGTATACAAACGACATTTTCTATCGTTTCCACCTTTTCCCCCGGAGCTTCCAGGTTCGACGCGATTAGGCCCTGATTCGACTCACGATATTTTCCGAATGAGCGTTCGGTGGGGGAGGGATTTTTAGCGATGCCGGGGGTCTGATGTCCCCTCCAGAGAGGTTTATGGCGCAGCACAAAAGATGGTCCGATAAAGCTACCCTTGAGGAGGCGCTTGACCACGGTCTTACCGAAAAAGAGTTTAAGTCGATCTGCGCCTTACTCGACCGTGAGCTGAACCTGGTTGAGCTCGGTATCTGTGCTGCGCTGTATTCGGAACACTGCTCGTATAAGAGCACGAAGGTTCATCTTAAGACGTTGCCCTCTGAGGGCGAGCGGGTCATTCAGGGCCCCGGTGAAAACGCGGGTGTTGTTGATATCGGGGACGGTCAGGCTGTGGCGTTCAAAGTGGAGAGCCATAACCATCCGACGTTTATCGAGCCATACCAGGGTGCGGCGACGGGTGTTGGTGGTATTTTGCGCGACGTTTTTACCATGGGTGCGCGCCCCCTCGCGCTCATGAACAGTTTGCGTTTCGGTGCGCCGGATAATTCTCGCACCAAATACCTATTGACTCGCGCCGTTTCTGGAATCGGTGGGTACGGCAACTGCATGGGCATTCCGACGGTGGGTGGAGAGCTCCTCTTTCACGAGGCGTACAACGGTAACTGTTTGGTCAATGCGTTCGCCCTAGGGCTGGTGGATAAAGACAAAATATTTTTGGGGCGAGCGTCCGGAGTAGGAAACGTCATCCTCTACGTTGGCTCCAAGACTGGGCGTGACGGGATTCATGGTGCGACGATGGCTTCGGAGGAGTTCGATGAGAACTCCGCTGAAAAACGTCCGACGGTACAGGTTGGTGATCCTTTTCAAGAGAAACTGCTGCTCGAGGCGTGTCTTGAGGTGATGCAGACGGGCGCGGTGATCGGCATCCAAGACATGGGTGCGGCTGGGATGACGAGCTCGACGTACGAGATGGCAGATCGCGCTGGCACCGGAGTCCGTGTGCACCTCGACCGGGTACCGCAGCGCGAGACCGGCATGACACCTTACGACATCATGCTCTCAGAGTCGCAGGAGCGGATGCTCATGGTGGTTGAGGCCGCTCGGGTCGATGAGGTGATCAAGATTTGTCACCGTTGGGAGCTTGATGCGGTCGCAATCGGTGAGGTTATCGACGGCGTGAACGTGGAGCTTTATTGGCACGATGAGCTCGTCTCTTCGATGCCGGTTGCAGTTCTCACGAGTTCGGTGCCGCAGTATCGCTGGCCGGAAGAGCGACCCGCTGATGCTGAACAAAAAGTGTCGTTTGACGTGATGTCGATTCCAGAGCCAGCCGATCTTGCGAAGGCCTGGCTTGATCTCCTGAGCTCCGAGAACGTGTGCTCCCGTCGGCCGGTGTATGAGCAGTATGACTCAACGGTGCGTTCGAATACGGTGATTCATCCCGGTGGTGATGCCGCGGTGATTCGGATCAAGGGAAAGGGGAAAGAGAAAGGGATTGCGATGACCCTCGATTGTAATTCGCGATACTGCGCGATCGATCCCCGGCAGGGGACGGCGCTTTCGCTTGCTGAAGCGTGTCGCAATATCGCAGCGGTGGGCGCTTTCCCGATCGGAATATCCGATTGTCTCAATTTCGGGAGCCCGGAAAGAGCAGAGGGAATGTGGCAGATTGCTGAAAGCATCCGCGGACTCGGCGAATCAGCGCGCGCGTTCAATGTCCCGGTCGTCAGTGGAAACGTGAGTCTTTATAACGAGACGAAGGGGAAAGGTATTTTACCGACGCCACTCCTCGCAGTAGTCGGGCTGATCTCTGACGCCTCGCGTTGTGTCGGCGCCCAGTTTGTTCAGGAAGGCGACACAATTTTGGTGCTCGGGGCCACTCAGGGTGAGGAGCTTGGTGGCTCTGATTATATGGCAGTGATCGCGGGAGTTGAGCGCGGTGCACTCCCGACACTGAACTACGATCTCGAGATAGCAACGGCGAATCTAGTGCGTGATCTTATCGGCGCTAAGCTTCTGAAGTCCTGCCATGATCTATCGGGCGGGGGGCTCGCAGTAGCTCTTGCTGAGGCGTGTTTTGGAGCGGAACGGTGCTTCGGCGCGCGGCTCTCGTTCGATGAATATAGTGGTAATTCGACCGGTCTACTCTTTGCGGAGACCGGTGCGCGTTATCTGATCTCGTGCGACCCGAAGCTAGAGAAGAAGATTCGCACCCGGGCGCTGGAGGCGGGGATTCCGGTCACTCTCGCTGGCAAAGTGGGCGGTGACTCTATTGGTATTGAGGGTGTGGCCTCGATATCCGCTCAGAGCGCTTGGCACGGCTGGAAGCACGGTCTTGATTTCGCATTCGGAAAAATTCACTGAGGCGAACCCGTATGTTCGATAAATTTCGCGAGGAATGCGGACTCATGGGGGTGTGGAATCACCGTGAGGCAGCCAATCTTACCTATCTCGGTCTATATGCTCAGCAGCATCGTGGGCAAGAGGGGGCAGGGATAGTTGCGGTTGATGACGCGCGCCATTTCTCGGTTCATCGGGGCTTAGGTCTCGTTGCCGATGTGTTTAATGACTTCGATTTCGGAAAGCTCCCCGGAAAACGCGCTATCGGGCATGTTCGGTATACGACGGCTGGGGGGCATAGGCTCGCAAACGTGCAACCTCTTTCAGCAGAGATATCGCTGGGCCAGATCGCCGTGGCGCATAATGGGAACCTGATCAATGCCGATACCCTACGGACGGAATTGATCGCGGATGGGGCTATCTTTTCGGCAACTTCCGACACAGAGGTCTTCATCCACCTTCTCGCGCGGGGTAAAAAGAATGTTCCCCTCGTTGAATCGGTCATCGCGGCGCTTCATCAAGTAAAAGGCGCTTTCTCGCTCTTATTCATGTTTAAAGATCGTCTTATCGCAGTGCGCGACCCCCATGGACTTCGCCCCCTTGTGTTAGGCGAGCTCGATGGTGCGTCGGTTCTTGCCTCTGAGACGTGCGCTTTCGATCTCGTCGGTGCGAAGTATGTGCGCGATATCGCCCCCGGTGAGCTTGTCGAGATCTCAGGCGATTGCGAGATCAAGAGCTATTTCCCGTTCGGGCACGTCAAGCCGTCTCCGTGTGTGTTTGAGTACGTCTACTTTGCACGGCCTGATTCGAACGTCTTCGGGCGTAACGTTTATGGGGTGCGAAAGCGACTTGGGGAAGAGCTTGCACGTGAGCAACCGGTCGTGGCTGATTTTGTGATCCCGGTGCCGGATTCGGGGACGACGGCGGCGATCGGATTTTCTCAGGCTGCGGGGATTCCCCTAGAGCTCGGGCTCATACGGAATCATTATGTCGGACGTACGTTTATTGAGCCGCAGCAGTCGATCCGCGATTTCGGTGTCAAAATTAAGCTGAATGCCAACCCCGAACTCCTCCGTGGGAAAAAGATAGTCGTGGTGGACGATTCGATCGTGCGTGGGACCACCTCACGAAAACTCGTCCAGATGTTACGGGCTGCCGGTGCCCGTGAGGTGCATATGCGAATCTCCTCTCCCCCGACCATCGGCCCGTGCTACTACGGGATCGATACCCCTGAGCGGGAGGACCTCATCGCAGCACAGAAGACGACCCCTCAGATCGCGGAGTACATCGGTGTTGATTCGCTCGGATATTTAAGCCTTGAAGGTCTCTATCGCGCCGTTAACTCCGCTCCCGGCAAGTTCTGCGATGCTTGCTTCTCAAACCGTTATCCCATCGGCACCACCAAAGACCACACCCCCAAACAAGCCCCCCTCTTCGTCCCCCCCGACCCCTAGCCCCCCGATTCTCAGCGACTGCGAGGGACTCCCCTGATTTATTCTCCCGCACTCTCTGAGACTCAGCGTTTACTGAGGTATCAGAGTGTTTTGTGGTTATGAGTAAGGGAAGGGTGTGTGTAGGGGTAGCGTCTCTGGCGGTTGGTTTGTGGGAGGTAGTGGTGTTTTATT
>JBILDU010000050.1:0-21488 GCA_044352465.1 Bdellovibrionota bacterium
GCCAGGGGAGCTGAAAGATGTCGAACGGATCGTCCTCGTGGCGTGTGGGACGGCGTGGCATGCCTGCTTGGTGGCGAAGTTCTACATCGAAGCGTTCGCCGGTATTCCCTGTGAGGTCGACTACGCTTCCGAGTTCCGCTATCGCCCCCAGGTGTTTAATGCGCGCTCACTCGTTATTGCGGTTTCCCAGTCGGGTGAAACCGCGGACACACTGCAGGCGCTGGAGCTCGCTGGCACGAAGGCAAAGACCCTCGCTATTTGTAACGTGCTGGGCTCCTCGATTGCGCGCAAAGCCCAACACGTCATGTTTACCCATGCCGGGCCCGAGATCAGCGTTGCGTCAACGAAGGCGTTTACGACCCAATTGACCGCCGCGTATATGCTCGCGATCTATATCGCGCAAGAGCGGGGGACGCTCGATCCCGACACAACGCAGCGGCTTCTCGCCGATCTCGTCAAGCTGCCCGCGGCGCTCGAGGAGACGCTTAAGACCGGTAAAAAAGTGGAGAAGATCGCCGCGAAGTTCCATCAGGCGAGCGACTTTCTCTTTCTCGGTCGAGGGGTGTGTTACCCCATCGCTCTCGAGGGAGCGTTAAAATTGAAAGAGATCTCGTATATCCATGCAGAGGGGTATCCTGCTGGAGAAATGAAACACGGTCCTATCGCTCTCATCGATGAGAAGATGCCGGTTGTCGTCGTCTTGCAGCGTTCTCGTGAGATCTTCGACAAAACGTTGTCGAACCTTAAAGAGGTCGAGTCGCGAGGGGGGCGGATCATCGCTATCACCGATTCGGTCGGTCACCCGGAGCTTCAGGCGGTGGCTGAGGCGGTAATCGAGGTGCCACACATCTCAGAGTATCTCAGTCCTCTCCTGCTCACCGTACCGATGCAGTTTCTCGCTTACAGCGTTGCGGTGCTCAACGGTACCGATGTCGACCTGCCGCGGAATCTCGCGAAGAGTGTGACGGTAGAGTAGGGCTCTAGCCCCACACGCGCCCAACCGGGGGACGCTTTTGGGCGAGCTGGTCGTCTTGCTCGGTCTTCTCTTCAATCGTACTCGTGGGCGACGACCGAGCAGCCGTTCGATCGGTGTGGTGGAGATTCCAATTCGCTAAAGCCATGTTTTCCCTCGCTTATTCTTGGCGCACTACTTTAACTAAGTTAAAATAAGCAGTAATTTCGACAGGTTGGCTGATTTTTGCAGTTGACCGTTCGTTGCGTATCCTCGATAGTGGGAAATCTGGGGGCAGAGTGGCAAATAGTGGCACTTTGTTCCCTAAATGTGACCTGTAAGCATTTGATTTTACATGGCTGGTGATAAGTTCATCCATCCAGGTGGGGCGCACCCCCCGCAAGAGACACCGACTCCGGCGTATCGGGGAAGTTTTACCCACACGGTTGATGAGAAAGGTCGGGTGTCCCTTCCGGCAGAGTTTCGGCGGGTCCTTGAGGAACAAGGGGAGGAGCGGGTCGTCATCACGAACTACATCTCGGAGGGGGCCCGGTGCCTCGAGGGGTTTGGGATTACCGCGTGGGAGCGATTCGAGATGAAGCTCCGTGAGAAGAGTCGGTTTAGCGCGAAGCTCCAACGGCTTGAGAACTTTTATCTGAGCCGCGCTACGGAGTGCCCGATCGACGGGAGTGGGCGAATCTTACTGCCAACGAATCTCCGTAGCTACGCCGGCATCGAGCGGGAGATCACCTTCACGTCGTCCATCCACGGGTTCCGTTTGTGGGACAAGCGGGTGTGGGACGTTATCTTTGCGGCGGCTGAGCAAGCGCTGATGCGTTCGCCCGATCTTTTTGCGGAGCTTGATATCTAAGATGGTCGAGGGGAGTCAGCATATCTCGGTACTCAAGCGCGAGGTCGTGGAGCTTCTGGAGGCTGCACGTGGGGGAGACTACCTCGATTGCACCCTCGGTGGTGCGGGCCACGCCCGGGCCATACTGGACGCGTCCTCCGCGACAACGGTGTGCGCAGTGGATCGTGATGCGCGAGCGATCGCTCGGGCGAAAGCAGGGCTGGTGGATTTCGGTGGGCGTTTCCAGGTTGAGCACGGTGTCTTCTCTGAAGTAGGGACGCTCTTCGCGGGGCGGACCTTTGACGGCATCCTGGCGGATCTCGGTCTATCAACCGATCAGCTCAAAGAGGGGCGGGGTTTTGCTTTTAGCGAGGAAGCGCCTCTCGATATGCGGATGAATGAGGGAGATGCGCTGACCGCACATGAGATCGTGAACTCTTCAAGTGAGCACGAGCTCTTCGTGACACTCCGTCAAGGCGGAGTTGGTCCAGAGGCGAAAGCGATCGCTCGGGCTATCGTCAAGGCGCGCCCGGTCGAGACAACCAGGGCGCTCGCGGAACTCGTTGTGCGCACGGTGCCGTCCAACCGCAGTCGGGCGGGGGATAAGCGGAGTCATCCAGCGACCGTGACGTTTCAGGCTCTCCGTATCGCCGTTAACGATGAGTTCGGTGAGATCGAGCGGCTTCTCGCGGCGATTCCAACGCTGATGAAATCGGGGGGGCGCACCGCCATTATCACGTTTCACTCGCTTGAGGACAAAATCGTTACGGAGACGATGCGTCGTTGGGAGGGCGGAGGGGAATTCTCAGCTCAATGGCCGGGTGCGTTTCGTCAGGAGATCTTTGGGCGACTCGTGACGCGGAAGCCGGTGGTGCCGTCTGCTGAAGAGGTGGCGCGCAATCCCAGTTCGCGGAGCGCGCGGTTGAGGGTATTTCGATTTAACTGAAGAGGTTTGTCATGGCGGTTTGTCTCGATTATCAACACGTTTACGCGCGGCGTAGTGCGATCGTGATCTCTGGTCGTCTCCAGGCTGCGACGGTCCTGCTGTTGCTCTGTGCGTTTGCTGGCAAGGTGTGGCTCTCCAATCGGAGCACCGACCTCGGCTACCAACTGGCCCGCGAGCAGAGCCGGACGGTGGAACTCGATATGAAACGGCGCGAGTTAGAGCTCGAACTCTCGGTGCTGATGCGCCCAGATACCCTCACGAAAGCGGCTCGCAAGAGCCTCGGACTTTTACCTCTCAACCCCGCCCAAGCGCGACGGATGTCTTATGAGTAGGTGTTTATGACAACGCAGCCCACCCGTCCAACGATGACGAAAGATTACGCCGCAAGCGGAGCATCGCTCAGCGGTGCCGTGTTCAGCGCGCTCAGTCGCCGCTCCCGTCTCGCTATCATCGGTAGCGCGACGGTGGTGTGGGTCGGCGTCGTCATCGCTCGGTTAGTTTCATTACAGATTTCAGCGAGTAATCGCTGGCAGGATTGGGCGGTGCGGCAACACCTCTCAGAAATCATGGTCGCTTCGGAGCGCGGTCCCATCTATGACCGCAACGATAAATTAATGGCGGTATCCGTTCCGGCGGGGTCGATCTACGTCCGACCGAAGCAGGTAAAAGATAAGGAGGGGATCGCGCAAACCTTGGCGAGCACGTTGAAGCTCCCGCTCAAGAGCGTGCGAGCGAAGCTCGATTCAACGAAGCCGTTTGTATGGATCGAGCGCCAGTTGCCCCGTCCTTTGGCAGATAAAGTCGAGGCAATGAAGCTTCCCGGGGTCGGGCTCGTCGTTGAATCGAAACGTTTCTACCCCTACAACCACGCCGCCAGCACGCTTATCGGGCGGGTGGGAGTCGATGGATTCGGCCTCTCCGGTATTGAGGGTGCCTTCGATAAGAAGCTCCAAGGGGAGCATCAACGGTTGCAGCTTCGTCGTGACGCGCTCGGTAACTTTATTGATGTCAGCGCAGCGGGCGCCACCGAGTTGCCGCGCGGTGAGCCGCTCCGGCTTACCATCGACGCAGCGCTCCAGACTATCGTTGACGAAGAGCTCATGGAGGGCCGGGAAAAAGCGAATGCGAAGCACGCCATGGCGGTGATGCTCGATGCGGAAACCGGAGAGATTCTGGCGATGAGTCAGGCACCGGGGGTGAATTTTAACAACAAGCTGCCGGGGGGTACGAAGAGCGATCTGAAGAACCTGATCCTTGAGACGGTCTTTGAGCCGGGTTCAATCATGAAGCCGATCGTTGCGGCAGCCGCACTCGATGCTGGGGTTGCGCGAGCGACTGATCTTGTTGACTGCGAGAACGGGCGGCTCCGTTTCGGACCACACACGATTAAAGACGTGCATCCCTCGGGAATTATCTCCATCCACGACGTGGTGGTGCGTTCATCGAATATCGGTATGACGAAAATCGGAGTGAAGCTTGGAGAGGAACGGCTCTACCGATCCCTCCGCAATTTCGGTTTCGGCGAACTTTCCGGTCTCGGGTTGGGTGGGGAGTCGGCGGGGATCCTACGCCCCATTTCCGCATGGGCCAAAGTCGATGTGGCGACGCATTCGTTTGGGCAAGGTATTGCGGTCACACCGCTCCAAATGGTGCGGGCTATTTCGGCCATCGCGAATGGCGGACGGCTCCCGAGTCTTCACCTCTTAGCGGATAACACCGAGGTAACCCTGCGCCGGGTGCTCTCCGAGTCGGCAGCCCGCGAATCGCGGGAAATGATGTTCGGCGTGGTCGAGGACGAACACGGTACCGGGTCGAATGCGCTCATTCGCGGTGTGCGGGTCGGTGGTAAGACCGGCACCGCGCAAAAAGCTCGGGCCAATGGGCGGGGATATGAGCCCGGCTCGTACATCGCTTCGTTTGTTGGGTTTGCCGATGGTGCCCCAATCGGCGTGAATAGAATTTTAAGCCTCGTCGTTGCGGTTGATGAACCTCGGACCACCTCGATCTATGGCGGCACCCTGGCCGCTCCGGTTTTTCAGCGAATTATGCAACGAAGCCTCCATTTCCTCGCGACTCGACAAGATATTCATCCACGCGAGGTGGTCCCTGTCAGCGGTGGGGCGCGGCTTGCTCACGCCTCGTGGGAGAGACCGTAGCGCGTGTCGGCGCGAGGGATGGACGCGGTGTTTCGTTCGAGTCCTCTGCGTGGTAAAGAGTGAAATCCGGTTGGAGTCGATGGACACACTACCGCGAGTGGTGCCCGCTATGGCGCGGCGCGCGCGAGAGCTCACGAGCAACCGGAGAGAGGGGTGAGGCGGGGCTCGGTTCAAGCGGCGCGCGTTGTCGACAGGGGCAGGTCTTCGTCCTTCGACCGACCGACGCGGCTGAAGGAGGCCGACGTTTAAAACCAGTTGTAGCGGGACATAAGCTCTATGGGTGGTAATTCCTTTGGGGGGCTTTTTCGAATAACGACCTTTGGCGAGTCGCACGGGGAAGCTTTGGGTGTTGTCGTCGATGGCTGTCCGGCTGGTCTTGAGCTGGCGGTCGCTGATATCCAACCGGAACTCGACCGGCGTCGTCCAGGTCAGAGCGGTATCACCACGTCTCGGGGAGAGGGGGATGTCGTTGAGATCCTTTCGGGCGTTTTCGAGGGAAGAACGACCGGCGCACCGATCGCGCTCCTCATCCGAAATAAAGACGCGGCTCCGGGTGATTACATTCACTTAAAAGATTTGTATCGCCCCTCACACGCCGATTTCACCTACGCAGAGAAGTACGGTGTGCGTGATTGGCGGGGAAGTGGCCGTGCCTCCGCGCGTGAGACGGTAGCGCGGGTCGCTGCAGGTGCGGTAGCTAAGAAAGCTCTTCAGGTAAGTTGCGGTGTGGAGATCCTCGCGTTTGTTTCCCAGGTAGAGGATCTCGTGGCGACCGTTGATACGAGGAGTGTGACGCTGGCGGAGGTCGAGAAAAATCTTGTCCGGTGTCCCGATACCGCTGTGGCGCAGCGTATGCTTGAGCGGATCGAGGCTGTCAGGGCCGCAGGGGACTCGGTTGGTGGTGTGGTGAGCTGTGTCATCCGGAACGCACCGGTCGGGCTCGGGGAGCCGGTTTTCGATAAGCTGCACGCTGACCTCGCAAAAGCGATGCTCAGTATCAATGCGGTGAAGGGGTTCGAAATAGGGGAGGGGTTTCGCGCTGCAGCGATGCGGGGCAGCGCTCACAACGACCCGTTCGTGAAAACCCCCCAAGGGGTGCGGCCTGCGACAAATCGGTCGGGTGGTGTTTTGGGCGGGATCTCGACGGGTGAACCGATTGAGTTTCGAGTGGCGTTCAAGCCGGTAGCCACCATCAAGATGGCGCAGGACACGACGACAGCGACTGGTGAGGGAGTCACCCTCGAGGCCCGCGGACGCCACGATCCATGCGTGGTGCCTCGGGCGGTGCCGATCGTCGAGGCGATGGCAGCGCTCGTTCTTTTGGATCAATACCTCCGCGCCCGTGCCTCGGCACGGCTGTTTTCCCCTGGTGCCTAGGGGGGTTCTTCGTTAAGACTGAGGGCGGAGTTTTTTTTGAAAGGAAGCCCCATGCGATATCTCATCATCGGAATATGTCTAGTTTTTGGAATGGTAGGTAACGTGTCAGCAGCTGATAAAGTCAAAACCGCTTCAGGCCTCGAATACCTCGATAACCAAGTTGGTAGTGGTGCGGAGGCGGTCAAGGGGAAAGCTGTTTCGGTGCATTACACCGGGTGGCTTGATAGCAACGGGGAGCCGGGCGCTAAGTTCGACAGCTCGGTCGACCGCGGTGAGCCGTTTAACTTCGCTCTTGGGGCCGGTATGGTCATTAAGGGGTGGGATGAAGGGGTCGCGGGGATGAAAGTTGGGGGTAAGCGGCGGCTCATGATTCCGTCTGAGCTTGGTTATGGTGCGCGTGGCGCCGGTGGTGTCATCCCCCCGAACGCCAAACTCATCTTTGATGTGGAGCTGTTGGGGGTAAACTAAACTCCGGCGCTCTCGGATGAGCGTAGGGACGCCCCGCCGCAGTGCAACGCTGCGGTGGGGCGTTATGCTTTTGAAATAGCGCTTTTGAGCCCGGTTCAGCCGGCGAGCTCGGAGTTGGCCGTTCAGGCTGCCCGGCACTCGCAATCGGGCGGCCTTGGTAAAATCGCCGAGTTCTGCCGTTGCTGGGGGGCATTTTGTTATGCGCTCTTCGTTAAACAGGCTCTGGACCGTCCCGTTTGATAAACCCGTTGAAATCAGTTAAGAATTTAACGGTCTCCCGGCCCGCCCCTGGGGGAGTTTTACAATCCGAAGTTCAGCCCCGTGTCTCGAGAAAATATCCGTAATTTCAGCATCATTGCCCATATCGACCACGGGAAGTCGACCCTTGCCGATCGGATCCTGGAGTTTACGAAAGCGCTTGAAAAGCGCGAGATGCAGGAGCAGTTCCTCGACAAGCTCGAGTTGGAGCGGGAACGGGGAATTACGATTAAGGCGCAGACGGTGCGGTTGAGTTACACCGCCAAAGACGGGAAGACTTACGCACTTAATCTTATCGATACTCCCGGTCACGTCGATTTTCATTACGAGGTATCGCGGAGCCTCGCGGCGTGTGAGGGGGCTCTTCTGGTGGTTGATGCGTCGCAAGGAGTTGAAGCGCAGACCCTCGCTAACGTGTACGTGGCGATTGAGAATAACCTCGAGATAGTTCCGGTTATCAACAAGATTGATCTTCCCAGCGCGGATCCGGACCGGGTGAAGAAAGAGATCGAAGATGTCATCGGTCTCGATGCCAAAGATGCTGCGCTTATCAGCGCCAAGACCGGCATCGGTATCGAAGGCGTATTGGAGGCGATCGTTCATAAGGTTCCGCCGCCCACCCGCGGGGATCCGCACGGCCCGCTACGGGCGCTCGTGTACGATTCGTGGTTCGACGCGTATCTGGGAGTCGTCGTGCAGATCCGGGTGTTCGATGGATCGATAAAGTCCGGCGACAAGATTAAGTTTCTAAGCACACGAGCGGAGTATGAGGTCTATAAAGCCGGCGTATTCACCCCACATCCGCGTGAAGTCGTCAGTATTGAGTCGGGGGAGGCGGGGTACTTCTCGGCCTCGATCAAGAATCTCCACGATGTAAAGATCGGGGATACGGTTGCGCTTGCTCGAGACGAAAAGGTCGAGCCACTACCTGGATTCGTCGAAGTGAAGCCGGTGGTGTTCGGTGGCCTCTTCCCTGTCGATTCCGCTGATTACGGCAATCTACGCGCAGCGCTGGAGAAGTTGAGCTTGAACGACGCGTCGTTTACCTTCGAAGCTGAAACATCGGCAGCTCTGGGGTTCGGTTTCCGTTGCGGTTACTTGGGCCTCCTCCACATGGAGATCATTCAGGAGCGGCTCGAGCGCGAGTTCGAACTCGATCTTATTACCACGGCTCCGACCGTCGTCTACAAGGTTCAGCTTAACGATAAGTCGACGGTGTTAGTCGATAATCCTACGAAGCTCCCCGCCACGCAGTACATCGAGCACATCGAGGAGCCGGTCGTCTCTGCCACGATTCATTGCCCTACGGATTATGTGGGCAACGTCTTTAAGTTATGCGAAGAGAAGCGCGGGCGACAGATTTCGATGTCGATCCACTCGCAAAATCGAGCGATGATCGTTTATGAATTGCCGCTGAACGAGATCGTGCTCGACTTCCACGATCGTTTGAAGAGCATGACGAAGGGGTACGCGTCTTTTGACTACGAGGTGAATGGGTATCAGATATCCGACCTCGTGAAGCTTGATATTAAGCTCAACGGCGAGCCGGTGGATGCCCTCGGTATCATCGTTCACCGTGACAAGGCGTATGGGCGGGGAAAGGAGCTCACCGAGAAGCTCTCTGAACTGATCGACCGGCAGATGTTCGAGATTGCGATTCAAGCCGCGATCGGTGGCAAAGTCATCGCTCGCTCCACGGTGAAGGCGCTCCGCAAGAACGTTACGGCGAAGTGTTACGGCGGTGACATCTCACGGAAGCGCAAGCTCCTCGAGAAGCAGAAAGAGGGCAAGAAGCGGATGAAGCAGGTGGGTTCCGTCTCCATTCCCCAAGAGGCATTCCTCGCGGTATTGAAGATCGAGAGTTAACCTCTGCCCCCTGCGCCGATTGAGTTTCTGACGCGTTCGCTGGCCCTGCAAATAGCCTGTTTCTCTTCTGAGCTGCCCTCAGTAAACTAGAGGGATGAAATCCCCTCTGCCTCAATGGCTTTCGCGACTCACGTCCTCGCTCGAGCGGAGCGAGCGGTTCTGTTTGGGGCTTATGTCGGGCACCAGTGCGAACGGGATCGATGTCGCCATCTGCCGACTCACGGGGACCGTGGAGCATGGTACGACCGGGGTCGAGCTTCTTCACGCCGACGTCTGTGAGTATCCGGCTGCGCTGCGGGAGCGGATCCAGGGCGGTGTCGGTGCGCTTAACCCTCAAGGTGTGGCAGAGCTTCACGCTGCCGTTGGGGAGTCATTTGCCGATGCTGCCCAGTATGCGCTGAAAGCTGCCAAGATTAAAGCCATCGAACTTGATGTCGTTGGGTCTCACGGCCAGACGGTGTATCACCACAGCCGTCGCGCCGGTGTGGCGCGGGTAACGCTTCAGCTCGGCGATGGTGATCGTATCGCCGCGCGGCTCGGAGCGCCGGTATTTTTTGATTTTCGTGCACGCGACGTCGCTCTCGGAGGGGAGGGCGCTCCACTGACTCCGTTTACCGACGGCATACTTTACGGCGGGCAAGCGGGACGCGCGGTGCTGAATCTCGGTGGGATCGCCAACCTAACCTTCCTCGCAACGGAGCGTGATCGCATCACCGGTTTCGATGTGGGGCCAGCCAATGCGCCGCTTGATCGAATTGCGCGCAGGTTAACGAACGGGCAGGCCTCGTTTGATCGTGATGGGGCGCTCGCCCGTAAGGGGACGGTGGTACAGCCACTTTTTGATCAACTCATCGCCACCGATGAATTTGTGAAGATGTCTCCGCCGAAATCGACCGGTTTCGAGGCGTACGGTGATGACTTTGTTGAGGGGCTGGCGCAGCGGTATGGCGGCCCGCTCGATGTCCACGTGCTCCGCACCGTGATCGAATTCGAGGCGTGGGCGATTGCGGAGGCACTCATCCACTATGCTCCGCCGGGAGGGGGGGCAATCACCGAGCTTGTGGTTGCTGGTGGGGGAACGGAAAATCCGGTGCTCATGGAGGCGCTCGCCGCGCGCTGCGGTGCGCGCGGTGTCGTGCTACGGCGCTCCGAGGATTTCAAGATTCCAAGTGCGGCGCGTGAGGCTGTCGCTTTCGCCGTTTTAGGTCACGAGGCGCTCCTCGGGCGGCAAAGCTCATTGCCGCGCGTCACTGGTGCCCGGCATGGGGCTATTCTTGGGAAGCTGTGCCTTCCGCCGCTCAGGGGAGGCGCGGCATGACGTCTCCCCGTGTGTTCGAGCAAATGCCCCGCCGGCTCTACGCGGTTGGGGATATCCATGGTTGCGCGGATGAGCTCGCGGTGATGCTGCGGTATCTCAAAGAGGTTGCGGGGCTTGAAGGCAACGACACCGTCGTTTTTATGGGCGACTATGTTGATCGAGGCCCCGCGAGCCGAGCGGTCGTTGATCTTTTGCTCGAGTTTCAACGTGAGTTCCCGGGAACCTTGTTTTTGCGGGGTAATCATGAAGATATGCTGCTGGGCTTCCTCGGTCATCCTGGCAGCATGGGGCGAATCTTCCTCGAAAACGGTGGCGTTGAAACAGCGCAGAGCTACGGGCTGAAAGCTCCGCGAGGTGTGCCGATTGCGGTCGACCAGTTCCAACAGGTGATACCGGCGCGGCATCTCTCCTTTTTCTTGAATCTCGAGCGCTATCTTGTTTTTCCGAAGTTTATCTTTGCTCATGCGGGGCTCAACCCCGAGCGTGATCTTCTACATCAGGTCGGAGAGGACCTTTTTTGGATTCGCGATCCGTTCATTAACAACATTCATCGATTCGAACGGGTGGTCGTATTCGGTCACACGCCCTATGAGGACGTCCTTTTTCATCTGCCCTACAAAATCGGTATCGATACCGGCCTTGTGTACGGCAATATGCTGACCGCGGTTGAGCTCGTTCATGGGCACGTCTTTCAGGTCAAGCGGAGCGGTGAGAAGGTGAGCGTGTCCACTTTTTCCGAAGCCCGATGAGTCCGCGGAGAAGGGCGAGGAGAGTCGCGACGCACAACGCGCCCAGGGCCATATTCAGATCTCCGAGTGTCGGCGCAGGGGCGCGGCTCGGGAGATGGGCAAGGCTCCGCCCCCCTGACTCGACCGCATGGCGGTACCGCTCAAGGGCCCGACCACTCGTCAGACTCGTTTGGCCGTACAATCCATATTCCACCGCGAGGCGCTCGGCGTGAAGCGCCGCGGGACTCGTCGCTGTTCGGGGGGGATCCGCGAGGATCGCCCCACCGCGTTTGAGAACGGCGGCGGCCTCACTGGGGTGGGGCTGAAGCTGCGCTTCCCGTATGAGTTCACGCAGCGCGACCATGAAATCGAAGCTGCCCCGTAGTCGGCCGATGAGAGGGCGCTCCTTGAAAGCCAGGTGAAAATCGGTGAGGAGCTCTAGTTGGCGGGGGAGTGGGTCGGGGGCCATCAGGGCCGAGTTCGTCCGATCGAGTCGACCACCCCGTAGGGTAACCGATTTTCCAGATATCGTTTTGACGAAGAGCGCATCGAGTACCCCGATCGCTTCATCGACGATTCCCACGAGTTCCCCGCGAGCATTCAGGATCGGCGACCCGCTATTACCGGGGCCCCCGGTGAGGGTTGTTTCGAGGTGCAACGGGTCAGCTGAGGTCAGGTTGCCGTGGGTGACCGTCAGCTCGCCACACCGCGGGAATCCGATGGTCGTCAGCGCCTCTCCGCGCTCTATCGATTCCCCTACAGCGATCGTCCCCGGGGGTAGTCCGACATCCAGAAAACCGACATCGAGAGCTGGCAACGTTGCGGCGATGACGGGTTTTTGGGGAGGGCCGAAGGGCTGTGGCTTTTGACCGATCGAAACACCGCGGGCGAGCTGAAGCCCGGCGCAGTCGTCCGCGGGACATACCGAACGGATAATATGCAGGTTAGTCGCGATGTAGCCCCGTGGATCGATAAAACCGCTCCCACAGACGCTGCGTTCAAGAGAGGCGAGGCGAACCATCGCGGTGGGGTCTATCAAGGAGAGGGTGGATGGGGGCGGTTGGATCGGTTCCGCCCGGGCGCTTATCCCGAAAAAAGTTGATAAAACAAGCGCTCCAACAGTATGCTTCATAGCGGTTCGAACCGTGTATCCCCGTGCGGTATCTTGGCTTACGGGATCGTTTCTTCGCAAGAGCGCAGAAAGACGAGTCGAGAAACGAAAGAAAGATTCAGGAGTTTGTTCATGGAAAAGCCCAACGTTGGAATGGTCGGTCTGGCCGTGATGGGATCGAATCTGATTCAGAATATTGAGAGCCGCGGCTATCCGTGTGCGGTGTATAACCGGAGTTGGGATGTCACCGCTCAGTTCATGGAGAAGGTCCAGGGACGACGGTTCGTCGCGGGGAAAACTTTGGAGGAGTTCGTCGGGAGCATGGCGTCGCCCCGGCAGATCTTTATCATGATTAAAGCGGGGCCCGCCGTCGATGCGGTGATCGAGAGCCTCCTACCGCTCCTGAGTAAAGGCGACATTATCATCGATGGGGGGAACACTTATTTCACCGATACCCAGCGCCGGGAGAAGCGGTGCAAAGAGGCGGGGATCAATTTCCTCGGCGTGGGGATCTCCGGGGGCGAGGAAGGAGCGCTCAAAGGCCCCAGCTTAATGCCTGGTGGGCCGTACGATGCGTGGAAGATCATGGCTCCGATGTTTGAAAAGATCGCGGCCCAGGTTGATGGTCCGTGCACGGCCTACGTTGGGCCCGACGGAGCCGGTCACTTCGTTAAAATGGTGCATAATGGTATCGAGTACGGCGATATGCAGCTTATCGCGGAGGCCTACGATATTCTGCGGCGTACCCTTCACTGTCAGCCGGAGGAGCTGGCGGGGATCTTCGATCGATGGAACGGCGGTGTTTTGTCGTCATACCTTATCGAGATCACTGCGAAGGTCTTTCGACGGCGGGATGACGAGGGGGCGGGATATCTCGTCGATAAGATCCTCGATGCGGCAGCTCAAAAGGGAACGGGGAAGTGGACGGCGCAGCTCGCGCTCGACCTCGGCGTGGCGATCCCAGCGCTCTCGGCGGCTGTCGATGCGCGCATATTGAGCTCGATTAAGTTGGAGCGGGCAGCGGCGGCCAAGGTTTTTGCCGCGCCGCCTGTGGGCGACTTTGCGGGAGATCGTGCGGCGCTCATCGGGGCGGTGCACGATGCGCTCTATTGCTCCAAGATCATGTCATATGCACAGGGCATGGCGATGCTCGCGGCCGCTTCGGTGGAGCACAAGTGGGATTTGAAGCTTCACGAGATCGCCGCGTTGTGGAAGGGTGGTTGTATTATTCGAGCCAAGTTTCTTGATGAGATTCGCCGAGCCTATCGAAACGAGCCGGGGCTGAAAAATCTGATCCTCGATCCGACGATGAAGGCAGAGGTCGAACGGACCGTGCCCAGCCTGCGAAAGGTCGTGGCGATGGCGGCGGAGCGGGGTATCCCAACGCTCGCTTTTAGCTCCTCGCTGGCCTACTTCGATAGCTACCGCAGCGCCGAGTTGCCCCAGAACCTTACCCAGGCCCAACGAGACTTCTTCGGTGCCCATACCTTTGAACGCAAGGATAAGGCTGGGGCTTTTCACGCACAGTGGGAGTAACTCAGGCCGAGGGAGTAAGCAGGGGGGCTTTTCCCCCTGTTCGTGCGGCGACCGGAAAGTTTTTTCATCTGCGAGCTGCCCCGGTGCCCGCTCGCTAAGCCTCTGGCAGGTAAAAAACTTACTGAACGGGGTGTCGAGTTCCGGCTCGTTCAGCGAGGGGAGGGTGATTTTTCGCGGCGCCACAGGCTTGTGAGTCGGCCCTAGCGGCCTGGGGGCGGCAAGTGCCTGTATCAAGGGCCTTATTTCGGGGTGGCACTCCTGGTGCTTTGTTGCAGTTACCGCTCAATCGTGCTATCCAATTGATGTTTCTTTTGCCTTTCTCCTCTCGCTTTAACCGTCCGGTTGGAGCGAACTTAGGGCGGGTTCTCCGCTCTATCCGGTGAGTCACCTGGAAAATGTTTTCAGGTAGCTTTCGTCTCATGGGCTTCGCCTGTGCGACGTGTTGGGTTTGTGTTGTTTGCGACCCAGAGCTGGGTGAGGAGCGGTGATGTGGGAGGGAGTGTGGAGCGCGGTGTCGTCGGGAGCGTCGGTTCGCAGCGTGATACCTTGTGGGGTGTCATCGAGGGGATCGTGCGCGAGGCGGGGCTAGAGCTTTTCGATCTCGAGGCTCCGCCAAGTGGGCGGGGGACCTTGCGGGTGTTCATTTGGCGCCCGCACGGCGAGGACTCCCACCTGAAGGGAGTCGGGATCGAGGATTGTGTTCGCATAAGCAAACGCATCACAAACCTTGAAAACGTTGACGAGGTTCTGCCGGGAGATTGGCTCATCGAGGTTTCAAGTCCCGGAGTGAATCGAAAGCTCTCGCGGTCCGAGCATTTTGGTGGTGCTGTGGGAGAGCGAGTAAAGTTGACGGTCGCGACTCCGGGGGGCAAGAGCGAAGTTCTGAAAGGAGTGCTCGTTGGTTTTGACGGTACGGTCGTGCAGATCGACGTTGAAGCCGAGCAAGCCAAAGCTCCTGCGGTCCGTCGGGCGGTTCCGCTGGGGGAGATAACTCAAGCCCGAGTAGATTTTTTATTTAGTGAGCGGTGAATACTATGTCCATCGACCTCAACGCACTTCTTGGTCAGATCGGTCGCGATAAGGGTATCGACAAACAAGTTCTTGTCGAAGCGATTGAGTCGGCGATGTTGTCTGCGGCGCGAAAGCATTACGGTCACGGTTTGAACCTTGAGACGAAGTTTAATGAGGACTCGGGCGAGATCGAAGTTATCGAGTTTAAGACGGTGGTCGATCGTGTCGAGGACCCGGACACTGAGATTACGGTTGATCAGGCTCGCAAGGAGTATGACTCCGAGGCGATGGTGGGAGATGAGCTCGGGAAGAAGCTCGATACGAGTGCCTTAGGTCGTATCGCTGCCCAGACCGCCAAGCAGGTGATCATTCAGAAGGTGCGGGACGCCGAGCGTGGCGTCATCTTCGAGGAGTACAAAGATAGCAAGGGCGAGCTCATCAATGGCATCGTCCAGCGGTATGATCGCGGCAACGTGATCGTCAATCTCGGACGAACGGAAGCGATTCTCCCGAAACGCGAGCAGATCATGCGCGAGCGGTACCGTCAGGGCGACCGGGTGCGGGGGATGATCCTCGATATCGATCGCTCGGCTCGTGGGCCTCAGATCGTGTTGACCCGAAGCCACCCCGATTTCTTGAAGAAGCTCTTTGAGCTCGAGGTTCCGGAGATCGCCGAGAAGGTCGTCGAGATCAAGGCGGTGGCGCGTGAGCCCGGCGAGCGGGCGAAGATCGCGGTCTCATCGAACGACATGAACGTCGATCCGGTCGGGGCATGTGTCGGTATTAAGGGGTCACGTGTTCAAGCGGTGGTGCAAGAGCTGCGGGGTGAGCGCATCGATATCATTACCTGGACCCCCGATGAGCCGTCTTTCGTCGCCCGCGCATTGTCGCCGGCGGAGGTCGCTCGTGTGGTTCTCGATGACGAGAACCATTCGATGGAGGTCATCGTTGCGGATGACCAGTTGGCCCTGGCGATCGGTCGGCGGGGTCAGAACGTGAAGCTGGCAAGCCGTCTCTCAGGATGGAAGCTCGATGTTCGCAGTGTCTCGGTTGCTGAGGAAGAGACGAAGCGGGCGCGTCAATCGCTTGAGGCGATTCCGAATATCAACTTTACTCACGCTGAGTTGCTCTTTCAGGAAGGGTATCGCAGCGCCAAAGATGTGTCTGAGGCGACCCTTGAGGAGCTTATGGAGGTTGAGGGCATTAGTGCTGAGCTCGCCTCAGAGATCCTCAAGAACTCGCGGGAGTATGTGGATCGGCTCGAAACTGAGGGGGAGCGTGAGGCTTCTTTGAAACCTTCAACGGTAACCGATCTCGATAAGCTCACCCTTTCTGCTGAGCTGAAGCAGATGCTTCTTGGTGGTGGATACTCAACGATTCAGAGCCTCGTTGAGGCTGATCCCAACGATCTTTTAGCGATTGAAGGGATGGGTGAAGAGGAGATGACTTCGATAAAGGAGGCCACCGACGGCTTCTTGCGCCCGACTCCGCGGTTGTAACGGAACCATGGCGGGGCAGCGACGAAGGTGTGTCTCGTGTGGCCGAAGCGAAGCGAAGGGTTTGCTCCTTCGCTTCGTGTGTGGAGAGAAAGGTTTTGAGTGGGATGCTCTCCACGTCAAGCCAGGGCGGGGTGGGTATGTTCACCCCCAGGTGCGGTGTTGGAGTCGGATGAGCGAGGTAAACCGTTGGCGGTTTGCGCTCAGGTGTGGGGAGGAGCTCACCCGCGAGGGGCTCGTCGCCGCAATGGATGCGGTTCGAGATCGGATCGAGGGGCTTAACCCCGAGACAGAAACGGCGAGCTCGAAGGAGCGTGGTCGGAGAGTTCGGTTTTAGGGTTGTAGAAAAGGCCTCGAGCGAGGTGAAGTTTTTTTAGCGCAGCGTGCTTATAAGCTAGTTATGTCAAAAATGAGAATATACGAGTTGGCGAAGGAATTGGGCGTTGATAATCGCGTCGTGTTGATGCGTGCCCAAGAGCTCGGAATGCCGGGTAAGACTTCCCACTCGAACTCCCTCGACGCTGATGAGGCCGACCAGATTCGGCGATCGATACTCCGCCAGGCGATGGCCCCAGCGAAAGATAGCGAGGTGGTCACCACCCGGGTGGATAAGCTCTCGGGCACTACCGAGGCGATAGTCGAGCGTCGCAAGGGTAACGTGATTCGTCGGCGGAAGGCGACCGACGAAGTCGCCGGTACGGCTGATGCAGGGCAGGTCTCGGAGCTAGAAGCTGCGTCCGTATCGCCTGAACTCCAGGCGGCGGAGGATCTATTCGTCCGTCCGGCGGAGCTCCCAGAGGCGCCGGTTCCGGCCGCCGAAGAAGAGGTGCCGGAGGTTCCCGAGGTCGAAGTGGTGCCTGTTGAAGTTGCTGCTCCTGAAGCGCCGCCGGCTCCGCTCGAGGCGCCCCCAATCGCTCCAGCGAAGGCCGCCCCAGCCAAGGTAGCCGAAGCCCCGGTCGCAGTAGTAGCGACGAAGACTATCGGGCCAAAGATTCTCGGCCGGATTGAATTGCCCCAAAAGAAGGCGCCGAAGCTCGAAAAATCATGGGCTCCAGCAGCTCCGGTCGCTCCAACAGAGGGCGAGGACGAAGAGGACTGGAAGAAGAAGTCAAAGAAGAAGGGAAAGCGGCGTGAGATTAGCCGGGTTGACTTCCTCGACTACGATGGTCACGGCGGCGGTCGACGTGGTCCGAAATCGAGAAAGTCGGGTGAGCGCGGGGAGGATCGCAGCTCCCAAACCGAGTTAACGACTCCGCGCGCTTCGAAGCGGGTCGTCAAGATGGAGGAAGCCATCTCAGTGGGTGAGCTTGCCAGACAGATGAGTCTTAAGTCTGGTGAGATCATCGCGAAACTGATGCAGCTTGGTGTTATGGCGACGATCAATCAGATGATCGACCAAGACACGGCGACCATCGTGGCCGAGGATTTCGGATTCACGCTGGAGTCAACCGAATTCAAAGAGGGGGATATCTTCGGCGCTGAGCCAGCGGAGGACCCCGCTGACATGGTACCCCGTCCCCCGGTTGTCACGGTGATGGGCCACGTCGACCACGGCAAGACCTCGTTGCTCGATTCGATCCGGAGTGCCTCGGTTGCAGCGCGTGAGGCAGGGGGGATCACCCAGCATATCGGCGCGTACAGTGTTACGTTGGCCGATGGCCGTAAGATCACCTTTATCGACACTCCGGGCCACGCAGCCTTTACGTCGATGCGTGCGCGGGGTGCGCAGGTGACTGATATTGTCATTTTGGTCGTTGCGGCGGATGACGGCGTTATGCCTCAAACCATCGAGGCGATTAATCACGCCAAGGCTGCCGGTGTGCCGATCGTTGTTGCGGTTAATAAAGTCGATAAGCCCGATGCGCAGCCTGATCGGGTGAAACAACAACTCACCGAGCACGGTTTGCAGCCGGAAGAGTGGGGTGGTGAAACCATGTTCTTTGGTGTGTCGGCGCTCAAAAAGACCGGCATCGCTGAGCTTCTTGAGGGTGTGCTCCTCCAGGCTGAAGTGAAAGAACTTAAATCAAATCCGAAACGGCGCGCACGTGGTACGATCATCGAAGCACGCCAGGACCGCGGGCGGGGTACGGTAGCCACGGTACTCGTGCAGAGCGGAACGCTCCGTTTGGGCGATATCTTCGTCTCTGGCCCCGAGTCGGGACGGATACGTTCGATGCTCGATTTTAACGGCGCCGCAGTGGAAGAGGCGGGCCCCTCGATGCCGGTTGAGATCACCGGGCTGAGTGGTGTGCCATCAGCGGGGGATGACCTCATGGTGGTAGAGAGCGAGTCGGATGCTCGCGAAATCGCGGCAAATCGCGCGGCCAAGAAGCTGGCGAAGGAGCAGCGTGCTCTGGCTACCGGGCCGATCAGCCTCGAAGAGTTTGCAAAGCGGGCCCAAAATGTGGCGGCGGCTGAGCTCAACGTCATCTTGAAGGCTGACGTGCACGGTTCTGTCGAAGCCGTGGAGGCTTCGCTAGAGAAGCTCTCGACCGATAAGGTGAAGGTGCGTGTGCTTCACGCCGCCGTTGGTGGGGTGAACGAGAGCGATATCCAGCTCGCCATCGCATCCAAAGCGATCGTGATTGGATTCGGGGTTCGGGGAGAGCCGCGCGCGCTTCAAGATGCCGAAAATATCGGTGTGCAGGTCCGATTCTATCGGATTATTTACGAGCTCATCGATGATGTGAAGAAAGCGATGGCGGGACTTCTGGCGCCGATTAAGCAAGAGGCGCGCCTCGGTCGAGTCGAAGTTCGTGAGACCTTCATGGTACCGAAGATCGGCGCGATCGCTGGATCTTATGTGGTCGAAGGTGTGGTCAAGCGCGGTGCGAATGTGCGCCTCGTGCGTGATAGCCGGGTTATTCACGAGGGTAAGATGTCGAGCTTGCGTCGCTTTAAGGACGACGTGCGCGAGGTTCAAGCTGGGTACGAGTGTGGTATCGGCATCGAAAATTACAACGACGTCAAAGTCGGTGATATTTTCGAGGTCTACGAGATTAAGGAGATCGCCGCGACCCTTGAATAAGGTCCTCGGTGAGAGCAGCGTAAGAGCGTATGGCCAAGCAGCGTCGGGTCCATAAAATTGCGGAGCAGATTCGTAATTCGATCGCCCTGCAGCTTCAGCGGGTGGCTGACCCGCGCTTTTCGCTCGTCACGATTACCTCGGCTGTCGTTAGCCCGGATCTGCGCCAAGCCAAAGTGTATTGGATGGTTGGCGGTGACGAAGAGCGTCATGCGGAGGTGGCTGAGGCTTTTGCGAGCGCGGCGGGACTTTTTCGTCGGGCGATCGCAGCCGAACTAGGAATTCGGTTCGTTCCTGAGCTTAAATTCTACTACGATGACACATTTGATACCTCCGATTCTATCGATCGTCTCTTCGCTCGTATTCGAGCGGAAGGTGAAGCTCGGGAGGAAACGATAGAGGGTGACGACACCCCGGAGTAGCGGAGACTTCTTTTTTTGGGGAGCCTACTATGACGTACCGAGGAGAACCCCTGACCGCTCTCGCCGCGGCTATTCATGCGGCTCAGTCGATCGTTGTTCTGAGTCATTACAATCCCGATGCTGACGCTTACGGCTCAAGTTGTGGCCTCACCCTGGCTCTGCGACAGCTTGGAAAGAAGGTCGTCTGCATCAATGAAAATGGGGTGCTGCCCCGTTACCGTTTTATCCCAGGTGTGGCAGAAGTTGCCAATTCATTTCCAGAGGGAGCTTGGGACCTGTTGATTACGTGTGACTGTGGCGACAAAAAGAGAATCGGTGAGACTCTGAAGGATGGGCTCGGCCGATTTCCGAAGATCATAAATATCGATCATCACGCTTCGAACGATCTGTTCGGGCACCTCAATTACGTAATTGACTCCGCGAGCTCGGCATCGGAGATAGTTTTCGACCTTCTCGAGGCACTCCACGCGCCGATTTCTGCGGAGGTGGCGCTGTGTCTCTTCGCTGGTATTTCAGCTGACACAGGCTCTTTCCGTTATGCCTCGACCGCGGCGAAGACCTTTGCCGTGGCTGAAAAGCTCGTTTCCGCCGGCGCACTGCCCGCCAAAGTAAGTCAGGCTCTTTACGGGAGCGATAGCCTCGCACTCGTGAAGCTTCATGCCGATGCAGTCAATCGGATGGAGCTCCTTGCCGGGGGCCGAATCAGCGTGATCGCCGTCACGCAAGCGATGTTTCAGGCGCACGGAGCGCTCCCCGAGGATGCCGACCCACTGGTGGAGAGGGGGCGTGATATCGTTGGCGTAGAGATTGCGGTGCTTTTAAAGCAAGATCCCGAGTTATGGCGAGTGAGTCTTCGGTCGAAATCGCCGGAGCTCGATGTCTCTGAGGTGGCCCAGTTTTTTGGGGGTGGCGGGCACAAGATGGCGGCGGGATTCCGCTGGCGTCGCGATGCCGCTGAGCTACGGCCATTGCTGCTGCAGAAGCTCGAGGCGTTACTGAACCGAAGAGTAGGGAGTACCTAACAGGCTTGCGAGACGTATTCACGTTTGAGAAGCGGGGGCTGATTTCAAAAAGGGGCTCAGGCCATTTTTGACTCGCTCCACGATCTGCCGGGAGAGAGACGGTTGCACCCTAGCAAAGCGTCGCTCCAAACGCCTCCTGCGTTAGCCATCGCGGCATAAGGCGATGCCGAATCTGAGGTCGAGATAAGATGAGAGATATTCTGAAACCGAACACGTTTGGAGCAGGTGATGTCTGAGGGGAGCCCTGCTCGCCGCAAGCGGTGTGCCATCGATGGGGTACTTCTCATCGACAAGCCGACCGAAATCAGCTCCGCGCAGGTGGTGGGGAAGGTCAAATGGCTCCTCCAGTGTGAAAAGATAGGTCATGCGGGTACGCTAGACCCTGGAGCCTCGGGGCTCCTCGTTTGTCTCTTAGGACGAGCAACAAGGCTCGCAGCTCATGCGGAAGCCGGAATAAAAACCTACTCCGGTTCGGTCGAGCTCGGGTTAACGACCTCGACAGATGATATAAGTGGTGAGGTGCTTTCAAGGTCACCGATCTCCGTTACCCGTGAGAATATAGAGCGCGTGGCGGCTTCCTTCGTTGGCTCCATCCAGCAGGTGCCACCAAAAGTCTCAGCTCTCAAGGTGGGTGGCAAAAGAGCGTATGCCTTAACCCGTCAGGGAGTCGATGTTGAGCTCGCCCCCCGTCGGATCACGGTCTACGAGCTCCATATTAAGAATGTTGAGGTAACGGGCTTCGACTTTGTGTGTGTTTGCTCCAAGGGAACGTATATACGCTCGCTCGCGCGTGACATCGGAGCTAAGCTCGGGTGTGGCGGTACGCTCAAATCGCTCCGGCGCGAGCTTTCCCAGCCATTTAGTGTAGCTCACGCGACGCGGTTGGACGGGGACCTCACGGCTGCTATACTTCCTTGGTTCGAGCTCTTCCCCAAGACTCCCCGCG